>CAYNNX010000011.1:9554-47051 GCA_964398515.1 uncultured Streptantibioticus sp. | reverse complement strand
GGCCGTACTCGTCCGCCCCGTGCCGCCAGAACGCCGCGATGGACTCGTTGCGCTCCTCCAGCGCGGCCCGCACGCGTGGATGCGAGCCGAGGCGGGTCAGGGTCCGGTCTTTGAGTGCTGAGATGAGCCCCGCGGCCTTGGCGCGGGTCTCCTCGAAGAGGGCGTCCGCCTCCTCGCGCTTGGCCTGCGCGTCCTTGTTGGCCTCGTTGCGCAGCTGCGTCGCCTCGCCCTTGGCCTTCTCGACGATCCGTGCGCCCTCCTCCTCGGCCTTCGCCTTGCGCTCGGCGGCGTAGGCCTCGGCATCCGACCGCACCTGGTTGGCCGCCCCCTCGGCCAGCTCACGGTGCTGCTCGGCGGCCCGCCGGGCCTCCTCGCGCAGGTCCTTCGCCTCTTCCTCGGCGAGGCGCAGGATCTTCTCGACGCGGGCGCCGAGGCCGGCGTAGGACGGTTCGGAGTCGTTGATCTGGGCCTGAGCGTTCTGCGTTTCGAGATGGAGCTCTTCGATGCGCTTCTCCAGCGCGCTGATCCGGGCCAGTGCACTGTCACGGTCGGCGACGAGTTTGGTGATGCGGTCGTCCACCTGTCCGCGGTCGTATCCACGCCGCACGAGCTCGAAGCCGAAGGGGGAGGAAGTGTCGCTCATGGGGTTCCTGTCAAAAGAGACCGGTGAGGTGATAGGGGGAATCCTAGGGGGCCGGACGGCGTGTCATCGAGCGGAAGTCCAGGAGATCTGGAGAATGTCCGCTCAATCGAGTGGAGCGTCATCGGACCGCTTGCCACCCGAACGGGCGGCACCGGCGCCCGCCCCCGCCTTGACGGCGCCCGAACTCTCCCCGCGCGAACCGGACTTCTTCCCTCCGCCGCCCCCCGGCGCCTCAAACGACTCCAACGCCTCCAACACGTCCTGAACTCGGGAAATCTCCGCATTGATGTCCTCGCGCCGCCGCTTGAGGACATCGAGCTCCCGGCGCCCCTCCTCGATGATCCGCTGCGCCTCCGCCCGCGCCTCCGCGATCGTGCGCTCCGCCGTCCGCTCGGCCCCGGCCTTCTTCTGCTCGGCCTCCTTGATGAGGCCCTCGGCCTTCTTCACCGCCGCGATGCGGACCTTGCTCGCCTCCGAGGACGCGTTGGCGGCCATCTCGTCCGCCTTCTTCTCGGCGTCCGCGATCAGCTCACGGGCCTTCTCCTCGGCCTCCGCCAACTGCTCGGTGGCGGCGGTCACCAGCTTGTCGACGCGCTCGCCGGTCGACTTCATCGCCTCGGCGGCCTCCTTGCGGGCCCGCTCGTGCAACTCCTCGACCTCGCTCTCCACCCGGACGCGCAGCTCCTCGGCCCGCTCCCGGGTCGAGGTGGCGTCCCGGCGCGCCTCGGCCAGGAGCGTGTCCGCGTCGCTGCGGGAGCGCTCCACGAGCAGGCTCGCCTCGGCCTGCGCCTCGGTGACGATGCGTTCGGCCTCGCTGCGCGCCGCACCGACCATCGCGTCGGCCTGCTCCTCGGCGCCGGCCGCCGTGCGCACCGCCGCCTCCCGGGCCTCGCTCGTGATGCGCTCGGCCTCGGTGGTCGCCTTGCCGATGAGCTCGTCGGCCTGCTGGGCGGCCTCCGAGCGCCTGCGGTTGGCCGCCTCGCGGGCCTCGTCTGCGGTGCGCTCGGCCTCGGCGGCGGCGGTCGCGATGACGCGTTCGGCCTCGGCGGCGGCCTCCGTGCGCAGCCGCTCGGCCTCCGCACGGGTCGCCTCCGCCTCCTCGACGGCCGCGGCGCGCGCCTTCTCGGCCTCGATGGTGACGCGCTCGGCGTCGCGCGCCGCACGGGCCGTGCGCTCCTCGGCCTCGGTCCTGAGCCGCTCGGCCTCCTCGGCGGCCCCGGCGATGAGCTCGTCGGCCTGCTGGGCGGCCTCGGAGCGCCTGCGGTTGGCCGCCTCGCGGGCCTCGTCTGCGGTGCGCTCGGCCTCGGCGGCGGCGGTCGCGATGACGCGTTCGGCCTCGGCGGCGGCCTCCGTGCGCAGCCGGTCCGCCTCCTCGGCCGCCTCGGTACGCAAGCGCTCGGCCTCGGCGCGCATCCGCTCCGCGTCCGCCTGGGCGTCGGAGCGCAGCCGCTCGGCGTCCGCGACGGCGTCGGCGACCGTGCGCTCGGCCAGCGCCTTGGCCAGCTCCGACTCCTCGTTGGCCTCCCGCCTGATGCGGATGGCGTCCGAACCGGCGCGTTCGCGCTCGGCGTTGGCCTCCGCGTGCAGCCGGTCGGCCTCCTCGAGGGCCTCGGTGCGCACCCGTTCCGCGGCGTGCTCGGCGGCCGAACGCAGCCCCGCGATCTCCTCCTCGGCCTGCTCGTGCAGACCGGCGACCGCGTCCCGTACCTGCTGGGCGGTCTGCTCGGCGGCCGACACCAGTTCGGCGGCGCGCTGTTCGGCCTCGGCGACCAGGCGCTCGGCCTCCGCACCGGCCTCCTCGACCCGCTTGCGGGCGGCGGCCAGCAGCTCCTCGCTCTGCTCGTGCGCACCGGCCCGCTCCTGCTCGGCCTCGCGGCGGGCGTCGGCCAGCAGCTCCTCGGCCTCCCGGCGCCGCCGGGCCGCCTCCTCCCGGGCCGCCGACAGGGCCTCGGCCGCCTCGGCCTGGATACGTTCGGCCGCGGCGGCCGACTCCGTGCGCAACCGGTCCGCGGTCTGCCGGGCCTCGGTGCGCAACTGCTCGGCCTCGGCGGCGGCCTCGCCACGCAGGCGCACCGCGACCGCCTCGCCCTCGGCGCGCGAGCGTGAGGCGTCGGCCGCGGCCTCCTCGCGCAGCCGGCCCGCCTCGGCCTCCGCCTCCGCGGTCAGGCCGCGGATCCGCTCGCCGGCCTCGGTACGGATCCGCTCCGCCTCCTCGGCCGCCTCCCGGCGCAGCCGCTCGGCCTCCTCGGCCGCCGCGCGCAGCGCCTCCTCGGCGGCGGCCAGCCGCTGATCGGCCTCCATGCGGGTGCGGTCGATCTCCTCGGCAGCCTCGGCGTGCACCCGCCGCGCGGTCTCCTCGGCGTCGACACGGGCCTGCCGGGACGCCTCCTCGGCGTCGGCGGTGAGCCGGGCGGCGGCCGCCTCGGCCTCCGCGCGCAGCGCCTCGGCCTCGCCGCGGGCCCGCTCCAGCGCCTCCTCGGCCTGGCGGCGCACCGTCGCCGCGCGCTCGATCGCCTCGGTACGGACCCGCTCGGCCTCCGTGGTCGCGCCCTGCCGCAGTTCGTCGGCGTCGCTACGGGCCTTGGTCAGCAACTCCTCGGCGGTGCTGGCCGCTTCCTCGATCTGCTGGAGCGCCTCACGCCGCGCCTCGCCGCGGATCCGCTCACCCTCGGCGACCGCCTCGGCGCGCAGCTGCTCGGCCTCGCCGCGCAACCGCCGTGCCTCCTCCTGGAGTTCGACGGTCTTGGCGCGGTACTCCTTCGTGTCGTCCTTCGCGGCGCCCTTGAGCGCCTCGGCCGCCTCCGCGGCCTCGGCCCGCAGCCGGTCGGCCTCGGCCTCGGCCTCCTTGCGGATCCGCTCGGCCTCCTCGGCCGCCGCCTTGGTGGTCGCCTTGGCGTCCTCGGAGGCCTTGGTCAGCACCTCCTCGGCGGTCCGGGCCGCCTTGGACAGCTGCGCGGCCGCGTCCTCCGCCGCCGCCGAACGCGCCGATTCCTGCGCCTCGGAGACCGCCCGTTCGGCCTCCGCGCGCGCGTCGTCGCGCAGCTGCTCGGCCTCGGCCTTGAGCGCCTCGGCCTGCTTGGTGGCCTCGGCGACCAGCCGGGCGATCTCGGCACGCGCGGTGCGGGTGCGCTGCTCGTTGTCGGCCTCGGCCGCGGTCAGCCGCTTGGCCGCGGCCTCCTCCGCCTCACCGCGGACCCGTTCGGCCTCGGCCCGGGCCTCGCGCAGCGACTTCTCGGCCTCGGCCATCGCCTGTTCGGCCCGGCGGGTCAGCTCCGCGGCCTCGCGCCGGGCCTCCTCCGACTCGGTGCGGGCGACGCCGCGCAGCGACTCGGCGTGGTCGGTGGCCTCCTGGGCCTGCGTGGAGGCGGCGGTCAGCAGCCGCTCGGCGTCCGTGCGCGCCCGGCGCAGGATCGCTTCGGCCTCGGCGCGGGCCTCGGCGGCGGCCGACTCCAGCCGCTCACGGGCCTGTCCGGCCAGCCGGGCCGCCTCGGTGCGGGCGGCGGACAGCGCCTGCTCGGCCTCGGCCCGCGACTCGTCCAGCAGCCGCCGGGCCTGCGACTCGGTACGGGCGCGCAACTGCTCGGCCCACGCCACGTTCTCGTTGACGTGCGTCTCCACCGTGGCGCGGCGCTCGGCGAGTTCCTCGTCGAGGCGGCGGCGGCGGGCCACGGCCTCCGCGTGCCACTGGGCCTCCAGCTGCGCCTGCCGTTCGGCCTGCTCCTGGAGCATCCGCTGGGTGTTCGCACGGGCCTCGCGCAGTTCGCGCTCGGCGTCGGCGCGCAACTGGTCCGCCTGGATCTGCGCGTTGCGCAGCAGCTGTTCGGCCTGGTGGCTGAGGTTGTCGTAGGCGCGCGGCTGGGACAGCTGGCGGCGCGCCTCATGCAGCTTGGCGCGCAGCACCTCGACCTGGTAGCCCAGATCGTCTGCGTGGTCGACGGCCTTGTCCCGCTCGGTCCGCAGCCGCTCCATCTCGGCTTCGAACTGAGAGAGGTGGTCGTCAGCCTCGTAGCGGTCGTAGCCCCGCACTCCGCGGTCCCATCCGTCTCCTGGACTGCCCACCCGCCAACCGGGTGAGCTCTCCGGTGAACATAGCCATTCCGGAGAATGGTGTCAGATTCACACGCAGTCCGGGTCAGACCCTTCGCCTGGCCCGTCGCCCGCCCCTGGCCTGTGGCATGGGGCTCGCCATGCCTTCGCTGGGGGGCGCCGGGCGCCGCTGAGCGCCCCTCCCCGGTCGGTCGGGCCACTCTACCGGGGCCGGGGCCCTGCGCGCTGGGGCGCGAGGGCTCGACGTGGCGCTCCGCCGGCGAACCGGCGGGTCAGTGCTGCTCGGCGGAGGCCTCGTGGCCGGCGGCGGTCACCAGCTCGGTGAGGACTCCGTGGCAGTCCTTGGGGTGCAGGAAGGTGATCCGCGAGCCCATCGAGCCCCGGCGCGGCTCGTCGTAGAGGACGCGCACGCCCTTGCCCCTGATGTCGGCGGCGTCGGCGTCGACGTCGGCGGTGCCGAACGCGATGTGGTGGACGCCTTCGCCGTTCTTGGCGAGCCACTTGGCGACCGTCGAGTCGTCGCGGGTCGGCTCCAGGAGCTGCAGGTAGGAGGCGCCGCCGTCGGAGGTCTCGTTGATCTTGAGCATGGCCTCCCGTACGCCCTGCTCCTCGTTGACCTCGCTGTGGAAGACCTCGAAGCCGTAGGTTGTCCGATAGAACTCGACCGTCTTGTCCAGGTCGAAGCACGCGATACCGATGTGGTCGATGCGGGTCAGCATGGCTCCAGTGCACCGCTCACACGCATGGTCACGCAACGTGCGCGCCGTCACACCGCAGAGCCGGTGACCGACGGCCGTACCCGTCAGTACATTGGCCCTTAACCCTCGTTAACCCACCGTCTCTTCCCTCCGTGCAAAGGGGCCGCGTCATGACCAGCCAGGCACGTTCGTCCGTGATCGTCGCAGGTGCCCGTACGCCGATGGGCCGTCTGCTGGGCAGCCTGCGTTCCTTCTCCGCGGCGGAGCTCGGCGGGTTCGCCATCAAGGCCGCGCTGGACCGGGCGGGCATCGGCGGCGACCAGGTGCAGTACGTGATCATGGGCCAGGTGCTCCAGGCGGGCGCCGGCCAGATCCCGGCCCGGCAGGCCGCGGTCAAGGCGGGCATCCCGATGAGCGTTCCGGCGCTCACCGTCAACAAGGTCTGCCTGTCCGGGCTCGACGCGATCGCCCTCGCCGACCAGCTCATCCGTGCGGGTGAGTTCGACGTCGTGGTCGCCGGCGGCCAGGAGTCCATGACCAACGCCCCGCACCTGCTGCCCAAGTCCCGCGAGGGCTTCAAGTACGGCGCCGTCGAGATGCTGGACGCGATGGCCTACGACGGGCTCACCGACGCCTTCGAGAACGTCGCGATGGGCGAGTCGACCGAGAAGCACAACACCCGCCTGGGCATCGGCCGCGCCGAGCAGGACGAGATCGCCGCCGCTTCCCACCAGCGGGCCGCCGCAGCGCAGAAGAACGGCCTGTTCGAGGCCGAGATCACGCCGGTGGAGATCCCGCAGCGCAAGGGCGAGCCGGTGGTCTTCAGCAAGGACGAGGGCATCCGCCCGGAGACCACGGCGGAGTCGCTGGCCAAGCTGCGCCCGGCCTTCAGCAAGGACGGCACGATCACCGCCGGCTCCTCCTCGCAGATCTCCGACGGCGCCGCCGCGGTGGTCGTGATGAGCCGGGAGAAGGCCGAGGAGCTGGGCCTGGAGTGGATCGCCGAGATCGGCGCCCACGGCAACGTGGCCGGCCCCGACAACTCCCTGCAGTCGCAGCCGTCCAACGCGATCGCGCACGCCCTGAAGAAGGAGGGCCTGAGCGTCGAGGACCTGGACCTGATCGAGATCAACGAGGCCTTCGCCGCCGTCGCCGTGCAGTCCATGAAGGACCTCGGCGTTTCCCCCGAAAAGGTGAACGTCAACGGTGGCGCGATCGCGCTCGGCCACCCGATCGGCATGTCCGGCGCCCGGATCGTGCTCCACCTCGCCCTGGAGCTGAAGCGCCGCGGCGGCGGCACCGGCGCGGCGGCGCTGTGCGGCGGGGGCGGTCAGGGCGACGCCCTGATCATCCGCGTGCCGGGGGCCTGAGGGTCCCCCGCGGGCGGGAGGCGACCCGGGCGGGCGTTCGTGTCCGCCCGGGGCCGAGGTGCCGTATCCGTGTCCCGGGGGCCGCGGGCCCGCGACCGGGCCTGCTGACCCGGGCCCGCGGACCCGAGGCCGACCGGCACCGCGACACCGGGGACCGGGGCCTTTCCCGGTGCCTCCCGGGTACCCGGGACCGGCTGCGGGCCTCACCAGGGGGCGTGGCGGGGGGCGGGGCGGGACCCCGCGGCCCGCGAAACGGCGAGCGAGCGAGGAGCATGAACGTATGGCTGTGGACGTGCAGGCACTGGTGGCGCAGGCGCGGGAGGGCCGGCCGCGGGCGGTCGCGCGGCTGATCTCGCTCGTCGAGAGCGCCAGTCCGCAGCTGCGCGAGGTGATGGCCGCGCTCGCCCCGCTCACCGGCGGCGCCTACGTCGTCGGGCTCACCGGATCGCCCGGCGTCGGCAAGTCGACCTCGACCTCCGCGCTGGTCACCGCGTACCGCAAGCGAGGCAAGCGGGTCGGGGTGCTCGCCGTGGACCCCTCGTCGCCGTTCTCCGGCGGTGCGCTCCTCGGCGACCGGGTGCGGATGAGCGAGCACGCCTCCGACCCAGGGGTCTACATCCGCTCGATGGCGACCCGGGGGCATCTGGGCGGTCTCGCGTGGGCCGCGCCGCAGGCGATCCGGGTGCTGGACGCCGCGGGGTGCGAGGTGGTCCTCGTCGAGACGGTCGGCGTCGGCCAGTCGGAGGTCGAGATCGCCGCGCAGGCCGACACCAGCGTGGTGCTGCTCGCCCCGGGCATGGGCGACGGCATCCAGGCGGCCAAGGCCGGGATCCTGGAGATCGGCGACGTCTACGTGGTCAACAAGGCCGACCGGGAGGGCGCCGACGCCACCGCGCGCGAGCTCAACCACATGCTGGGGCTGGGTGAGGCACGGGCCCCCGGCGACTGGCGGCCGCCGATCGTCAAGACCGTGGCCGCCCGCGCCGAGGGCGTCGACGAGGTCGTCGAGGCGTTGGAGAAGCACCGGGCCTGGATGGAGGAGCACGGCGTCCTGGCCGAGCGGCGCCTGCGCCGCGCCGCGCAGGAGGTGGAGAACATCGCGGTGACCGCCCTGCGCGAGCGCATCGGCGACCTGCGGGGCGACCAGCACCTCGACGCCCTGGCGGAGCGCATCGTCTCCGGCACCCTGGACCCCTACGCCGCCGCCGACGAACTGGTCGCCGGGCTCACCGAGAACAACGGCACCGACAACAACGGCTGAGGGGCTCCACGGCGCGCGGGACGGCGCGGGCCGGCGGCCGCACCGCGCTCAGGCGCGCCCCCGTACCGAGCGCAGGTGCTTGGCGACCGGGGCGAGGGCGCGCTCGAGGGCGGCGAGGTCGTCGGCCGGAAGCAGATCGATGAAGTGGCGGCGCACCGAGGCGACATGGTGCGGGGCGACGTGCTTCATCGTCTCCCAGCCGTGGTCGGTGAGTACGGCGTAAAGGCCGCGTCGGTCGGAAACGCAGTTCTCGCGGCGGACCAGCGAGGCGTTCTCCATGCGCGTGATCTGATGGGACAGACGGCTCTTGGACTGGAGCGTGGCGCGGGCCAGGTCGCTCATCCGCATCCGGTGGTCCTCGGCCTCGGAGAGATTGACCAGGATCTCGTAGTCGTTGTACGTCAGGCCGAATGGCTGAAGATCCCGTTCGAGCTGGTAGGTCAGCAGCCGCGACGCCTCAAGATGGGTGCGCCAGGCGTGCTGCTCCTCGTCGGTGAGCCAGCGGGCGCCGTTCTCGGTCTCCATGGTGTCCAGTCTATTTGTTCGACATGACACTCCGCAGGCTACCCCTCACGGTCCGAAACTGCGCCGCCGGCCGGGGAGCTGGCCGGAAAGCGATGGAGGGTCGCCGCAGGTCGCCGCGGGGGCGCCCGGGCGGAAAGGCGCGGCGAATGCCAACCGTCCGGCCGGTCGTCGCGTGGTGAACGGAAATCGGCCGCCGGCGGCCTTTCCAGTCGCTGACCGGGAGGCGGCCGATGCCCTGTCCGCCCGCGGGAACCGCAACGCCTGCCGTGTCCCCGCCGGGACCCGGCCCGTCAGGCCGTCGCCGTCACGGCGCCGATCTCTCCCGCGGCCTCCTCGACCTCCATCAGGGATTCGCCGTGCCGCTCGGCCTCGAACGCCGCGGCGCCGCCGCGCAGCCCGAACAGCCGCTTGGCCAGCAGGATGTAGAGCACCGCGAGGACGTTGAGGACCAGGGTGGCGATCTTGAAACCGCTGACCTTGTCGGTCAGTTCGTAGATCTCCAGCGGCAGGAACGCGGCGGTCGCCACCACCGTCAGGTACTCCGCCCAGCGCTTGGCGAACCACAGCCCGAAGCCCTCGACGATCTCGATGAGGGCGTAGGCCAGCAGCGCGGCCGCCACATACAGCAGGGTCGAGTGCTTGTAGTCGAAGGTCTTGCGGATGGTGTCGACGACGGGGGAGTGGTCGATGTCGTAGTGGAAGTGGAGGGCCACCGGCCGCAGGACGGTCAGGTTCTGCTCGAAGAAACTGCGCACCGCGTCCTGGGAGTTGCTGAACTTCCACACGGCGATCGCGGCCAGCACGATGAACACGCCGCGCACGGCCCGCTCGAAGGCCAGCACCCGCAGGATGAACAGGTCCCGCAGGGCGCGGCCGCGCGGCACCCGGGGGGCCTCGTCGGCCGGGCCGGAGCCGTGCGGCGTGCCCAGGGCGAAGTCGCCGCACCGCAGGCAGCGCCAGGCGTCACCCAGCGCGGTCGCGGTGTGCAGCCGCCGGCGCAGATGCGGCTCGTCGGGTGCGTAGGTGATGTGCCCGCGACGGGCGCAGGTGCGTCGGTTCCAGTCCAGCTTCATCGTCGTCCCCCGTGGGCGTCGGTCACAACTGGTGACGATGCTAGTGGGGGCCGCCGACAGCGGACCCCCGACGGGGACCCCGCGGCGGTGTCCTGGTACCGGACTGCGACAATGGGCCCGAGCTTGTGCGTCGATTCACAAGATCGGCGCAGTATGCATGCGGGTCCCTTGCCCCGACCCGCGTTCCCGATCCCGACCCGAACCCGACGAGGTATCTCGTGGACGTCAAGACCGCCGCCGCCCTGCGCCGCCTGCGCCTGATCTCGATCGCCGAGGCCGTCTCGTTCCTCGCGCTGCTGATCTTCGGCAGCCTGCTGAGCCGGCTGACCGACATCAACCTCGTGATGCCGCTGGGCATGATCCACGGCGTGCTCTTCATCCTCTACCTGGTCTTCCTCGCCGACGTGTGGAACAAGGCCAAGTGGCCGCTGGGCCGCGTCGCGCTCTTCTTCCTCTTCTCCGTGCTGCCGGCCGGCGGCTTCTTCGGCGACCGGAAGATCAGGCGTGAGGAGGAGGCCGGTGTGATCGCCGCCCGCGCCCGCCGCGAGGGCGTGGTCAACGCATGATCGTGGCGTTCTCGGTCACCCCGCTCGGCGTCGGCGAGGACGTCGGGGAGTACGTGGCCGACGCCGTCCGCGTGGTCCGCGAGTCCGGGCTGCCCAACCGCACCGACGCCATGTTCACCTCCGTCGAGGGCGAGTGGGACGAGGTGATGGACGTGGTCAAACGGGCCGTCGCCGCCGTCGAGGCCCGGGCGCCGCGGGTCTCCCTGGTCCTCAAGGCGGACATCCGTCCCGGGGTCACCGACGCGCTCACCGGCAAGGTGGCAACCGTGGAGCGCCACCTGTCGGCGTGAGCGCTACCCGCGCACCCCGCGTACCGAACACGCGGGAGCGCGCAATCGCCTCACCGCGCGCCCGAGTGTGCCGGGCGCACGCCGGCACGATCGCCATACGAGACGCCTGCGCCCAGTATGTGACCGACGGGTACGCTCAATGGCGTGCCGAAGCCGTTGAGTCTGCCCTTCGACCCCATCGCCCGTGCCGACGATCTGTGGCGGCGGCGCTGGGGTGCCGTGCCGTCGATGAGCGCGATCACGTCGATCATGCGCGCCCAGCAGATCCTGCTGGGCCAGGTCGACGCGGTGGTCAAACCGTACGGGCTCACCTTCGCCCGCTACGAGGCACTGGTGCTGCTCACCTTCAGCAAGGCGGGCGAACTGCCGATGTCCAAGATCGGCGAGCGGCTGATGGTCCATCCGACCTCCGTCACCAACACCGTCGACCGGCTGGTGCGCTCCGGGCTGGTGGCCAAGCGGCCCAACCCCAACGACGGGCGCGGCACGCTCGCCTCGATCACCGACAAGGGCCGCGAGGTCGTGGAGGCGGCCACCCGCGACCTGATGGCCATGGACTTCGGACTCGGCGTCTACGACGACGATGAGTGCGCGGAGATCTTCGCGCTGCTGCGGCCGCTGCGGATAGCGGCGGGAGACTTCACGCAGGAGTGACGCCTGGAGACCTCCGGGAGGCGGGCCGGGACTCGCGCCTGCCCTGACCGCAGAGCACGGCTCCCCGCCGGCGGGGTGACCCGCACAGTGTGCTCACCCGTTACCGGGGCATTGCGGTGCTCCCCGCGTCCGCGGGGGTGAAGCGGGCCGGGTTAGGCTCATCGGCATGAAGAATTCCGTCCTGACCCGGTACCGCGTGATGGCATATGTCACCGGTGTCCTGCTGATCCTGCTGACGGTCGGCGTCATCGCGAAGTACCTGCTCCACGTGAGCGGCGCGGCCGGCTTCGTCGGCATCGTGGGCATCGCGCACGGCTGGCTGTACGTGGTCTACCTGGTCCTCGCCTTCGACATGGGCAGCAAGGCCAAGATGCCGTTCAGCAGGCTGCTGTGGGTGCTGCTGGCCGGGACGATCCCCACCGCCGCGTTCTTCGTCGAGCGCCGGGTCAGCCGCGAGCTGGAACCGCTGGTCAAGGCCGAGGCCGAGCCGGTCGGCGCCTGACGCGCGCCTGCCCGGGCCACGCCGCCCGGCCGCACGGACGCCGCTCCCGCGACACGGGGAGCGTTCTGCCGTCGACAATTACTAGGACGTCCTAGTAAATTTGCGCTATGGACGCCGACGCCATTGAGGAGGGCCGCCGCCGCTGGCAGGCCCGTTACGACAAGGCCCGTACGCGGGACGCGGACTTCTCCACGCTCTCCGGTGACCCGCTGGACCCGGTGTACGGGCCGCCGCCGGGGGCCGACGTGCCCGGGTTCGAGCGGATCGGCTGGCCGGGGGAGTACCCGTTCACCCGCGGTCTGTACCCGACCGGTTACCGGGGGCGCGCCTGGACCATCCGGCAGTTCGCGGGGTTCGGCAACGCCGAGCAGACCAACGAGCGCTACAAGATGATCCTGCGCAACGGCGGCGGAGGCCTCTCGGTGGCCTTCGACATGCCGACCCTGATGGGGCGCGACTCGGACGACCCGCGCTCCCTCGGCGAGGTAGGCCACTGCGGGGTGGCCATCGACTCCGCGGCCGACATGGAGATCCTCTTCAAGGACATCCCGCTCGGCGACGTCACCACCTCCATGACGATCTCCGGCCCGGCCGTCCCCGTGTTCTGCATGTACCTGGTCGCCGCCGAACGCCAGGGCGTCGACCCGTCGGTGCTCAACGGCACGCTCCAGACCGACATCTTCAAGGAGTACATCGCCCAGAAGGAGTGGCTCTTCGCGCCCGAGCCCCATCTGCGGCTCATCGGCGACCTGATGGAGTACTGCGCGCGCGGCATCCCCGCGTACAAGCCGCTGTCGGTCTCCGGCTACCACGTCCGCGAGGCGGGGGCGACGGCCGCGCAGGAGCTGGCCTACACGCTCGCCGACGGCTTCGGCTACGTCGAACTGGGCCTGTCCCGCGGGCTGGACGTCGACGCGTTCGCGCCCGGGCTGTCGTTCTTCTTCGACGCCCACGTGGACTTCTTCGAGGAGATCGCCAAGTTCCGCGCGGCGCGCCGCATCTGGGCCCGCTGGATGCGCGACGTGTACGGCGCCCGTACCGACAAGGCGCAGTGGCTGCGCTTCCACACCCAGACCGCGGGCGTCTCGCTCACCGCGCAGCAGCCGTACAACAACGTGGTCCGCACCGCGGTCGAGGCGCTCGCGGCGGTGCTCGGCGGGACCAACTCCCTGCACACCAACGCCCTCGACGAGACTCTCGCCCTCCCCAGCGAGCAGGCCGCCGAGATCGCGCTGCGCACGCAGCAGGTGCTGATGGAGGAGACCGGGGTGGCGAACGTCGCCGACCCGCTGGGCGGTTCGTGGTACGTGGAGGCGCTCACCGACCGGATCGAGGCCGACGCGGAGAAGATCTTCGACCGGATCAGGGAGTCGGGCGCCCGGGCCGTGCCCACCGGGGAGCACCCCATCGGCCCGATGACCTCGGGCATCCTGCGCGGCATCGAGGACGGCTGGTTCACCGGCGAGATCGCCGAGTCCGCGTTCCGGTACCAACAGGCCCTGGAGAAGGGCGACAAGCGGGTCGTCGGCGTCAACTGCCACACCGGTTCGGTCACCGGCGACCTGGAGATCCTGCGCGTCAGCCACGAGGTCGAACGCGAACAGGTGCGCGTCCTCGCCGCCCGCAAGGCCGCCCGCGACGAGGCGGCGGTGCGCACCGCGCTCGGTGCGATGGTCGCAGCCGCCCGCGACGGCGGCAGCATGATCGGGCCCATGCTCGACGCGGTGCGCGCCGAGGCCACCCTGGGCGAGATCTGCGGCGCCCTGCGGGAGGAGTGGGGGATCTACACGGAACCGGCCCGCTTCTAGGCCGTTCCGGAGGCCCGCCCCCGGCGCCGCAACCGCCGCCCGGGGCGGCCCTCACCCGATCGGGTCACTCGGTCGGGCCATTCCACCGGTTCACTCGAACGGGCTACTCCAGTGGGGTCCGCATCGCCGCCGGCAGGCCGCCCATCAGCAGGGTGGTGAACGCGCGCGCCCAGGCGCGGTCGACCGGTTCGCCGCTGACCAGGATGCGGTGGACGACCGCGCCGGCGATCACGTCGAAGATCAGGTCGCGGTTGCGGGCGGCGGTGTCAGTGTCGCCGTCGTCGGGGGGAAGCTCGCCGCGGGCCTGGGCGCGCTTGCGGCCCGTCTCGACCAGCCGCTTCTGGCGGTCGACGATCGCGTGCCGGATCCGGCAGCGCAGCGCGTCGTCGTGGGTGGACTCGGCGACCACGGCCATCAGGGCGGTCTTGGTCTCGGGGCGCTCCAGCAGCTCCGCGAAGTGCATCACCACGCCCTCGGCGTCCGCCTGGAGGCTGCCGCGGTCGGGAAGCCGCAGTTCGTCGAAGAGCGCGGCGACCGCGTCGACGGCCAGTTCGTTCTTGTTGGCCCACCGCCGGTACAGGGTGGTCTTGGCGACCCCGGCGCGCGTCGCGACATCACCCATGGTGAGCTTGGACCAGCCGAGCTCGACCAGGGCCTGCCGGGCCGCCGCCAGGATCGCCTCGTCGGCCTCGGGGCTGCGCGGACGTCCGGTTCTGGTCACCTCTGGCACCTTACCGTCCGGTAACCCGTGAGGGAGATCACGTGGCCGTAACGCCGCCGTAACGGGTTTCGCTTGCGGATCGGCGGGCATACCGAGATACGCTACAGGTCGTAGCGAAACGAGCGACAGCCATCGCGCGGGTGGGGACCCGCGCTCTGTGACCAAGCGGCGCCCGATGACGGACATCCGGATATCCCGCGTTCCGGCGGGGTATCCCATGTCTGTTCACGGTTGTCCCGGCGAGGGGGGAGGATTGACCTCATGCAGCCACGGAACATGTCCATGAGCGGCGTGGTCGACCTCGCCGCGGTGAAGGCGGCCGGTGAGGCCAAGCAGAAGGCGGAGCAGGTGCGCCGGGAGCAGGCCGCCCGCGGGGGCGAAGCCGCCGTCTCCGCCAGTCAGCTGGTGATCGACGTCACCGAGGAGACCTTCGAGCGCGAGGTGCTCCAGCGCTCCCTCGAGGTCCCGGTCGTGATCGACTTCTGGGCCGAGTGGTGCGAGCCGTGCAAGCAGCTCGGCCCGGTCCTCGAGCGGCTCGTCCAGTCGTACGCCGGGCGCCTGCTGCTCGCCAAGATCGACGTCGAGGCCAACCAGCTCCTCTTCCAGCAGTTCGGTGTCCAGGGCATCCCCGCGGTCTTCGCCGTCATCGGCGGCCAGGCGATGCCGCTCTTCCAGGGCGCGGCCCCGGAGGCCCAGGTCCGCGAGGTCTTCGACCAGCTCGTCCAGGTGGCCGAGCAGCGGTTCGGCATCACCGGCCTCCAGGTCGAGGCCGGTACCGAGCAGGCGGCGCCGGCCCCGCAGGCCCCCGTCAACCCGGTGCTGGCCGCCGGGCACGAGGCGCTGGACGGCGGCGACCTCGGCGGCGCCATCCAGGCGTACAAGAACGTGCTCGCCGACGACCCGGGCAACAGCGAGGCGAAGCTGGCGCTGGCCCAGGCCGAGTTGATGCAGCGGGTGCGGGATCTGGACCCGCAGGTCGTGCGCAAGGCGGCGGCCGACGACCCGGCCGATGTGGACGCCCAGCTCCAGGCGGCCGATCTCGATCTGCTCGGCGGCCATGTCGAGGACGCCTTCGGGCGGTTGGTCGAGACCGTCAAGCGCACAGCGGGTGACGACCGGGACCGGGCGCGGGTGCGGCTGCTCGAACTGTTCGACGTAGTAGGCCCGGAGGACCCGCGGGTCGCCGCGGCGCGGACCGCGCTGGCCCGGGTGCTGTTCTGATTCCGCTTCATGACACGCGGTGACGACCGCGGCTGATCTCCCAGCATGGCGGCCGCCCTTTATTCAATCGTAATGAAGGGCGGCCGCCGTTACCTTGAGTAAGTCAAGCGGCCTTTTCTGACCCGCTTTGGCCGTGTATATCGGACTCGTCCTGCCCCGCCGCGGCCACCCTGCGTGCCGGGGCTACGCTCGTTGGCCGCGCCGAGGTTATGTCGCCGTTACTCACTAGTAACGGAAGCCCTTGTGCCCCGGCCGTGAATGGACCACGATCGGCCAAGCTCGGTCCGTTCGACAGCCCGGCAAACCAGTCGGCGCAAGGCGAAGGGGTTCCCCACCGAGCAGGGCGCGCGGCAACCGCCGCCGCTCTTGGACAGGGGGGTACCTGCCCCAACCGGCAGGGCCTGTCCAGCAGGTTGCGCGAGAGCGTGGCCAGTGGCTGTCGCTCGGGGGTGATCGCCGATACTTCGGACAACGCCGTGGCGCACCTGCGCGTCGGCCGCCGATGACGGCGCTCTCCTTCCCGAGGACGTAGCACTTCTCCCATCCCAGGCCCCGATTCCGCTTCAGGGCCGGAGATGTACGTCCGAGAAGGAGGAAAGTCATGGAGTCACAGACGACTCGTGGCGGAACCAGATGGAAGCGCTTCGCCGTCGTCATGGTGCCGAGCGTCGCCGCGACCGCGGCGATAGGCGTGGCCCTGGCGCAGGGCGCGCTCGCCGCGTCGTTCAGCGTTTCCGGCCAGCAGTTCAAGGTCTCCGCTGACCGGCTCGAGGGCAACGGCTTCCTGCAGTACGGCGCGGTCGACGCGCAGCACGGCGGTAAGGCGGTCCCGATCGCGGTCTCGGCGTTCAAGAGCGCCAAGATCTACGGGATGTGCCAGTCGGTGGTCATCCCGAACATCCCGCTCATCGGCGACGTCACGATGAAGCTGAAGGCGGGCGGCAACGGCAGCGCGGTCGAGGCGAAGAACCTCTACATCGACCTCGACAACCTCAACGCCGACGCCCAGTTCAACAACATCAACATCGGTGTCGCCGCCGGGGACAGCCAGAAGGGCCCCGGCATGAAGGGCGGCGGCGAGCACGCCGACCCGGGCGGCTTCGCCCAGGAGGCCGACTCCGCCACGCTGACCGGCGTCAAGCAGACCGCTTGGGCCACCAGCGCGGGCACCTTCAAGCTCAGTGGCCTGTCCATGCAGGTCCTCAAGGGCGACAACGAGTGCTACTGACGCACCCGTAACCGACGGGCGCGAGTGGGGGACGGTCGACCGTCCCTCGCTCCGCCCGCTCACCGAACCACCGATCGCCGGTCGCAGGGAGCTGTTTTCAATGAGCGCCGAGTCGCAAGGACTGCGTGACCGATTCGGCAGTTGGCGCCGGTCCTTCCGTACGTGGCGCGGCCAGCGCCCGTTCTGGGCGGGGCTGCTGACGCTGCTGGGCGGACTGCCGATCATGTACTTCCCCTATGCCAACCTCACCCTCGGGCAGCTGACGGTCCGGATGGCCACCACGGCCGGATCCGGCTCGCTGATCATCGGCGTTCTGCTGGTGGTCCTCGGCTTCACCATGTGGTTCCAGTCGACGGCCCGGGTCTTCGCCGGTGTGGCCGCGATCCTGCTGGCCCTGGTGTCGCTGGTCGTCTCCAACTTCGGCGGCTTCTTGGTCGGCTTCCTGCTGGCGCTGATCGGCGGCGGTCTCGCCGTCGCCTGGGCGCCCGGCGTTCCGCAGGCCCCGGGTGAGCAGGCCCCCGAGCCGGTCGTGGCGGGACCGGTCGTCTACGGGATGGGGGCCGACGACGAGTCGACGAACGGGAGGAACCGTGCGGGATGACGAGGACCAGGGGGTGACCCAGGGGGGCAGGGGAGACGACGAAGGGAACACATCCGGCCTGAGAACGGGGCCACGCCACGCTGCCCCCCGCAAGCCTCTGCTCACCCGGGTCCACGTTCCCGCGGGCAAGGCGATCGCGCTGGCCGCGATGCCGACCGCCGTGCTGATGGGCATGGGGCTCACCCCGCGCCTGGCACAGGCCGACGAGCTGCCCAAGAACCCGTTCAAGGGCGATCGTTGCGTCACCCAGTCCGACAGCCCGTCGCCGCAGGCCACACCCTCGGCGTCCGCGTCGGCCACCCCGTCGGCGACCCCCTCGCCGTCACCGAGCGGCTCGGCCCAGACCGCCGCACCGGGCACGTCCGGCACGTCCGGCGCATCGGGGACGTCGTCCTCGGGCGCGTCCGGCACCGGCACCTCCGGTGGCGCGCACACCACGGCGCCGGGCAGCGCGAACAGCGCCGGCGGGCAGCAGGCCTCCACACCCGCCCCCGCGCCGGCCCAGACGAGGAACCCGCTGGATCCGCTGGGCCTCGGCAACGCCCTCAAGGGGTTGTTCGGCGGGGGCTCCACGGCCGCTCCGACCCCCTCCGCCACTCCTACGCCCACGCCGACGCCCAGCGCCACGCCCCCCGCGGGCGGCGGCAGCGGGAGCGGCGGCAGCGCGAGCGGCGGCGGCAGCGGGTCGGGGGGCGCTCCGGCCGGGTCGCTGGGCAAGACAGTGGGGGACGCGGCGGCCAAGGCCACCGGTGCCGCGGCGGGAGCGGCCGACAGCACCGCCAAGAGCGTGCCCTCGGCGACCCCCTCCGCCACGCCCTCGCCCACCGACGGCCAGGGCTTCCCGTGTCCCACGTACAACGCCAAGGCGCTGGCGGACGCCAAGGTGGAGCAGACGCCGGAACTGCTGCCCAACACGCCCTGGACGCTCAAGACCGACCTGCTCACCCTGCTCGGGCTGGACTACCACGGCGTCGTCCAGGTCAAGACGGAGAACGGCACCGTCAAGGACGTGCTGAAGTTCACCGCCACCAGCGTCGACATCAAGAACCTGCACCAGATCACGGACGGCCCGAACGGCACGCACTTCCACGTGCAGGCCCGCCAGGGCAGCACGTCCACCATCCGCAACGGCACGGTGACGATGTACACCGAGGAGCTCAAGGGCAACCTCTTCGGGCTCATCCCGGTGACCTTCACCCCGAAGAGCCCGCCGCCGCTCAACGTCCCGGCCGCCTTCTTCACCAACGTCACGGTGCTCCAGGCCGGCCAGTTCGGCGGCACGCTCACCGTCCCCGGAATGCACCTGTTCCACGAATGACACGAACCTGTCCGGGAGCCGCACAGCAGTGGCGGGCGCCGGTCCCCGAAAGGGGGCGGCGCCCGCCACTGTAGTGTTTGCGGGCGTGAGCACCGAGGAAGAGCGCAGCGCCGTCACCGTCGTCGTCATCGGGTACAACGACGCCTCGCACATCGCCGACGCGGTCCGCTCCGCCCTCGCGCAGGGGCCCGCGGTGGCCGAGGTCGTCGCGGTCGACGACTGCTCGACGGACGGCACCGGGGACGTGCTCGAATCGCTGGCGGCCGCCGAACCCCGGCTGCGGGTGGTGCGGCGCACCGAGAACAGCGGCGGCTGCGGCACCCCGCGCAACGCCGGCATCCGCGCCGCGACCTGCCCGTACGTGATGTTCCTCGACAGCGACGACGTGCTGCCGCCCGGGGCGGTGGACGCGCTGCTGGCCGCCGCCCGCACGCACGCCGCCGACGTCTCGGCGGGCCTCGCCGTACGGCGGGAGCTCCCCGACGGCCGCGAGACGCCCTGGCGGCCCGAGCTGTACGAGACGGCCGCGGTCGTGGCGCACCCGGCCGACGAGCCGCGCCTCGCGGACGACACCCTGTGCGTCAACAAGCTCTACCGCACGGAGTTCCTGCGGGAGCACGCCATCGCCTTCCCCGACGGGCGGTTCGTCTACGAGGACTTCGTCTTCACCGCCCGCGTGCTGGCCGCGGGAGCGCGCATCGCCCTGGTCCCCGACACCGTGTACGTCTGGCATGTGCGCCGGGGCGCCAAGCAGTTGTCGATCTCGCTGGACCGGGCCGGCGTCGACAACTGGCGCTCGCGCATCGAGGCGCACCGCCAGGTGGTCGCCATCCATCAGGCGGCGGGAGGAACGGCGGGGAACGAGGTGCTGGCGCGGGCGGCGCGGGCGAGCTTCCTGGAGCGCTCGGTGCGGATGTACGTACGCGAACTCGGCGGCCGCGGTGAGGAGTACCGCCGGGAGTGGTGGCGGCTCACCCGCGAGTACCTCGGCGGCTTCGAGGAGGAGGACCTCGCCGCCGCCCCGGCCGCGGCCCGGACGATCGCCCGGGTCGTGCTCGCCGCGCCCGGGCCGCGCGACCTGCCCAGGCTCGCCGCGCTCGCCGCCCGCCCGGCCCGGCTGCTGCCTCCGTACCAGCCGGAGGCGGTGTGGAGCGCGGACCTGCCCGAGGTGCCGCTGGACCTCCCGGCCGACTGCCGGAGCGGCGAACTGCCGCTCACCGTCGAGGCGTTGCTGCTGCCGGGGCCGGTCCACACCCGGTTGCGGCTGCGCGTCCACGACCTGTACGGACGGCTCGCCGCGGCCCGTCCGCAGTCCGTCGAGGCCGTCTGGCTCGACCGGGACACCGGCGAACCGCTCCAGACCCGTACCGCCGCTCTGACGGCGCTGCCGGACGGTTCGGGCTGGACGGCCGGGCTCTCCGTAGACCTCACCGCGCTCGCCACGGGCCACGGCCTGGCCGTACGGGATCTGCGGGCCACCGTGTGCTGTGCGGACGGCAGCCGGATCACCACCGCCACCCAGGCGGTGCGCGGCGGCTCCAGGCGCACCGCCGTGCCGAGCCGGCGTGCCGGGGCCCTGCTGGTGCAGCCCTACGCCACCGCGGACGGCGCCCTCGCGCTGCGGCTCGCCCCAGGGCTGAGCGGTGCCCTGTCGGTGGTGCGCAGGCGGCTCGGGCGGCGCTGAGCCGCCTATAAAAGATCAGTAAAAGTTGCCTGGTCGGCGGCCGTGCCGGTGATCCCCGCCAAACGCGGGCAAACCGCTTGGCCGGACTGGGGATCTCCTGTGTGTGATGTGTAGGCGGTGTGATCGCCCGGTAAACAACCGATATCACGTCAAAGTACCTTGCTTTCGCCCTTTTTCCGGGGATTCGGGCCGCGTCGAGCGCTCTCGGCAATTGCCTGGAATTCGGTGTTCCGTTCTCAACTCGGCGTACAGAAAGTTCTGTTGCGGAGGTTGTGGGCCCCTCCTAGGGTTCAGCGTGATTTCCCTGAAACCCGAGATGCAGGAGAGGTATGTCCACATTCAAAAGCGCTGCCCGAAGCATTCGTGAACGGCTCAGACCGATAGCCGTCGTGGCCGTGTCGGCCGCCTTCCTGGCGCCCGGGGTGAGCACCGCGCACGCGGCGGCTCCCGCGGCCGGCTCCGCTCACGTGCCGGTGAGCCGCCATCCGGTGACCTACCACGGCCTCACCCTCGACGTGCCCGCCTCGTGGCCGGTGGTGAACCTGGACAAGGCGCCCGGCACCTGCGTCCGCCTCGACCGCAGCGTGGTCTACCTGGGCCACCCCGGCGCCCGGCAGGCCTGCCCGGCGCACATGGTCGGCGGCAAGGCCGACGCGGTCCTGGTGGAGCCCGCGGCGGACGCCGTGGTGGAGAATCCGGCGAAGGTCGTCCAGGTCCCGGCCGGCGCCGCCATGCCGAAGCGCGTGGCCGCCACCGAGGACCACCAGGTCCAGCTCGCCGTCGCGGGGGCGGGCGTGCTGGTCACCGCCACCTACAGCCACTCGCCCGGCGCCATCTCCGCCGTCATCGCCTCCGGACGGGTCGGCCCAGGTGCCAAGCCGGGCACGCCCGTTCCGCACCGCGCCACCGCCCGCTCGCCGCGGGCCGCCGCCGCTGTGCCGAACACCTCCTTCACGGGCAAGGGCTTCGACACCTGCGCCGCGCCCGCGTCGAGCGTGATGAACGACTGGTGGAACTCGTCGCCGTACAGCGCGGTCGGCATCTACATCGGCGGCCCGACACGCGTCTGTGCGCAGGACAACCTCTCCGCGGACTGGGTGAGCGCGCAGGCCGCCGCCGGCTGGCACATGATGCCGGTCTACGCCGGCCTCCAGGCCGCGGGAATCTCCTCCAGCAGCGGCCGGAGCCAGGGGCACGACTCCGCCGACGACGCGGTCGCCGACGCCAAGGCGCTCGGGTTCCCCGCCGGCAGTGTGGTCTACCTCGACATGGAGAACTACACCAGCTCCGTGTACTCGGGCCGCGTCATCGACTACGTCGCGGGCTGGAGCGCCGAAATGCGCGCGCTGGGCTACCGGGCCGGGGTCTACGCGGGCGGCAGCAGCGGCGTCCCGGACCTGGCGTCGGTGTACTACAACTCCGACTACGCCATGCCGGACGTGATCTGGACCGCCAACTGGGACGGCAACGCCGACGTCTCCGACGGCCCGATGGACCTGCCCGGCGGCGACTACTGGTCCCAGCACCAGCGGGTCCACCAGTACTGGAACGGCTACGAGACCTACGGCGGCGACCGGCTCGGGATCGACGCCGACTACCTCGACGTCGGCAGCGCCCCGGTCCCCACGCCGCCCCAGCGCTACCGCACCGCCTCCCGGGTCCGCGGCGACTTCAACGGCGACGGCCACGACGACGTGGCGGCCCTGTACGGGTACGCCGACGGGTCGGTCGCGCTGTTCACGTTCAGGTCCAACGCGGACGGCACCTTCCAGGCGCCCGTGAAGTCCTGGAGCGTCGGCCCCGGCCAGTGGACGTACCGCAGCGTCAAACTCGTGGCCGGCGACTTCAACGGCGACGGCCATGCCGACCTGGCCGCCCTGTACAGCTACGCCGACGGGTCGGTCGCGCTGTTCACGTTCAGGTCCAACGCGGACGGCACCTTCCAGGCGCCCGTGAAGTCCTGGACCGTCGCCCCCGGCCAGTGGTACAGCGACCACATGCAGCTCGCCTCGGGCGACTTCGACGGCAGCGGGCGCGACGAACTCGCCGTGTTCTACGGCTACTCGGACGGCAGCGCCGCCACCTTCACCTTCAAGACCAACGCCGACGGCACCTTCCAGAACCCGGTGCGGTCGTGGAACGTCGGCGCCGGCCAGTGGTGGGGCAACAACGTGCAGCTCGCCTCGGGCCACTTCGACGGCAGCGGGCGCGACGAACTGGCCGCCTTCTACGGCTACTCGGACGGCAGCGCGGCGCTGTTCACCTTCAAGTCGAACCCGGACGGCACCTTCCAGGCGCCGGTGAAGTCCTGGAACGTCGGCGCCGGCCAGTGGTGGGGGCAGAACGTCCAGCTCACCACGGGCGACTTCGACGGCGACAAGCACACCGACATCGGCGCGGTCTACAGCTACGCCGACGGATCGGTGGCCCTGTTCACGTTCAAGGCGAACCCGGACGGCACGTTCCAGGCGCCGGTGAAGTCCTGGAACGTGGGACCGAACCAGTGGTACACCACCCACGCCAAGTTCGTCGGCGGCAACTTCGACGGCAGCGGGCGCGCCGGGATCGCCGCGTTCTACGGCTACTCGGACGGCAGCGCCGCGATGTTCACGTTCAAGACCAACGCCGACGGCACCTTCCAGGCCCCGGTGCAGTCGTGGAACGTGGGCGCGAACCAGTGGTGGGGCGACAACGTCAAGATCGGCTGAGGTGACGGGCTCTGCCGCACGCGCGACCGCGTGCGGCAGGGCACCGCGCCCGCCGGCGCCGGGTCAGCGCGGGTGGCGCAGCCGCCAGCCCGCCCAGGCCGAGGCGATCATCTCGTCCACGTCGTACCGCGCCGACCAGCCGAGTTCGGCGGCGATGCGCTCGGCGGAGGCCACCACCCGGGCCGGGTCGCCGGGGCGCCGCTCCATGATCTTCGGCTGGACGTCGTCGTGCCCGGTGGCCGCGCAGATGCGGGCCACCATGTCGCTGACGGAGACCCCCTCGCCGCGGCCGATGTTCACCGTCAGGTCCCCGGTCGCCCCCGCAGCGAGGCGCCGGGCGGCCGCCAGGTGTGCCGAGGCGATGTCCTGGACGTGGATGAAGTCGCGGATGCAGGTGCCGTCGGGCGTCGGGTAGTCGGCGCCGAAGACCATCGGCGGCTCGCCGGCGTCCAGCTTCTCGAAGACCATCGGCACCAGGTTGAACACGCCCACGTCGGCCAGCTCCGGGCTCGCCGCGCCCGCGACGTTGAAGTAGCGCAGGCAGACCGTGCCCATCCCGTGCGCCTTGCCCGCCGCGCGGACCAGCCACTCGCCGGCCAGCTTGGTCTCGCCGTACGGGTTCATCGGCACGCACGGGGTGTCCTCGGTGACGAGGTCCACATCCGGCATGCCGTAGACGGCCGCGGAGGAGGAGAAGACGAAGTGCTTCACCCCGGCCGCCGCGCAGGCGCCGAGCAGCACCTCCAGGCCGTGGATGTTCTCCCGGTAGTACCACAGCGGCCGCTCGACGGACTCCGCCACCTGCTTCTTCGCCGCCAGGTGGACCACGCCCGTCACGCCGTGCTCCGCGATGGCGCGGTCCAGCAGCTCGCGGTCGAGGGTGGACCCCTGGATCAGCGGGATCTCGCGCGGCAGCCGCTCGGGGACACCGGTCGAAAGGTCGTCGAGGACCGCGACCCGCTCCCCGGCCTCCGCCATGGCGCGTGCCACGTGCGCTCCGATGTACCCTGCTCCGCCTGTGATCAGCCACGTCATGCCCGACAGCCTAACCGCAGCCGCGGACGAGCCCGGGTGGCGAGGGCCGGTGGCGGCTGGTAGCAGTGGTCTGACTACGTTCCGCGCACAGTGCCTCAGACGGGTGGTGGTTGCCTTGCGAGTCCCCTACCGCCTCGCCCGCACCGGCACCGTCCTGCTGGCGGGGGCGGCGCTCATGCTCGGCGCGGCGCCCGCGGCCGCGGCGGCCGGGGTGCGGCCGGTCGCAGAAGGCGGCGAGGGCCTGGCCCGCACGCCGCCGATGGGCTTCAACAACTGGGCCCGCTACGAGTGCGCCGTCTCCGAGGCGGTCATGCTCGGAAACGCCGAGGCCCTGCTGCGCACCGGGCTCGCCGCCAGGGGGTACCGCACGGTCACCGTCGACGACTGCTGGATGGGCAGAGCCCGCGACGCGCACGGCGACCTCGTCCCCGACCCCGTGAAGTTCCCGCACGGCATGCGATGGCTCGGCGACCGGCTGCACGCCATGGGCCTGCGGTTCGGCATCTACGAGGACGCCGGCACCCTCACCTGCGGCGGCTACCCCGGCTCCTACGGGCACATCGAACGCGACGTGCGCCGCTTCGCCGCCTGGCGGGTGGACTACCTCAAGCTCGACGGCTGCAACGTGCCCGTCCCCCACGGGCGCTCCAAGGAGCGGGCCTACCGGGAGCTGTACGCGCGCACCGGCCGGGCGCTCGCCCGCTCGGGCCGCCGCATCGTCTTCTCCGAGTCGGCCCCGGCGTACTTCTGCTGCGGCACGCCCGCGTGGTACCGGACGCTCGACTGGCTGCCCCGCTACGGGCAGCTGTGGCGCGAAGGCTGGGACGTGGCCGTGCACGGCAGGCGGGACAAGTGGCGCAGCCTGATGACCAACTACGGCTACAACGTGCCGCTCGCCCGGTACGCCGGACCGGGGCACTGGAACGACCCCGACTTCCTCATCACCGGCGACGGGCTGACCCCGGCCGAGTCGCGCACCCAGATGGCCCTGTGGTCGATGATGGCCGCACCCCTGATCCTGTCCACGGACGTCGCCGCGATGTCCGCCGACGCGCTCGCGGTCGCCGGCAACCGCCGCCTCATCGCGATCGACCAGGACCGGCTCGGCCGACAGGCCACCCGGGCCGCCCGCAGCGCGCACGGCGACGTCCTCGTCAAGCCGCTGTCCGGCGGCTCCCGGGCGGTCGCCCTGTTCAACCGGGGCGACCGAACGGCCACCCTCGCCACGACCGCCTCGCAGGCCGGCTTCACCGCCCGGGGCGGCTGCTCCTACCGGGTCCAGGACGTGTGGACCGGGGCCGTCAGGCGCAGCCGGGGCGCCCTCACCGCCCGGGTGCCGGCACACGGCACCGCGGTCTTCCGGGTCACCCCCGGGCGGGGCTGCGCCGCCGCCGTTCCGACCGGGCAGATCGAGAACGCCTCGGGCGCCTGCGCCGGCGACGCGCACGCGGACCCGGTCGCCCTGGCGAGCTGCACCGGCGGCGCCCGCGACAGCTGGCGCGTCCCCGGTGACGGGACCGTCCGCTCGGGCGGCCGGTGCCTGACGGCCCTGACCGCCCCGGCCGACGGGGGGGACGGGGACGGCGGCGGCGTCGGGGTGCGGCGCTGCGACGGCTCGGCGCGCCAGCGGTGGCGTTACCGGGTGACGGGCGAACTGGTCAGCGCGGCCTCCGGGCGGTGCCTGGAAGGGGCTGCCGCGACTCGGGCCGAGGGTGCGCGGCTGCGGGTGCGGCCGTGCGGCGACCACCGGCCGGAGCAGCTGTGGTCGCTTCCGGGGTGACGGCCGCACCGGGCCCGCCCGTCAGCCGGCAGGCGGTGTCGCGCCGACAGCGGACTCGGGCGGCGTGGGCTCGGTGGCGACCGGCTTCAACGCGGCGTTCCTGAGCACGAGTTGGCCGTCGGCGTCGGCCGTCAGCACCCACTTCGCGTGGTACTTCTTCAGCAGGCGCAGGCGTTGTGCGCGCGTGGTGTGCGGGGCGTAGAAGCGGGTGGTGTCCGACTTCCGCTGCTCCTCGTCGTGCAGGAAGAAGTCGGGGTAGCCGGGGGCGACGGTGTACACGCCGTACGCGGGTGCCTGGCGCAGCGCGTAGTAGTCCTCGGTCATGATCGTGTCGCCGTAGTGCACGTACGGCCTGATCCACGAGAAGTCCGACCACAGGCTCTCCGACGGCGCGGCGCGTACCACCGGTGGCAGCGCCGACGGCTGCAGGACGAAGGTCAGCGTGCCGATCTGCGCCCACACGCCGACCAGCAGCCCCACCGCCGTCAGCGGGGCGAACACGCGCCGCGTGGCGAGCCTGCCGGCCCCCGCCGCCTCGAGGGCCAGGGCGATCTGTGCGGAGATCAGCACCGCGGGCAGCACCCGGCCCAGCGAGTAGTGGCCGGTGACCCACCCGGCCGCGTACACCACCGAGCCCAGTGCGAACAGCAGCACCAGGGGATCGCGCCGGTCGCGGCGGAACCGGACCGCCAGCGCGGCGGCCCCCAGCGCGACCAGGCAGAACCGGGACGTCAGATGGGTGTAGAGCGACTCGTGCGTCTGATCGAGGTCGCCGGCCGAGGGCAGGGAGAGGAACGAGTAGTACGGCCAGGCCAGCAGGACCACGACGGTCACCGCCAGGGCGGCCGCGATGCGCCCCCACACCACCCGGCGCGGCCACTGCCGGGCCCCGAACACCACGGCCGCCAGCCCCAGCACCGTGACCACGCCGGTGAACTGGTGGATCAGCAGCTGGAGTCCGAGAATCGCGCCGAGGAGGAGGTAGCGGGTGATCCCCCAGTCGCGCGCCAGCGCCTTGCGGGCCAGCGCCCACAGGTGGAAGGCGACACCCAGCGCGAGCGTGCTGGGGTAGGCCAGGCACAGCGACAGCGACGTCAGACCGGGGAAGCCGCTCCAGGTGAACAGCGACCATCCGCTCAGCAACGTCACGCACAGGATGGCCAGCGGGACGGCCGTGCGCCGGGTGGTGAAGGTGCGCACGAGGTGGGCGAGCCCGGTGAGCAGGGCCACCAGGGCGATCCCGGCCGCGATGTGCAGCATCGGGAACGTGCCCAGGCCGGTGGCGTCGCACAGCAGCGCCAGCAGCACCATCCACGGCGAGTAGTACGGGCTGTTGACCTTGGCGTCGACGAGGGGGTCGCCCGGAGCGCCGAGGTTGTGCCGGAGTCGCTCGATGGTGGCCGCGTGGATGCCGAGGTCCCCGGCCCAGGGCAGGCGTACCACCATCAGCGCCAGCACCACGATCACCAGCAGTGTGGCGGCGAGCGTCACCTGGTGGGCGGCGTGGGCCCGCGCTCTGCCCAGCCAGGAGGGGCGCGGCAGGCGCGGCAGTCGTCGGGTCAGGCGGCCGCCCGAGGCCGACGCCGGCACGGGCTCCGCTTCAGTGACCGGGCGCATGCGGAGTGTCCACGGTGCCGCCGACCATCAGGTTCGCTTCCACAGAGCACTACCCCTATCACAAAGACGACATCGGGCGGAAACAGCACCAGTCAGGTCGGTTTTTCCCAGGAGGTAAGACGCCAACCGTACGGTACGGGTTCGCCGGTCCGGTTACGGAAGTGAAACGATCGGTGCCGCAGGGTGCTCACGGGGACCAGGGGTAGACGGTGAGCAGCCCGGCCCCGTACCACCCGGCGAAGACCGCTCCCGCCCCGTACAGCCCCGCCTGCACCGGGACCGGCAGCCGGGAGACCGGCCGGGCCACCAGGAGGAGCAGGATCGGCAGGAAGGGCAGCAGGAAGCGCGGCTTGGACAGCGGCGAGCCCGGCGTGCCGAAGGCCAGCTCCCACACCCCGGCCAGAGCCAGCACCAGCGGCCACGGCACCCGCCGGTCCATCGCCAGCGCGACCACCCCGACCGCCACCAGCGCCAGCAGCGCGACCACCACCGGGTAGGGGATGTCCTGGTGGCGGAAGGCCATCACCTTGGCGATGAAGTGCATGGTGCCGCGGCCCAGGTCGAAGGACTGCCCCCAGGCCGACTCCGCCTGGAACCAGCCGTCCAGGCGGCCCGCCTGGTGGCCGAGGTAGAGCCAGCTGAAGACCAGCCCGAGCGGCGCGATCAGCAGCCCCGCCCAGGCGCGCGCACCGGCCCGGCGGCGCACGAGGGCGCAGCCGGCGGTGACCATCACGACGCCGACCAGGACGCTCGCGGTCGGCCGTATCGTGCCCGCCAGCGCGGTCAGCACCCCGGCCGTGACCCAGCGCCGGGCCAGCAGCGAGACCAGCGCCCACAGTAGCGCGGCGGCGAAGCACGCCTCGGAGTACGGCACCCACAGCGCGAACGCGTACGGGGAGCAGGCCCACAGCGCCACGCACGCGTAGCCCGTCCGGCGCCCGGCGACCGCGCGGACCAGGGTGAAGACCGCGACCGCCGCCGCCACGGCCGCCGACCAGGAGACGGCCGCGCCCGCATAGGGGTACGGCAGCGAGGTGAGCAGGTGCACGCCCGCGATGAGGAACGGGGTGAGCGGGAAGAACGCCAGCGTGGACCAGGTGGGCTTGCCCGTCGGCAGGTAGACGAGGTGGTGCGGATAGCCGTGTTCGGCGACGCTCAGATAGTTCTTGCTGTCCCACCGGCGCAGCACGTACTCGGTGCCGAAGCCCAGATGGTGGCAGACCAGCAGCAGGACGGCGAAGCCCGTGGCCGCCACCGCCAGGTAGATCCCGGCGGCGGTGAGCGCCTCCCGGCGGTCGAACTCCACCGTCACGGCAGCCCGGCGCAGCAGCGGGCCGAGCCGGTCGCGCAGCCCGGGTCGGCCCGCGGGCCCCGCTTCGGGAGCCGCGAGGCGCTCGGGCGCGGTGGTGCCGATCATCGCCAGGAGGTCACTTCTTCTTGCCGCCCATGTACTCCTCGTAGGCGCCGACGACCTCCTCGGTGGGGCCGTCCATGCGCAGGACTCCGGATTCGAGCCAGATGGTGCGTTCGCAGGTGTCGCGGATGGCCCGGTTGTTGTGGCTGACCAGGAAGACGGTTCCGGCTTCGGCGCGCAGTTCCTTGATCCGTTCCTCGCTGCGCTTTTGGAAGCGGGTGTCGCCGGTGGCCAGCGCCTCGTCGATCAGCAGCACGTCGTGGCTCTTGGCCGCGGCGATGGAGAAGCGCAGCCGGGCGGCCATGCCGGAGGAGTAGGTGCGCATCGGCAGGGAGATGAAGTCGCCGCGCTCGTTGATGCCGGAGAACTCCACGATCTGCGGCAGCCGCTGCCGGGTCTCGGCGCGGGACATGCCCATGGCCAGGCAGCCGAGCGTGACGTTCTTCTCACCGGTGAGGTCGTTCATCAGCGCGGCGTTGACGCCCAGCAGCGACGGCTGGCCGTTGGTGTAGATCCTGCCCCGCTCGGGCGGCAGGAGCCCGGCGATGGCCCGCAGGATCGTCGACTTGCCCGAGCCGTTGGAGCCGATCAGGCCGACGGCCTCGCCCTTGTACGCGGTGAAGGAGACGCCCTTGACCGCGTGCACCTCGCGCACCGACGGCGACGCCTTGCGGGTGACGATGCGGCTGAGCGCGGAGGTCGCGCTGCCCTTGCCGGCGCCGGCGCCGTAGACCTTGTAGACGATGTGGACGTCGTCCACGATCACGGTCGGGGTGCTGGAGATCTCCTTGCTGATCCGCCCGCCCGCGGTGGCGGCGTCCGGGGTGATCGCGTCATCCACGGCCGTACTCCTCTTCCGCCTTCCAGAAGAAGACATATCCGACGACTCCGATGACCAGCGCCCAGCCCAGGGCCATCGGCCACACGTGGTGCGGCAGGCTGGCCGAGGTGACGGTGTCGATCAGCGCGTGGCGCACCAGCTCGATGTAGATCAGCGCCGGGTTGGCGTTCAGGACGGTGGCCACCCAGTGCGGCGCGTGGTCGGTGAAGACCGACAGCTTGTAGAAGACCCCGGAGCTGTACATCCAGGTGCGCAGGACGAACGGCATCAGCTGTGCGGTGTCCGTGGTCTTGGCGCCGATGCGGGCCATGATCAGGGCGAGCCCTGCGTTGAAGACCGACTGCAGCAGCAGCGCCGGGATCACCAGCAGCCAGTTGATCGTCAGCGGCACCCCGGTCATCAGCACGATCGCGGCGAGCACGCCCATGGAGAAGATCAGCTGCTGCAGCTGGATCAGCGTGAAGGCGATGGGCAGGCAGGCCCGCGGGAAGTGCAGCGCCCGGATCAGCCCCAGGTTGTCCGCGATCGACCGGGTGCCGGAGAGCACCGCGGACTGGGTGAAGTTGAAGATGAAGATGCCCGTGCACAGGTACGGGATGAAGTTCGGCGTGCCGCGGCTGGTGCCGAGGATGATGCCGAAGATCAGGTAGTAGACGGCCGAGTTGAGCAGCGGCGTCATCACCTGCCACGCCTGCCCGAGGCGCGCGTTGGTGTACATCGCGGTCAGCCGTGCGGTGGCGAAGGCCGCGATGAAGTGGCGCCGCGACCACAGCTGGCGGGTGTACACGCCGAGCGAGGGCCGGGCACCGCTCACCGCCAAGCCGTACCGGGCGGCCAGTTCCTGGGGACTCAGTCCCTCGTCCGTACTGACCGCCGCGACCGGGGACTCGACTAGTCGATTCACGCGGGGTGCTTTCTTTGAGGCTTGGTCCGGTACGTACAGGCGGGCCGGCGCTGCGCCGGACCCGGGCACGTCGTACAGGGCGATGATGGGGGAACGATACCGTCCCATTCTGTGCCCGGAAGCCGGAGCCCCTGCTCGGCGGCCGGGCGGGCGGCGAGGGCCGGACCCGTCAACGTTCGAGGAAGTCGAAGAGTTCCTCCCAGCGCTGCACGATGGTCTGCGGAGCGTACCGCTCCACCTGGACCCGGGCGCGCTCGCCCATCCGGTCGCGCAGTTCCCGGTCATCCATCAGACGCCCCAACTGCCGTGCGAACTCCGAGGTGTTGCCGGGCCGCACCAGCAGGCCGTCCTCACCGTCGGCGATGATCTCGTGCACTCCGGGTGCGCAGTCGAATGCGACGCACGGCACACCGAACGTCATCGCCTCCAGGATGGTCAGCGGGAACCCCTCCGACCGCGAGGACTGCACGAAGATCGAGGCGCCGCGCAGCACCCCGGGAACGTCCGTGGTGCGCCCCGGCCATTCCACCGAGCCCGAAAGTCCGAGCTCGGCGCACTGCTTGTGGAGCGCGGCCTCCTCCTCGCCGGTGCCGTAGATCCGCAGGATCCACTCCGGCCTGGTCGCGGCGGCCTCGGCCCAGGCCTCCAGGAGCATGTCGACGCCCTTCTCCGGGGAGAGCCGGCCGACGCTGACCACCACCTTCTCCTCGCGCCGCGAGGGGGTGTCCGTGGTCAGCGGCAGCGGGTTGGGCATGAAGCCGACGTTGTTCATCCCGGCGCGGATCCACCGGTCGGCGTCCTCGCCGGTGAGTACCAGCATGCGGTCCACGTCACGGTAGAACGTCTGAACCCGGGCGAAACGGGACGATTTGCGACTCGCCTCGAAGGACTCGTGGCTCATCCCGATCACCAGGTGGCCGGCGGTGTCGGCGAGCGCGACCCACTCCATCGCCCACACCTGGGTGACGATGATCACGGCACCCGGGCGAGCGGCCCGGAAGAGTGCGCTCAGCTTCGCCGCCTGCGTCCGCATCGCCTCGCGGCGGGCCGCCTCCTGCCGGTGCGCGGCGGGGTTGAGCCTGGCCCGGCCCCGCGGCTTCACCGGCGACGCCGGCCGCACGCCGTACAGCGTGGTGGTCGGGTACGGCAGGTTCTCGCGCCCCGCCGGAACGTTGGCCGGGGCGATGCCGACGACGTGCACCTGGTGGCCGCGCTCGTGGAACAGCGCCGCCATCTGGTGCTGCCAGCTGGCGACCCCGCCCATCTCGTCGACCTCGTTGGCGACGAAGAAGATGTCTCGCAGACGGCTCATCGCTCGCCCTCCGTGCCGAACAGAACGTTCACGGCCTGCTCGGCCGCGTTACCGGTGTCACACTCGCCGAACTCCTTGGCGAACCGCTGCCGGGCCGCGGCCCAGTCGGCGGCCAGCGCGGGCAGGTCGGACAGCGCCTCGAAGAACTCGTCCTCGCTCTCCACGAACGGGCCCGGCGCCTGCTCGCGCAGGTCGAAGTAGGTGCCGCGGAGGTCCTCCGCGTACTCCTCCCAGTCGTAGGCGTAGAAGACCATGGGCCGGTCCAGCAGCGCGTAGTCGAACATCACGGACGAGTAGTCGGTGATCAGCACGTCGGCCAGCCGGAACAGCGGGGTGATGTCGTGCTCCGCGCTCACGTCGATCACCCGGCCGCGCACCGAGGGCGGCAGCACCACGTGGTTGAGGTAGTGGGTGCGCACCAGCAGCGTGTAGCGGTCGCCGAACTCCTCGGCGAAGCGGTCCACGTCGAAGGGGAACTCGAAGCGGCGCACCCCGCCCTGCTGCGTGGCGCGGAACGTCGGGGCGTACAGCAGCACCTTGCGGTCCTCGGCGATCCCCAACCGCTTGGCGAGCGCCTGGAGTTCGGCGTCCCGGCGCGGGCCGCCGTCCTTGGCGTCCTGCGCGGCCTGCCGGACCAGCGCGTCGTTGCGCGGGTAGCCGCTGCGCACCACCTTGTCCGGGGAGATCCCGAACGCCCGCACCAGCGTGCGCACATCGTGCTCGCCGCGGACCAGGAAGTGGTCGAACCTGGCCAGCGCCTTGCGGTAGCGGTCCCGGGCGGGCGGGTCCATCAGCTTGTGGTTCGGCTCGTCGAAGCCCATCCGCTTGAGCGCGGTGCCGTGCCAGGTCTGCAGGTAGGTGGTCTCCGGGCGCTTGGGCAGGTCCAGCGGGAAGCCCTGGTTGTCCACCCAGAACTCCGCCTGGGCGAGCGCCTTGAGGTACTGCCAGGACCAGCGCTGGACCAGCTCGGCGTCCTTGGGGAAGCCCGCCGTCGAGCCGGAGTACGCCCAGATCGCCTTGACCGGCAGGTTCCGGCGGCGGATCTCCTCGTAGATCGCGCGCGGGCTGTCGCTGTACTGCTTGCCCATGTGGGACTCGAAGACGACGGTCCCCTTGCGCATCGGCAGGCGGCGCAGCATCTCCTTGTAGACGCGGACCTTGTTCTCCTGCGACGTCAGGTTCTTCTTGCTGCGCCGGGCCGCCCGCAGACCGCTGAGGGCCATCTGCCCGGCGCGGGTCTTGGCGCCGCGCACCAGCATCTCCTGCGTGCGGCGGGCGCCGGGGCTTTCGGCGGCGACCCGGAAGGCGAGGTGGCCCTTGGCCGAGACCTCCGGCACCAACTGGTCGGCGACGAGCCGGGTCAGCCGGGGGCGGACGTCCATCGAGCCGGCCGGCTGCATGTCGCCGGTGGTCAGACGGGTCCTGGTCTGCTCACCGTCCACGGTCAGCAGCAGCGCCATGTCCCACACGGTGTCGATCACGCCGAGCGGATGGAAGCGGCGGCTGAGGTCGACGGCCGCCTGCCAGACGATGCCGTCGCCGTCCACCGCCACCTTGCGCACCGGGAAGCGGAAGGTCTGCACGCTGCGGCGGCGCGCCTTGAGCTCCAGCTCGGCGGTGACCGCGGCGCCTGCGGAGACCGCGCCGAGCGGGTTGACGACCCGGCCCGCGAGCTGCACCACGCCGTCCTGCTGCTCGTAGCGGCTGAGCACGTTGCGCAGGAAGAGCTTGCTGAGCGGCTTGGCGTGGTAGCCGAGGTCGGTCACGTCGAGGATGCGCCGGGCGTGCGGGTCGTCCAGGTGCCGCGCGCACCAGTAGATGCGGCCGTCGTGCTCGGCGAGCGGCGAGGAGAGCTTGTTGCGGTTCAGCAGCGTGTCGATGGCCGGCATGAGGTTCTCCCAGTCCTCCTTGACCAGGAGCACCGCGCAGATCCGGTGGATCGGATCGAGCCCGTCGTAGAGCTCCGGCGGCATGCCGTCCAGATATTCCCGCACCATTTCTGAGAAGCGCGCCCGGTACTCCTCGCCGAGGAACGGGAAATCGCGCAGATGCAACATGAGGTCGTGCTTGAGGAACTTGACGTGCTTCCAGTGCTTCAGCGCGTCCAGGCCCTTTTCGTCGAGCACGTCGTCGATGCGCCGGTGGATCTCCAGCCGGTGCATGAAATTCTCGATCTCATGCCGCCGATTGCTGATGGACCGCGCCTCGGCTCGCTCGACGACATTCCAGGAGTAGACCCGGTTGGGAATGAGGGTGATGCGCCGGGCCGCCAGATAGGCCTGCGCCGAGAAGAGCAGATCCTCGTAGTGAATGCCCACCGGGAAACGCAGACCGCTGTCCAGCAGGAATTCCCGGCGATAGCACTTGTTCGTCGAAAGCGTGTCGAACACGAACAGATCGGGCAGTTCGGTGATCGACTCGATGGTCCGGGTGCGGTTGTACAGCCAGGGGTACCACTCGACCGTCTTGCCGGTGCGGCTGTCGGTGTAGACCCGCACGCTCAGGCCCGAGACGAGGTCGGCTCCGCTGCGCTCGCCGGCCTCCATCATGTTGCGGCAGGCGTCGCGCTCGAGGACGTCGTCGCTGTCCAGGAAGACGACGTAGCGGCCCTGGGCCTTGGTGATGCCGTAGTTGCGCGGGCCGCCGCAGCCTCCGCTGTTCTCCGGGAGCTGGAAGGCGCGCACCCGCTGCGGGTGGGCTTCGGCCAGCGACTGCGCCACCTGGAAGCTGCCGTCCGTACTGCAGTCGTCCACGATGACGATCTCCACGTTGTGGAGCGTCTGCTCCAGCGCGGAGGCGACTGCTGTCGGCAGTCTGTCCGCGTCGTTGTACACGATGACGACAACGGTTACGTCGGGCAGCACGCAGGTCTCCTTAACAGTCCGGACCCAAGATACATGTTGTGCTGCCGGGGGTCCCGGCCCGGTCGGCCGCGGGCGGGCACCGCCGCAGCGGAACCGCGGCGGCGGGTCGGAGGGCGTCCGGCGCGCCCGGCGGCGGTGGCCTTTTGGTGCCAGGCCCATTGATGCCACGAACACCACTCGTGTTCACATACGCCACTGCGGCATGCTGCTGATCGCGGGACGCGAAAGAAGGGAACTCCGGGAGAAATGGCCGGAATCGCCTCCCGGTAATTCACGAACGCCTTTGCCGTCCACCGTGGGCCGCGGCTCGCGGTGTATCACGCCACTGCGCAGATAAGGGATCAGCATGCCGGTTCACGCCTGTTTCCGCGATGCCGTCGCCAAGGGCCTGCCGCAAGGCGCCGGCCGGGGCTGAACCTGTGCAGCTGGTCCGCCTGGCGGCCGTCGGCCCCGGCCGCGTCCGCCCTTCCGCGGCGCAGGCCCACGCCCTCCACGACGTGGTGTGGGCCCACACCGATCCCGCACTGGGCCTGGAACACCTGCGCGTCAGCGCCCACGCCGACCACCTCGGCATCGCCCTGTTCACCTGCGCTCGGGGCGAGGACCTGGAGGCGGTGGCCCTGGCCATCTGCGCCGCCGCCCTGGCGCGGTCCCCGGTGTTCCGCGGCTGGCTGGTCACCCCGCGGCGGTGAGCGCCCGCCCGAGCCGTCCGTCCCGCCGCACCACAGCACCGCCCTCGTCTGGAGACCACTGATGCCTCGCACCGCACGAACACGCCTCCCTCGCATCGCCGCCCTGGTCGGCGGCGCCCTGCTCATGGGCGCGGCCGCCTGCGGAACCGGCCACCACACCGGGGCCTCGGGCACCCCGTCGGCCGCGGCCTCCCGCCCGGCGACGCCCGTCCCGACCGCCTCGTCGGCGGGGCCGGCCCCCAGCGGACAGCCCTCCTCGGCGGCGCCCTCCTCGACCCCGGCAAGCGGCTCAAGCCAGGGCGGCGGGTCCGCCTCGGCCGCGCACGCCCAGCTCGCCGCCGCCCAACTCCCCGACAACGGGCGGGAGAAGTGGCAGCCGATCACCCCGCCGAGGCAGCGCGGCGTGGCCGCGTCGGTCCGGCTCGACGAGTGCGCCACCGTGCAGGGGGCGGCCTCCTGGCAGCAGCAGGGTTTCGCGAGCGTGCACCGGACGCCCGCGGTCCAGGACACCTTCACCTTCGGCGACCCGGGCGCGGCCCAGGGCGCCTACCAGGCCGTCGTTGCGGCCATGGGCTCCTGCCAGGCCACCACCGACGCCCTGCAGAAGAAGTCGGGTCTCACCCCGGACGCCCAGGTCACCCGCACCGCGACGATCCAGGGCGGTACCGCCTGGGCGCGCAAGTGGACCGGCGTGGAAGGCATTTCCGCCGCGGGGCCGCAGACCAACCACATCTACGCCGTTGTGCAGGGCACCGTGCTCGTGGTCGTCCACGTCCACGAGTGGGCATCCGCGGGTTCGCCGTCGTACGACACCGGCGGGGACGCCGGTGTGCTGTCCACCGTGGCACGCCAGATCAACGGCGGCTGAGCGGGGCCGGCCATCCGGCCGGTCCGTCTCCATCCCTTTCACTCACAGGGGAGAACCATGGCCATAAGACGGCCACGCTTCAAGGAAATCGTTGTCGGGGTGGTGGGCGCCGGTCTCGCGGTCGCCCTCGGCGCCCCCCCGGCCTTCGCCACCTACGTTCCCTCCGGTTACGACACCTCGTCCTCCACCGGGACCCTGGGGAACAACGCCGCGCCCGGGGGGCCGGTCACCCGGTCCCAGGCGATGTCGCGGGCCCAGGAGTGGGTCGACCAGGGGGTGCAGTACTCGGAAGGAGGCGGCTGGGAGGACTCGGCCACCGGCGGCCCGTACCGCCGGGACTGCTCGGGCTTCGTCTCGATGGCCTGGCAGCTGCAGAACAGCGAGACCACCTGGACGCTGCCGGACGTCTCCACCCAGGTCAACGACCTGACGCAGCTGAAGCCGGGTGACGCGCTGGACTACACGGCCCAGCACGTCGTCCTGTTCAAGCAGTGGACCGACAAGTCCTCCCTGTCGTTCGACTACTACGCTGAGAGCCACTCCGGCGTGCCGGCCGAGCAGGGCCATGCAAGCCTCAACGACGCCACGATCGCCAGCTGGCCGACCTCGGACTACATCGGCCTGAGCTACGACAAGATGCAGGACGACGCCACCAAGCCGGTGCCGAGGCCGGACGAGATCTCCCGCGTCCACGGGGACTTCAACCACGACGGCCACGACGACCTCGCGGTGCTGTACGGCTACTCGGACGGCTCGGTGGCCCTGTTCACCTTCCTGGGCAAGGCCGACGGCGGCTTCCAGGCGCCGGTGAAGTCCTGGAGCGTGGGCCCGGGCCAGTGGTACTTCGACCACGTCAAGCTGGTCGCCGGCGACTTCAACGGCGACGGCCGGGCCGACCTGGCGGCGATGTACTCCTACGCCGACGGCTCGATGGCCCTGTTCACCTTCGCCTCCAACCCGGACGGCACCTTCCAGGCGCCGGTGAAGTCCTGGTCGGTGGGCCCGGGCCAGTGGTACTCCAACCACGTCCAGCTGGCCTCCGGTGACTTCGAGGGCAAGGGCCGCGACGACCTCGCCGCGTTCTACGGGTACGCGGACGGCAGCGCGGCGCTGTTCACCTTCAAGTCGAACGCGGACGGCACCTTCAACAACCCGGTGCAGTCGTGGAACGTGGGCCCGAACCAGTGGTGGGGCCAGAACGTCAAGATCGAGTCGGGTGACTTCAACGGCGACGGCCATGCGGACGTGGCGG
>CAYNNX010000011.1:0-9454 GCA_964398515.1 uncultured Streptantibioticus sp. | reverse complement strand
ATGCAGTCGTGGAACGTCGGCGCCAACCAGTGGTGGGGCGACCACGTGAAGCTCGCCTGACAGTAAGGCCGCGTCCGGCCGCCGCACGTAGCGGCCGGACGCGGCCTCACCTTGTCGGACCTCGCTCCAAATTCCGGCTTGCACAAGATTGTTCGACCTGTGAAGATCTCGTGCGCACCTTGGGGGTGAGGTGCACTGAACGTGATCGAGCGGGGGAGAGTCATGCTTGAGGCGTTGGGGCTGGACAAGACCGCGGAACTCGTCTACCTCGCGATGGTGGCCGATCCGGGGTGCACCGTGAAGGAGTTGGCGGAGGCTCTCGTCCTCCCGGAGACGAGAGTGCGGGAGGCGCTGGACACCCTCGTCGACCTGGATCTGCTGCGCACTTCCTACGATCTGCCGGGCCGGTTCCGGGTGGTGAGCCCCGAGGTGGGGCTGGAAGCGATCATCACGCGGCAGGAGCGCGAACTCGCCAGACGCCAGCACGAACTGGCGCTCAGCCGGTCGGTGGCGGCGCAGGCGATCGCGCAGTTCGCCCGGAGCCGGTCCGCGCAGGCCGGGGGGATCGAGCGGCTCGTGGGCCTCGACGCCCTCCAGGCCAAGCTCGAGGTCCTCGCCAAGGGGCTGGTCAAGGAGCGCCTTGCGGTGATGCCGGGAGCCCCGCTCGTGACCGTCCTGGAGGCCGCCAGGGCGATGGACCGCGAGGCGCTGGAACGCGGCGTCGCCTTACAGACCCTCTGCCAGGACAGCGCGCGCAAGGATCCGGCGGCCATCGGCTACATGGAGTGGCTGGCCGGATCGGGCGGCGAGGTGCGCACCGCCCCGCTGCTGCCGCCGCTGATGCTGATCTACGACCGGAAGACCGCGGTCATCCCCATCGACCCGGCCGACACACGCAGTGGCGCGCTGTGTGTGCGCGAACCGGAGGTCGTGGCCACCCTCGTGGCGACCTTCGAGGCCTCGTGGATCGCGGCCGTGCCGATCAGCACCGAACCCGGCGCCGGTCAGGCGGGGCTGACCCCCAGCGAACGCAGCCTGCTGAAGCTGCTGGCCACCGGGATCACCGACCAGGCGGCGGCCAAACGGCTGGGAGTATCCCTGCGCACGGTGCGACGGCACATGTCCGCGCTGATGGAACGCCTCGGCGCGGGCAGCCGGTTCGAGGCCGGGCTCAAGGCGGCCCGGAGCGGCTGGCTGTGACCGGCTGTGACCGGTGCCGCCGCGCGACCGACGGGCGGCGGCACCGGTCCTTCGCCGCAAAACGGGTTCAGCGACGGCGGCCGCGGTCCATCCGCAGCCGCCACGGCAGGATCGCGGACTCGACCTGCACGCCGAAGCTCATCTTGGAGGCGCCCACCTGGCGCTCCTCGAAGTGGATGGGGATCTCCACACCGGTGTAACCGGCGCGTACCGCCTGGTACTTGAGCTCCACCTGGAAGCTGTAGCCGTTGCTGCGCACGTCCGCGAGCTTCATGGCGGTGACGACGTCGGCCCGCCACATCGCGAACCCCGCGGTGACGTCCCGCAGCCCGGTGCGCAGCACGGTGCTCACGTAGGTGTTGGCCCAGCGCGACAGGAGCCGGCGGTGCAGCCCCCACTCGTCGGCGAGGCGGCCGCCGGAGACGTACCGGCTGCCCACCACGAACCCGGCGCCCGTGGCCAGCGCCGCACCCAGCATCTGGGGCACGTACTCCACCGGGTGGGAGCCGTCGGCGTCCATCTGCAGCACGTACTCGGCGCCTTCGGCGACCGCCTGGTCCATGCCGGCGGCGTAGGCGCGGCCCAGGCCGTCCTTGGCCGTGCGGTGGAGCACCGAAATCCGGGTGCGATCCGGCTCGTTGAAGCGCTCGGCCAGGGACTCGGCGATCTCGCCGGTGCCGTCCGGGCTGTTGTCGTCGACCACCAGGAGCTTCAGGCCCGGCAGTTCGAGGCCCATGAGCGCCTCGGCCATCATCGGCAGGTTCTCGGCCTCGTTGTACGTGGGCATCACCACGGTCAGCGGGATGCCGCTCCACTCCGCGGGCAGCGGGCGCGGCCGTCGTAGCGCGGCCTGGGCCGTCGTCACCGACTCGGGGGTCGTCGTCGCACTCATGCAGGAGTCTTCTCTGTCGGGCCGCGTCCGTGAGCGGCTCATCATCAGCAGTTGGACGAGAAACGGATCGCGGCGTCGGGGATCACCGAGTGGCACCACACCCGTGCCCCGCCCGTCAATTCGTTGTCGGCGCCGACCTCGGCCCGGTCTCCGAGCACGGCGCCGTCCAGTACGGTACGCGAGCCGACCACGGCGGAGGCACCGATGAAACTCGCGTTCACCTGTGCGCCGCCTTCGATTCGCGCGCCGTCCAGCACGATCGAGCCGTCGACCACCGCGTCGGCGCCGATGCGCGCTCCGGCGCCCACCACCGTGCCGCCGGACAGCTTGGCGCCGGGGTCCACCTCGGCGCCGGGCAGCACCAGGTACTCGCCGGTCGGGCCGGGCACCGCGGGGGAGGGCACGACGCCCCGCACCAGGTCGGCGGAGGCCTGCACCAGCGCGGTGGGGCGGCCCAGGTCCAGCCAGTAGGACTGGTCGACCACACCGTGCAGGTGCTCGCCGGCCGCCAGCAGCCCGGGGAAGGTCTCACGCTCGACCGAGACCACGCGGCCCGCCGGGATCGTGTCGATCACCGACCGGCGGAAGACGTAGCAGCCGGCGTTGACCTGGTCGGTGACGATCTCCTCGGGGCGCTCGGGCTTCTCGGTGAAGGCCAGCACCCGGCCGTCGCCGTCGGTGGGGACCAGGCCGAAGGCGCTGGGGTCCTCCACGCGGGTCAGGTGCAGCGAGACCGCGGCGCCCGCCGTGCGGTGGCTCGCGACCAGGCCGGCGATGTCGAGCCCGGTGAGGATGTCGCCGTTGAAGATCAGGACCGGGTCCCCGGGCGCGCAGGTGAGCGCGGTGGCGGCGTTGCGGATCGCCCCGCCGGTGCCCAGCGGCTCGGTCTCGTGCACATACGTGATCTTCATTCCCAGTCGGGCACCGTCGCCGAAGTACGGCTCGAAGACCTCGGCGAGGTAGGAGGTGGCGAGCACGACGTGGTCGACCCCTGCGGCCCGAGCCCGGGTGAGCTGGTGCGCGAGGAAGGGGACCCCCGCTGTCGGCACCATCGGCTTGGGCGTGTATTCCGTGACCGGGCGCAGACGGGAGCCCTTGCCGCCGACCAGGAGGATCGCTTCCACGGACTGTTACCTCAATCACAAAGGGGACTTCGGGTGAATTGTGATACTAGCGCGGCCTGTTGAAGCGCCGGTTCCCCCCGCGTTACAGACGGCCGGTGACACCTCCCGGTTGTCTTCGCAACGTGACCGGCGCGTGAAAGGTCACGGTGTCCTCCCCCGGTGACCACGGGAAGACCAGCAGCGGTCCGGTTGTGTACCACTCGGCGAAGACCCACACACTAAGGCGGCCCTGTCCCCCGACAAAATCGGTTGACAGGGCCGTGTGTTGCGTTATGGGTGGATTCAGCCGTCCGGTCGGTACGCCCGGTCAGTCGGCCCGGTCAGTCTGCCTTGCCGTGTCCGAGGTGGTGGACGCGCACCATGTTGGTGGTGCCGGGCACGCCGGGCGGCGAGCCGGCGGTGATGATCACGGTGTCGCCCTTGCCGTACTCGCTGAGCTTGAGCATCTCCTGGTCGACCAGGTCAACCATGGCGTCGGTGTGGTCGACGTGCTTGACCAGGTGGGTCTGCACGCCCCAGGTGAGCGCGAGCTGGTTGCGGGTGGCGGCATCGGTGGTGAAGGCGAGCACCGGAACCGGCACCCGGTAGCGGGCGAGCCGCCGCGCGGTGTCACCGGACTTGGTGAAGGCCACCAGGGTCTTGGCGTCCAGGAAGTCCGCCAGCTCGGCGGCGGCGCGCGCCACCGCACCGCCCTGGGTGCGCGGCTTCTTGCCCGGCGCCAGCGGCTGCAGGCCCCGCTTGAGCAACTCCTCCTCGGCGGCGACCACGATCCGGGACATCGTCTTGACGGTCTCGATCGGGTACTTGCCGACACTGGACTCGGCCGAGAGCATCACCGCGTCGGCGCCGTCGAGGATGGCGTTGGCGACGTCGGAGGCCTCGGCGCGGGTGGGCCGGGAGTGGTTGATCATCGACTCCATCATCTGGGTGGCGACGATCACCGGCTTGGCGTTGCGGCGGCACAGCTCGATCAGGCGCTTCTGGACGACCGGCACCTTCTCCAGCGGGTACTCCACGGCGAGGTCGCCGCGGGCCACCATCACCGCGTCGAAGGCCGCGACGACCTCCTCCATGTTCTCCACCGCCTGCGGCTTCTCCACCTTGGCGATGACCGGGACCCGGCGGCCCTCCTCGTCCATGACGCGGTGCACGTCGCGGACGTCCTTGGCGTCCCGGACGAAGGAGAGGGCGACCATGTCGGCGCCCATGCGCAGGGCGAAGCGCAGGTCCTCGATGTCCTTGTCGGAGAGCGCGGGCACGTTGACCGCCGCTCCGGGCAGGTTGATGCCCTTGTGGTCGGAGATGATGCCGCCCTCGACCACCAGGCAGCGCACCCGGGTGCCGGTGACCTCGACCACCCGCAGCGCGACGTTGCCGTCGTTGATCAGGACCGGGTCGCCCGGGCTCACGTCGCCGGGCAGCCCCTTGTAGGTGGTGCCGCAGATGTGCTTGTCACCGGGGACGTCCTCGGTGGTGATGGTGAACTCGTCGCCGGCCACCAGCTCCACCGGTCCGTCGGCGAAGGTCTCCAGGCGGATCTTGGGCCCCTGCAGGTCGGCGAGGACGCCCACCGCCTGGCCGGTCTCCTCGGAGACCTTGCGCACGCGGTGGTAGCGCTCCTCGTGCTCGGCGTGGGTGCCGTGGCTGAAGTTGAACCGGGCCACGTTCATGCCGGCCTCGACCAGAGCCTTCAGCTGGTCGTAGGAGTCGACGGCGGGACCCAGGGTGCAGACGATTTTGGCTCGGCGCATGTGGACGATCCTATCGAGATTTTGTTCCAGTCCGGAATATTCCGTGACGGCGGACCGCACGGGCCTCCGGCCCGGAAGGGACTTACGGGCGGACCAGCGAGTACGTCTGCCGTGCGATCTCCATCTCCTCATCCGTGGGGACGACGGCTATCGCGACCCGGCTGTTCTCCGAGGAGATCACCCGGGCCGCGGTACCGCGCACGGCGTTGCGTACCGCGTCGATCTCGATGCCGAGGGGTTCGAGGCCGCGCACGGCGGCCCCGCGCACCGCGGGGGAATTCTCGCCTACTCCGGCCGTGAAGGCGATCGCGTCCACCCGGCCGAGGACCGCGCAGTACGCGCCGACGTACTTGCGCAGCCGGTGGACGTAGACGTCGAAGGCGAGTTGGGCCGCCTGGTCGCCCTCCGCCATCCGGCGGCCGATCTCGCGCATGTCGTTGTCGCCGCACAGGCCGAGCAGGCCGCTGCGCTTGTTCAGCAGGTCGTCGACGGCGTCCACCTCCATTCCGCCGACCCGGGCCAGATGGAAGACGACCGCGGGGTCGATGTCCCCGGACCGGGTGCCCATGACGAGCCCCTCCAACGGGGTGAGCCCCATCGAGGTGTCCACACACACCCCGCCGCGCACCGCCGAGGCCGACGCGCCGTTGCCCAGGTGCAGCACGATCACGTTGACCTCGGCCGGCTCCCGGCCCAGCAGCGCCGCCGTGGCCCGGGAGACGTAGGCGTGCGAGGTGCCGTGGAAGCCGTAGCGGCGTACGCCGTGCCGGTCGGCGACCTCGGTGTCGATGGCGTACCGGGCGGCGGCCTCGGGCATCGTCGCGTGGAAGGCGGTGTCGAAGACGGCCACCTGCGGCAGATCGGGGCGCAGCTCCCGGGCGACCTTGATACCGGTGACGTTCGCCGGGTTGTGCAGCGGCGCCAGCGGGATCAGCTCCTCGACGGCGTGCACGACCTCGTCGGTCACCAAAGTGGGCTCGGTGAACCGGGTGCCGCCGTGCACCACCCGGTGGCCGACGGCGGCCAGGTCCGGCGAGTCGAGGCCGAGGCCGCGCCCCCGGAGCTCCTTGGAGACGATCCGCAGCGCCTCGGCGTGGTCGGTGACCCCGCCCGGCTCGCCGATCCGCTCGACGATCCCGGCGGCGAGGCGGGCCTCGGCCGCCATGTCGAGCAGCTGGTACTTCACCGACGAGGAGCCGGAGTTGAGGACGAGGACGCGGGAGGCGGTGTTCACAGGGATGCTCACGGAGTCGGGGGTTTCCTCAGGGTCGGCGGCGGCGGGGGCGGCGGCGGTCACCGGGCGCTCTCGTCCTGGGCCTGGATCGCCGTGATGGCGACGGTGTTGACGATGTCCTGCACCAGCGCGCCGCGCGAGAGGTCGTTGACCGGTTTGCGCAGCCCCTGCAGGACCGGGCCGACCGCGACCGCGCCGGCCGAGCGCTGCACGGCCTTGTAGGTGTTGTTCCCGGTGTTGAGGTCCGGGAAGACCAGCACCGTGGCCCGGCCCGCGACCCGCGAGCCCGGCAGCTTGGTCGCGGCCACCTGCGGGTCCACGGCGGCGTCGTACTGGATCGGCCCCTCCACCAGCAGGTCGGGCCGCAGCTCGCGGACGATCTCGGTGGCCCGGCGCACCTTGTCCACGTCGGCGCCGGAGCCGGAGGTGCCGGTGGAGTACGAGAGCATGGCCACCCGCGGCTCGACGCCGAAGCGGGCGGCGGTGGCGGCCGACTGGATCGCGATGTCCGCGAGCTGTTCGGCGTCCGGGTCGGGGTTGACCGCGCAGTCCCCGTAGACCAGGACCCGGTCGGCCAGGCACATGAAGAACACCGAGGAGACGATCGAGGCGTCCGGCTTCGCCCGCCCGTCTCCCGCCACCGCCCCGTCCGACGCGCTACGCGCGGCCCCCCTGGTCTTGATCACCTCGAACGCGGGACGGATGGTGGCCGCGGTCGAGTGCGCCGCGCCCGAGACCATGCCGTCGGCGAGCCCCTCCCGCACCATCAGCGTGCCGAAGTAGGAGACGTCGCCGACGACGTCGTAGGCGAGCTCCACCGTCATGCCCTTGTGGGCGCGCAGCCTGGCGTAGAGCTCGGCGAAGTTCTCCCGCAGCGGCGAGGTCTGCGGGTCGACGATCCGGGCGACCGCGCTCGCGCCCGCAGGCTCGGCGTCCAGGCCCAGGTTGACGCCGAGCTCCCCGGCGCGCTTGCGGATCGCGGTCTCGTCGCCCAGGAGCGTCAGGTCGCACACGTTGCGGCGCAGCAGCACCTCGGCGGCGCGCAGGATGCGCTCCTCGGTGCCTTCGGGGAGGACGACGTGGCGGCGCCCGGAGCGGGCCCGTTCGATCAGCTCGTGCTCGAACATCATCGGCGTGACGCGGCCGCTGCGCACCACCGAGAGCCGCTCGGTGAGCCCCGCGGTGTCCACGTGCAGCTCGAACAGGCCGAGCGCGGTCTCCGCCTTGCGCGGGGTGGCCGCGGTCAACTTGCCCTCCAGCCCGAACAGTACGGCGGCGGTGGGGAACGAGCCGCCCGGTACCGCGATCACCGGGGTGCCGGGGGCGAGCCGGCCGGCCAGGGCCACGATGTCCGGGCCGGGCCGCTCGTCCAGGGTGAGCAGCACCCCCGCGATCGCCGGCGCCCCCGCCGAGTGCGCGGCCAGCGCGCCGACGATCAGGTCCGCCCGGTCGCCGGGGGTGACCACCAGGCACCCGGGGGTGAGCGCGGGGAGGAAGGCCGGCAGCATGGCGCCGCCGAAGACGAAGTCGAGCACGTTGCGGGCGAGCCCCGCGTCGTCGCCGAGGATCACGTCGGCTCCCAGCACCTGCACCACCTGGGCCACGGTCGGCGCCGACAGCGAGGGCTCCTCGGGCAGTACGTAGGCGGGGACGGGAAGCCGCCCGGCGAGCCGTGCCGCGGCCTTCTCGGCGGCGGCCGGGGGCACCCGGTTGGCGATCATGGCGAGCACGTCGCAGCCGGCGGAGGCGAAGGCGAGGTGGGCGTTGTGGACCTCGGCGATGATCGACTCGGCGTCCTGGCCGACGCCGCCGACGACCGGCAGCACGGAGGCGCCGAACTCGTTGGCGAGGCGCGCGTTGAGGGCGAGCTCGGCGGGGAGCTGGGTGTCGGCGTAGTCGGAGCCCAGGACGAGCACGACCTCGTAGTCGCGCGCGACCGCGTGGAAGCGGTCGACCAGCCGGGAGACCAGCTCGTCGGTGCCCTGCTCGGCCTGGAGGAGGGCGGCCTCCCCGTAGCCCAGCCCGTACACGGTGGCCGGGTCCTGGGAGAGCCGGTATCGGGCGCGCAGCAGCTCGAAGAGGCGGTCGGGGCCGTCGTGCATCAGCGGCCGGAAGACTCCGACCCGGTCCACCTGGCGGGTCAGGAGCTCCATCATCCCCAGCTCGACGACCTGCCGGCCGTCACCCCGGCCGATCCCCGTTATGTACACGCTGCGCGTCACGCGCGACTCTCCTCGTTCTCCTCGATCTCCCCGTCACCCGGCTGCCCACTCGCACGCTAACGCGCCCACGAGGGCGCGGCGCGCCGACGGTCCGGGCGGCCGCCGGGGCCGGGAGCAGCAGGCAGCCGCAATGTTCTCATATGGTGTGAATATACGGTTCGCCGGTACAGGGAGACTGATCGCGATGCGCATCGGAGTGCTCACCGCCGGGGGCGACTGCCCGGGGCTGAACGCCGTGATCCGTTCCGTGACGCACCGCGCGGTCTCCGGCCACGGCGACGAGGTGATCGGCTTCGAGGACGGCTTCAAGGGGCTGCTCGAAGGCCGGTTCCGCCCCCTCGACCTCAACGCCGTCAGCGGCATCCTCGCCCGCGGCGGCACCATCCTCGGCTCGGCCCGCCTGGAGCGCGCCCGGCTCCACGAGGCCGCCGACAACGCCGAGAAGCTCTGCGCCGACTACGGCATCGACGTGCTCATCCCGATCGGCGGCGAAGGCACCCTGACCGCCGCCCGGATGCTCTCCGACGCCGGGATGCCGGTGGTGGGCGTCCCCAAGACCATCGACAACGACATCTCGGGCACCGACCGCACCTTCGGCTTCGACACCGCCGTCACCGTCGCCACCGAGGCCATCGACCGGCTCAAGACCACCGCCGAGTCCCATCAGCGCGTGATGGTCGTGGAGGTGATGGGACGCCACGCCGGCTGGATCGCCCTGGAGTCCGGCATGGCCGGCGGCGCCCACGCCATCCTGCTGCCGGAGCGCCCCTTCGACCCCGAGGACATCTGCCGGATGGTGACGGAGCGGTTCGCCCGCGGCAAGAGGTTCGCCGTCGTCTGCGTCGCCGAGGGCGCCCACCCCGCCGAGGGCACGATTGCCTACGGCCACGGCGAGATCGACCCCTTCGGCCACGAGCGGTTCCCCGGCATCGGCAACCGGCTCGCCGACGAACTGGCCGGGCGGCTGGGCAAGGAGGCCAAGCCGGTCATCCTCGGCCACGTCCAGCGCGGCGGCGTGCCCACCCCCTACG
>CAYNNX010000010.1:46373-48949 GCA_964398515.1 uncultured Streptantibioticus sp. | reverse complement strand
CAGGTCGACCCAAGAGTCCAACTGACGAGTAGTCATAGGAAGAGACGCGCGTCTAGATCTTTTGAGCAAGATTCCCGGCCCCCGTGTCCACTCTGCCTCAGAGAGCCCGCGGCATCGCGAGGCGATGGACCGCTATGACAGGTCTCCCGGCCGAGTGTCTTCTCGGCGGGCGCGTGCAGCATGATCTGGCCAGGAACCCCGGGCGGCCATGCCTTCTGCCGTGGGCGTGCCGCGGAGACCGATCATTCGCCCTCGTCGCCGCCGGGCAGAGTCAGCGAGGACCGCTTCGGCGGCGAATCCCCAGCGCATCCACCGGCGTCCGACCCCGCCGAGGTGCTTGATCGGGCCGACCGGCGACCAGCCCAGCGGTTCGACCGGCATGCGGAGCTGCTCGTCGGACAGCCCGGAGATTTTCCGCATCAGCGCCTCGCGGTACCACTCCAGGTAACCGAGGAGCAGTTCACGGGCGTCGGAGACGTCCACACCACGACCATCGAGGGGGGCGGGAAACCTGTTCCGGACCGGGGGCCTTTCCATTCCCCCCAAGGCAGCGTGATCCTCCGCCCAATGTGGCGCGCCCTGCAACACGTGCTGCGCAACCTGTCCGCTGCCGACACCCACGACAGCCCCTCAGCGTCGTGCAACGACCCCCGCCTCCGGCGCCGTCCTCACGCCAAAACCTGCTTCCAGGCATTGACGTTGCCCTCGATCGTATGGCAGGCAGCCTGGCGTCTGGCGTTGGCGCCCATCTCGGTGCGCATCGCTTCGTCCTCCACCAGGGCACGCAGGTACCGGCCCCACTCGTGGTCGCGGCGGACGAGGTATCCGGTCTCGCCGTGGTGGACGAAATCCGGGTACGGGCCGACGTCGGAGGCGACGACGGGAACTCCGAGGAACGCCGCCTCCAGAGCCTTGATCCAGGATTTGGCCTGGTTGAACACATGGGGGCGCAGCGGCATCACGGCGATATGGAAGTCGATGGACCGCCAGAACTCCTCGGGTCCGTCGACCCAGGGAGTGAAGCGGCACCGCTCGGCCGGGAGCTTCATCCACCGCGCGTAGTCCGCCCCCATGACATGGAACTCGACGTTCCGAGGCGCCCGTTCCAGATAGCGGCGCAAAGGCTGCCGGAGTTGCTCGAAGTCCATCTCGTGGGTCTGCGAGCCTGCCCAGCCGATGGTGACTCGGTCTCCACGTCGCGGCGGGGCGTGATCCAGCAGGGCCGCCGGCAGGTAGTTGGGAATGACGTGCACCGGGGCTGTGGTGTAGCGGCGCGCGACCTCGGCGAGGCGTTCGGTCGTGACCGTGACTGCGTCGGCCACCCGGATGTTCGCGCCGATGTTGTCGCGGATGTGCGGCTGGCCGAAGAAGGCTGACGTCTGGTTGGTGTGGTCGACGTCGAACAGGTTGTCATCCATTTCGTAGACCAGCTTGGGACGTTCGGTCGCCCGGGCGATCCGCTGCCACCGGTCGGTGGCGGCAGGGAGGCACACACGCTGGCCGATGAGGGTGCGGCAGCGCAAGATGGTCGTTTCGTGCAGCAGCCCGCTCCAGCCCGTTCGGTAACCGTGGGCGCGCATCGTGGTAAGGGGCAGTTCGATGCGCAGGTGGCCGCAGCCTGCGTTATCAGCCAGCCACCCGAAAGCGTCGAGATAGTCGGTATCAGCCATAGTCGGCATCCAATTCTTCATCCCGCGCCGCGCGGGGCGGAGTAACGCAATGCCCGTCATGGAGCTGCGGCCGAGCTTCGTCCAGCAGGCAGCCCCCGGGATCCGACAGGCCGTTCCAGGCGAGCACACCCGGAGCGTCTGCCAGGGCGCAGGCCACCGAACTCTCCGGATCCATATGCCGTAGCCGCTCTCCGCCCGGGTGAGCCGGCGCGGCTGAGATCCCGCATGCCCGGCATGAAAGATGCCGGGCATGCGGGCAGTGTACGTTCCGGGGACCTGTGCGGCTGAGGTTCTCAGGAAATTCCCCGAGCTTGTTTACTGCAACGCCAGAACGTTACTACAAGCAGACTCGATATATTGTCGGAAGAGTGGCCGCGCCCACGAAATCACCGCATCCACCGTGAAGCCGTGATCCACCTCTCCACATCGCACACAGCCGCTGCCCGGAGGGACTGCGGTGTGGACGTTGTGTGGCGTGCGGCCGAAGATGTCCTGGTTCCGGAGCTTTGGTGTGATGTGATGCCAGATTTCTGGGCTGGACGGGTGAATTCGCCGCGCGGCTATGGCCTGCGATCAGCGTGGTGACTCTAATAGTCGTACCGAATGTGGGGTGCCCATCCCTCCTGTTGGGAGTCGAGGCGGCGACCGTCTGGGGGTCGTTGTCACGTTGGATGGGCACTCCGACAGGTGGACTTTGCGGGCCGCACCACGTGGTGCGTCCGTGTGCGGCAACCCCACGCCGAACTCTCCTTTAAGGGGTTGCTCGATGGCAGTATCCATCATTCCCCCCACAGTCCCGGCGTGTGCGGCGTTCACCGCGAACATCACCGCCGCGCCCTCGGGGTCCGTGTCGGCCACCGTCTCGTACGACAGCACCTCAGCGCCCGTGACCCTGGTCGCTGGCGC
>CAYNNX010000010.1:38416-46273 GCA_964398515.1 uncultured Streptantibioticus sp. | reverse complement strand
CGGCCACCGTCTCGTACGACAGCACCTCAGCGCCCGTGACCCTGGTCGCTGGCGCTGGGGCAGCCACCTTGACGGCCGTCGGCTCCGGCCCCCAGCTCGTGTCGGTGGTCTACTTCGCCGGCGCCGGCGGCACCGGCGCCGTCACAGGCGTCGAAACCGCCACCGTGACCGTCACGCCGGCGCCGGCCGGATCGCTGACCACCACGTTCACCACCCCGGTGGGCGGGCTCACGACCGCGAACACCACCATCGCCTGTAGCGGTGCCGCAACCTCCATCAACGGAACACTGACGTACACCCTCCCGGGCGGCGGCACCGTCACCACGACCGTGACCAACGGCGTGGTCGCACCGATCGGCCTGGGTACGGCGCTGACGGCAGGCCAGACCGTCGGCGTCAGCTTCACCCCCACGGCCGGGACCTGCCCGGCATGCACCCTGGCACCGATCACCGTCACCGTGCCACCGCTGCCCACCTGCACCGTGGTAGTCCAGCCGGTGGTCGGGCCGGTGGTCGTCGGCGTGCCGACCCCCGTGACCGCCGTCGTGCTCTGCAACGGCGTACCGGTCCCCGGCGCCAGCGTGACGTTCAACAGCGGTACGTCGACGGCGACCGCCACCACCAACGCGCTCGGTGTGGCCACCGGTTCGCTGACCTTCACCACGGCCGGCCCCGCCACGGTCACCGCGACCGCCACCGCGACCGGCACCGCCTGCTCGTGTACCGGCGTCGTCTCCGGCCCGATCACCGTCACCGTCACCGGGGGCGGTGGGATCACCCTCACGGCGGCGCCGGCCTGCTGGCACGTCAACCTGCCCCTGCCGCTGCCGAACATCTTCGCCGCCACCTTGCGGGCGACGGTCTCGCCGCCGCAGGCGGGAGTCACCGTCACCTTCACTGTCGCCGGCCAGGTGGTGGGCACCGCGGTGACCGACGCCACCGGTACCGCCACGCTGAACGCGGGCCTCTCCCTGGCGCAGGTCTTCTCCGGCAGCTTCACCGCATCCGCCACGAGCGGTGGCACCACGGTCCAGGCGACCGGCACCCTCGTGCCCTGCGTGCCGCCGGTGTGACCGGACCGCGCACCGATCAACCGGCGCAGTCCGCCGGGAAGCCGGGGCACGGGTCCGACTGGCTGGTCCAGGGGTCCGCAGTCATCGACCTGACGGTCTCCTAGTAAGTGGCCCTGCCCCTCAAAGGGCTGTCCCCCGTCGTGGAAGGACGGGGGACAGCCCGCCCGCCAGCTTACCGGGCGAGCCGAGAACTCAACGCCTCGCCGAAAGGACCGCTGGGAGCGCATGGCTGTCAGCCGCACCATACGGCTTCCCCCGAGTATCGGGGTGAGTCCGGCCCCTGCCGCCAACTGGCCGACCGGCGCTCGCGGCCTCCGCCACCCTCCGGCCTTCACGACAAGAAGGCCGGCCGCACGCCTGCTTCAAGGCCCTCCGACTGCCGCGCCCTGCCGTCCGACCCGTCATGACCCAGCCGGTGGAGTGGATGCTTCCCATGAGCGTTACCACGTTCCTTCTCGCCCTCGGGGCCACCTGCCGCATCACACGTTTCCTCACCAAGGACTCGCTCGCCGCCGGGTTCAGGATGTGGATCGCTGATCGCTTCGGTGACGACTCCCGGGCGACCTACCTGGTCAGCTGCGGATGGTGTACGAGCATCTGGGCCGCGGCCGCGACCGCCTCGTGCGCCTGGTACCTGGGGGGCTCGCCGTGGTTCCGGCTGCCGGCAACCGCTCTGACCCTCTCCTACCTCACGGGGGTCGCCTCGCGGTGGCTGGACTGAGTCACGAGCGAGCGTACGGATACCTCGCACTCACAGATCACAACACCACTGAAAATCCAACCGACCGGGAAGGAGTGCGGCCATGCCCTGCAACTGCGGCGGCGCATCCCCCGCCCCTCAGACCGTCATTGTCTACCAGCTCAACCTCCCCGACGGCACGATCCGCCAATACGTCACCTACCAGGAAGCGGTTGCCGCGTACCAACGGGCGGGCGGCATCGGAACGATCAGCGTCGCCACCCAGTGACCCACGCGCAGCGAATGAGCCCGTGTGGCGCCGGACGATGGCCGAGCGGTCGGCACGGCTGCCGTCGAGCGGGCGATCGACAAGCTGAAGCCGTTCAGGGCCGTGGCCACCCGCTGTGCCAGGCGTCGCCCTGGACCCCTCCGGGGCGACGACCCTGGTCACGTAGTGGACTTCGACGCAGGGAGCCCCCGACCTGAACCCGCAGGGTGGGACGCCCCGGCGGCCGGTGCTTCTCCTCAGGCAGGGACCGCAGTGGTGTCGAAGGTCAGGTGGACGGCCTGATCGTGGAGTGCGGCGGTGCTGATGACCGCAACGGTCTCTTCTCCGATCGCGGCGAGGGTGGCTATGTAGTCGCCGTACCTGAGCCGCTGCGCCTCGACCGCCGTTCCGTCCACGAAGAGCTGGCCTGTTCCGACGGTCAGTACGTAGGGCAGCCAGATCGGTCCGTCGGGCGAAGAATTGAAGAGGAACTCACCCAGGAGCGCATCGGGCTCCGGGGTTGAGAACACGCGGACGTGCTCAGGCAGGCGCCGCTGAGTGGTGACCTGCACCAGCATGGTGCGCTCCTCGTAATATCCGAGGTCGAGCCGCTGGAGGAGGCCGTCGACCGACCCCTGGCCTACCAGGCGGCGCCATCCGGGCCGGGGCCGCGCGAGGGCGGCCACCGGGCGGCCGAATGCCCGCAGGGCCTCCAGCCAGATGCGATCGACGGGACGGCCCGGGTAGGCGGAGCTGTGGAACATGACGGCCCCTTTGGATGGTCGCAGGCGCGGGCGCGGTGTCCCCTCATCATGGCATCGCACCGGCGTTCACGGGCCGGCATTCGAACGGACCGGCGGCAGCCCCCGGCTCCACCGATCCGCTATCAACAAATCAGGCAGGTTGGGCGGTGAACCATCCGCTGGTGCCGAAGGCCAGCTTGGCGAAACGTTCGCCGATGCGGCGGTGTGTGGCGGCGTCCGGGTGGAGCTGGTCGGGGAGCGGCAATTCGGCGAAGTCCCCCTCGCCGTAGAGGTCGCGGCCGTCGAGGTAATGCAGGTTGGGGTCGTCGGCCGCCCGCTGCTTCACGATGCGGGAGAGCTCCTCACGGATGACGCCCAGCGTCAACTTCCCGGCGGCGCGCTCCGCGGGGTCGCCCGTGGCCCGGAACTGCAGCTTCCCAGTGCTGAGTTTGGTGAAGTCCGGGGCGCTGGGGCCGGGGGTGTCCTCGTGGATGGGGCAGTGGATGGGCGAGACGACCAGCAGCGGCGTGACGGGGTGTCCCTCGCGGATGGTGTCGAGGAAGCCGTGCACGGCAGAGGTGAAGGCACGTAGACGCATCACGTCGGCGTTGACCAGGTTGATGCCGATCTTGACGCTGACCAGGTCCGCGGGGGTGTCCCGCAGGGCGCGGGCGGTGAACGCATCGAGCAGGGCGCCGCCGCCCAGACCGAGGTTGATCAGTTCCACGCCGCCGAGGCAGGCGGCCAGAGCCGGCCAAGTCGTGCTGGGGCTCGCCGCGTCGGAGCCATGGCTGATCGAACTGCCATGGTGCAGCCACACCCTGCGGCCCCCTTGCCGTACGGCTTCCACGGGGGCATCGGTGCGCAGGGCGACCAGCTGGGTGATCTCGTTGTACGGCAGCCAGATTGCGACGTCCTTCAAACGCTCGGGCAGACCGGTGAACCGGACGGTGCCGACCGGGCCGGGCCGGGTTTCCGCGGAGCCCGTGGCCATGTCCACCATCAGGACGTTGCCGCCGGTCACGCTGGCCCGGCCGGCCAGACGGCCGTCGACGAGCAGATCGTAGACGCCGTCCGGACGAGGCGGGGCGCCCTGGTAGGCCACCTTGGTACGGAGCGTGTCCAGCTCGACGGCGGTGGCCCGGGTACGGAACACCAGCCGTACGCCGGAGGGCTGGGCCTCCGCCATGGCCATCTGCCCGTCCGCGCACTGCGCACGGGCCCAGGCAGGTAGCCGGTGCGGCAGCACACCGAGCTCGGTGCGCTCCAGGTCGAGCGCGCCGCGCAGGATGTCCGCGGTGACGGGCGTGGTGATCCAGTCTGTCGCCGGGGGCGTGGGGGAGGAGCCGGGGACGGGGTCGTGCCGCTGGTTCATGGTCTCAGCCTGCCAACCGGATGTCTGATCCGCGACGTCATTTCGCGGCCCACCACCTTCGTGGATCACGGCCGATGGTCGCCTTCCGCCAGGCTGTCAGCGGCATCATGCCGTATCGGTCTTTCAACTTGACCAAGGTGTGGGGCAGTTGCGGTTGCCGCCCCGAAGCCTTGTTGATCAGGATGGCGGCGAAACGTGGTCAGTCGGCCCAGGGGCAACGCAAGGGCGATGGCGCCGACGTCGAGGGCGGCGCCCCGTCACGAAGGTTGCTTCCCACGTGTCACCTGGCGACTACGGTACGTCGTCGCGGAGCCTGCCGAACAGGACGCCCGCTCGGCGTAGGGCCGCGGGAGGGCTTGGGTGTGGCACTTCCCCCAACGATCCTGTTGCTGATCAGGGTGGGATGCGGCGGCACAGGGGCGCCCTCGACCAGCACGGTCGGTGTGCTGCGGACACCGCGCTCGAAGGCGCGCGCGGTGACGTACGGGGGCCAGTCACGGTGGACGCCCAGCCGTACGCAGCTGGCAAAGTCCCCGGTGAGGCCCATCGTCGCCCCTAGAGTGATCAGCTCCTCGTCGGTGAGCCCGGGGCCGCCCTCGGGCGGCTGGTTGGCGAAGAGCGCGTCGGCGTATTCAACGAACCTCCCGCCGTCCGCCGCGCAGCCGGATGCGGCCGAGGAACGCGTAGAGTAAACAATTCACCACCGCACCCTCGGCCGCCGTCCAGAGACGACCACGAGCCGACCACTGCCGGCGGCGACCGATCACGGTCTTCACACCGAACCGCGACAGCTGCCGCGGCGCGCCAGGTCTGCGCGGTGCGGCGGCGGCACGCACCGCGAGGCCCACGGAGCAGGCGGCCGGGACGCCGACCCGGGGATCAGCCGGTGACGGGCTCGGCAAGCTCCCGGAATTCGTCGGGCAGCTGGGACATGACCCGCCGGAACTGGTCACTGGTGACGGCTTCTCGCAGCGTCGCGAAGACCGCGGGAATCCCTCTACTCGCCATCCGCTTGTTCACATCAGCCCGGGCCTCCACCCGCCGCATGAACTCTTCGACGTCGTAGTCGTAGGCGTCCTCATCCAGCGGGGTCAGTGCGGACTGCAGTTCCTTGGGCAACTGCGCGGTAAGCCCCCTGGCCTCACGTCCGGTGATCCACTCCGCCAGCGTGGCCAGCGTGGCACGCGTGATCGCGTGCGCCTCCTCCGGCGACAAGCCTCCTCGCTGCTCGACCGACCGCATGAAATCGGCGTACTGCATGGTGTCCCCTTTCCTCCGCCGGGACCTCCAGGCTACCCACGCCTTCCAGGAGGAAACGGATGAAGGTGACTTAATCGCCGCCATATGTAAGCCACACCCAAGCATTGCATCTGTTACAGCACACTTGACGGTGTGCCCTCATTCTGCGCACCCCCGGGAGGTATTGCCGGGGTCCACGGCCATCACTTCCGGTCCGGCGCATCACGCGGTGACCGGAAGCCTCATCGTCATCCCGGTGGTCGGACTCACCACGACCGAACCGAGTGCCGCTCCATTTCGCAGAACCCCTCCTCACCGTCGCGCAACGGCGGCCGCCGGGAAGATGCGGGACAGGTGGTGGTCCAGTACCGCCCGCACGTCCGCCGGCGAGCGGCGCTCGTGCAGGACGTCCAGGCCCAGGCCCGTGGCCCCCGCAACCAGCAGGTCCGCCTCGTATCGTGCGTCGATGCCCGGGTAGTCCTCCCCGCCGCCTGGCCCATCCCGATGATGTCCGCCACGAGCGCTTCCAGCGGCTGCTCAGCGGCCAGGAAGACCGCTGCGAGCCACGGGTCGGTCAGGCTGCGGGCGTAATACGCAGCGAACACCCGGAGCGCGGAAGCTCGTTGCTCGTCCAGCGGCAGGAACTCGCCCAGCAACGCCCGCAGCAGTCTGCGCGGGTCCGTCGTGCCGGAGCGAATACGTGCTCTGGCCGGCCGTTCGTTCTCCTCGTACAGCAGGCGCAGTGCGTGGGCCAGGAGGGCATGTTTGCTGTCGAAGTGGTACTGGACCACGCGCAGCGAAACGCCGGCTTCGGCCGCGATCCGGCGCATGCTCGCTGCATCCAGCTCGGAGACACACATCCTCCGAGGACGACAATGGCGGCGGTCTGCGTCAAGCCGTGACGGAGCGCGGGACCTCGCAGAGTTCGGGCTCGGATGATGGCGCCACGGCGGCACCCACTCATCCGGCGCCGCGAGCCGGCCGGGGAAGATCCGCCCGGCAGCACGTATCAACAGCGGGGCGAGCCCGGCGCCGCCGGATCGCATGCGATCCCCATACCGGCCGCTGGGCCGCAGACTTGCGACCGCGCCGGGGCGGTCAGTACCACCCACTGGGACAACTCCCCCAGCCCGTCCGGACCATGACCGCCGCAGCCTCACGCGCACGCGCCGCAGGGCCGCTGGTTGTACGCCGCTCGTCACAACTTTCGCGGCTGTGGCCGGGTTGTGCGACAGGACTGTAACAAGTCGTGACTTTTCATCTTCCACGGTGGAACGTCGTAGTGCCTGCGCGTAATCCGTATCCCCGAACGGGCGGTGGTCGCGGTAGTCGGGTCCGCTGGCCACTCGCCGGCCGGCCCGTTGACCGATGAGGTGTAGCCATGACGCGGATCAATGTCCAACAACAGTCAACTATACACTCAGTGTATACATCACACGTATACTGCGGGCACAGTTGTGGTCGCAGTGATCGCATGCGTCCCGAAACGCTGACGGCCGCCGGCACCGCCGGGCCCGACACCACAGTCGCGGGGCGCTGGCGGGCCCTCGGATCACCGAGGGCGCGGCCACCGCCGGATCGTTCGCCCGGCCGGAAGACCGGCTCTGCCAGTTGTGCCACCGCGTTGCCGGTGGTCGCGCCACATCCGTGAACAACCGTGCGGTCGGCCATCGGCCGACGCCCCACAGAAGGGAATCGTCATGTCAGCACTGCATACACGCCTCACTCGACGCCGCCTGAAGGCCGCGTGGGTAGCCGGCACAGCCGCCTCTGCGGTCCTCACCGCCGTCTCGCTGATCGGCTCCGAGACCCCTGCCTTCGCCGACGGCGGCCAGAACGCGAGCGTCGACCCCTACACCTACGAGAAGGACCAGGACGTCCTCAACGCGATGGACAAGTGGGCTCCGGTCAACTCCTCCGAAAGCGTGATGGGTTACCCCGCGGGACTGGACCGGGACAAGAACGGCAACGTCAAGGCCGTCGCCCTGGCCGACGTGAAGTCCAAGTACGACCCCACCCAGGCAATCCAAGACGCAAAGAACGCGGCGCGGCAGTACGAGACGGACGGCAAGAACCCCTCAGCTCTCCGAACCAGCGCCGGGCGTCTGGTCGACGGATGGGCCGACACCACGAAGTCCGATGCCACCGATGTGCGCATGAACACGAAGGACGACGTGCTCCCATGGAGCGGGCAGACCGCCGAGCAGTACTGCGGCATGGTCAACAAGGACCCGAAGCATCCGGCTTACGGACAGACGGCGCCATGCGTCTTCGTAGGAAACCTTGACGAGAAGTACCCGGTGAGGGGAGCCAGCGATGGAGTGACGGGAGAGGCGAAGCTCACCTACAAGGTCTCGGCCTCCGTCACCGATGAAAAAAGCGTAACGGAAGGCTGGTCCGCGGGCGGAAAGATCACACCGAAGATCGGCGGCGAGTTCGGCGGCGGCGACAAGAGCGGTGGCAAGGGTACCGCCGAGGTC
>CAYNNX010000010.1:0-38406 GCA_964398515.1 uncultured Streptantibioticus sp. | reverse complement strand
CTTCGATGTCGCTCCACGTATAAGGGCAATCGACGGCAACGACACCGGCGGCGATGCATTCGACGAGGAACCGCTGCCGGCAATAAGCAAGTTCTGCGGCGTCTTTTCCGCGTTCGGCGCCGAGGTCAGCGGCGAGGTCAGCTTCACCTACAGCTACGCCTCCACCTCGATCAGCAGGGTGCAGAACACGCTGGAGACGGCGGTAGAAATCAACGTGCCGCAGGGCAAGAAGGGCTATCTGGAGGGCCGGGCCAACGGCGCGTACTACGTCGGCTACATCGTCCTCCGCGACATCGACAGCAGCAACCGGGAGCACCTCGTGGCCATACCCGCACGGGTCTACGTCCAGTCACCGAAGACCACCAGCCCCGTCACCTGGTTCAAGCGGCTCACACCCGCGTAGGACGCCGAGCCGCGGAGGACGGCATCGCCCGCCACGGCCCCGGCAGCGGCAGGGCGGGCGATGCCCCCGGATCCGGTGAAGTGAGGGCGGACACCTCCGCCGCGCATCAAGCCGGCTGTCTCCGCCGGGGCGGTTGAACCGCCCCGGCGGAGACCAGTTCAGACCCGGCCGGCCGACGTCGCCGCGCGTCTGGACGCCCCCGGGATCGCGGAGCGCCGGAAGCCGAGCCACTGCGGTACTGGCTCGAACTGCACCACCCTGAAACCCCGCCGGCCTGCCAAGGGCCGCACCAACACCCAACACTGGGACGTCCTGCCCCACCGGCCCACCCACCACGGCCCGTTCCGGACAAGTTCCTGCCCGCGCAGGATCTACGGCCTTCCCTGACCACGACGCAGCCGTACCGCCGATGCCGCGGACACCCCCACCCTGCCACCGGGTACCCGCCGGCGACTGCCGCGAACGCCCGGCCAAACCGCGCCCGGCGCTGCCAGCACGGGCCCGGTCCAGCACCGCCGCCGACAGTGCCGCGTCCACCTCCCTCACCGCCCGGGCCTCCACGAACAGTCCGATGCCGCGGGACCTGCGCAGCCCGACGACGTCATCCTGGACGGCCGCGGTCACTCCCCGGCCCCGAATAGCCCGACGGCCCGCCTCCAAACCTGTGGTAGCCGCCTGCCGAACCGGCCTGCTGCTCGCCTGAGCGCTCCTGGGAGAGGGCGCAGTGCCCGTGATCGTGGGACCGCAGCCGACGATCGGTACCATCCGCGCCTCGGAGGCGTTCCTCGTGGCACGCGGTGAGAACGTCCTCGGGAAGACCGAAAGCTGCTCTCCTCCAGGGCCGGCCCCGTGTCAACACGATCGGGCCTGCCATTATCGAGGCATGATCGAACGAGTCATTGCGGCCTGCGACGGGGCAGCGAAGGGCAACCCCGGGCCGGCAGGATGGGCCTTCGTGGTGGCGGACAGCGCCGGGGTGCCGCAGCGCTGGCAGGCCGGCCCGCTCGGGCACAGCACCAACAACGTCGGCGAACTCACGGCACTGGAGCAGTTGCTGGCCGCGACGGACCCCACCACACCGCTGGAGATCCGCCTCGACAGCACCTACACCCGTGATGCGGTGACGAAGTGGCTGGCGGGATGGAAACGCAACGGGTGGAAGACCGCCGGCGGTAAGCCGGTGGCCAACCGTGAGCTGATCCAGCGCATCGACACACTGTTGACGGGGCGGGACGTCACCTTCGTGTACGTCGCCGCCCACCAGGTCAACGGTGATCCGCTGAACGCGATCGCCGACAAGGCCGCCAGTGACGCCGCCCGCACCCAACAGCCCGCGGGGGGCACAGCGGCAGACCTTCCCGTTCCGGAGGCGGTCCGTGCCTCGCCGCCGCGCGCCAGGCGCCCATCGACGAAGAGTTCCTCGGACGGCCCACGGACGCTGTCGGCGCGGTTTCCGGGGACCTGCCCGTGCACCCGCCCCTATGCCAAGGGCGACAAGATCATCAAGATCGGCAAGACCTGGGGCCACCCGCAGTGCTCGGACGTCCATGGCTGATCCCGCCGTGTTGGAGGGCCCCGCCGCGGGGTGCGATACCTCGCGGTGCTGAGTATGGAACCTGGTGGGAACGGCCACAAGCAGCGGACGAGTTGCCAGAAGCGGGCCTCGGGGGCGTTCGATGCCGCCTTCGACGGCCGCCTTTGAGCAGCCGCTTGCGAACAGCGGCAGCCTCTCTCAGCAGGCACCACCCAAGGCGTGGGAGGCGCAACTCGGCGTGGACACGAGGAGTGAGAGCTCCCATGACCACGCCGGAGCCGCGCCGACCTCCCCCCGGCGAACTTGAACCGCCCTTCGAGGGAGCGGGCGTGACCGGTCCAGGTTGCGGGCCGGTCACGCCGGGTTCTGGTCGACACCCCCTCTCAGGTCAGGACGGCAGGTGCCAGACCTGGTTGGCGGCGCCGGTGCAGTCCCAGATCTGCACCTGCGTGCCGGGCGTGGTGGACCAGTTGGTGTCGTCCAGGCACTTGTTGGACTGCGGGTTGTACAGCGACCCGTTGGACTGCGGTATCCACACCTGGGATCCGGTGTTGTTGCAGTCGTAGAGGTCCACCGGTGTGCCGTTGGCGGTGCCGGCCGCGTAGACGTCCAGGCACTTGCCGAGCACGTGCAGTGTGGTGCCCGCCTGGACGAAGGTCCACTGCTGCGCGCTGGTGCCGTTGCACGTGTAGACCTGGATCGGGTTGTAGTTCGCGGTGTTCGCCGAGCGGTCGTCCAGGCACAGGCCGCCGTAGCCGGTGATCTGGCCGCCCGAGCCCGGCCCCGGTCCGCCGCCGGTGCCGTTGGTGGTGTATGCCGCGACGTAGCCGACACTCATCGTGCCGCCGGAGGTGGTGGAACCGCTCGGCGTGGTGCAACCGCACTGGCCGTTCGGGAACCCACCGCCCATGGCGAGGTCGAAGATGATCGACATGTTGTGGTCGAAGGCCTGCTGCCAGGTGGAGGTGCCGACCTGGCCCTCGTTCACACTGAAGTACTGGGCTCCGTCGAGGTAGAACGTGATGGACTCGGCCGACGTGTTGGTCCGGTCGAGGATCATCGAGTAGGTGTGGTAGCCCGTCTGGCAGCCCCCGCAGGCGCGCAGGCCGCTGCCTATGCCGTTGCCCTCGTTGCACGGACCGCCCGGGTAGGTGCCGCAGTGGATGGTCCCGGCGACGTCGGAGAGCGCGTTGACGTCCTCCATGATGTCGATCTCGCCGTTCTCCGGCCACTGGCCGGGGCCCAGCATCCAGAACGCCGGCCAGTAGCCCGACCCGTTGGCCGGGTTGGGCTGCTGGATGGAGGCGGTGACTTCGAGTTTGCCGCCGGCCGGGGCTCCGACGTTGGCACTCGTGGTCCGGATCCGTCCGGAGGTCCAGTTGCCGCCGTTGTTCAACGCGGTGATGTCCAGGTGGCCGTTGCCGTCGAGGTGGACGTTGGCGGTCGAGTTGGTCATCGTCTCGATCTCACCGGTGCCGAAGTTCGAGCCCGGACCGGTGTCGTACGTCCAGTTCGACGACGGTGCGCTGCCCGACGCGCCGGAGAAGTCGTCACTGAACACCGTGCTCCAGCCCGAAGGCGGCGCGGGGACCGTCGTGGCCTCCGCCGCATTCGGGAAGGCCGCGAAAACGGTGAGCAGGCCCACGGCTACGAACGCCGCTTCCCGACGGCGATGTCTGATGAACGAGCGCACGCCGCCGCGCGCGCTCGCTTCCGTGCTCTGTGGTGTCATCTGCGGCTCCATGATCCATCGGCTACCCCCGGGGGCATCGGGGACAGCCGCGCTGAGGGGCCCGTCGGCCGTGGCCTCCGGGGGCTTGGTCGCCGTCGAGGTCGACGTCGGCGACCCGGGGGGTGCCCGGCTCGCCCGTGGTTCTTTGCACTGCGGGTCACATGTCAGGCCGACCGCGGCGTTGGACGGCGGTGAACGGAGCGGGGTGTCCGGGAGCACGCACGGCCCCTGCCTGGCGGCCGGGGGCGGGCGGAGCCCACATCGGGGTGGGGGCGGTCACCGCACCCACGATGACGGTGCCCGTCGTGTACCGATGTCTCCGCGAGCGTCCGCTTTCCATGCCTGCTCCAGCGTCTGATGTCGCAGCCGTCAGCTCGAGCTTGGTCTGAACCACTCGAGATGTCACGTGAGTGTGGCCCTGCCGACGAGCGCGGTCAAGAGCTGAACGCATGGTCTTTTCAGCGGAGTTGGCGTCATCAACAAGTGAATGGACGCCGCACCTTCCAGAGGTGCGGCGTCCTGCTGCGCGCATCGGGTACGAACCCGTCACGGGCTACGTCACCGGGATGCCGCGCGGATCGAGCCGTGTCCACGGCCATGCGGGCCCCCGAGGCGGGTGCCGGACGGCCTCGGTGTCGGCGGGCGCCGGGCGCCCAGGGCTGCCGGCGCCCTCACGACCGGCCGGATCACGCCGCCGCATGCGCGTCGGCCGAGCCCGCTGCCCGCTCGTGCGCGTCACGGTGAATCGGGGTCCGCGAGCCGGTCAGGGGCAGTCCCGTACCACCCCGCCGGGCCGCGACGATCTCAGCCGCGATGGACACGGCGGTCTCCTCGGGCGTACGAGCGCCCAGGTCGAGGCCGATCGGCGAGTGGAGCCGGGCCAGTTCGCGTTCGGTGAGTCCGGCCTCGCGGAGCCTTCGGTTGCGGTCCTCATGGGTGCGGCGCGAGCCCATCGCGCCGACGAACGCCAACGGCAGCCGCAGGGCCGTCTCCAGCAAGGGCACGTCGAACTTGGCGTCGTGGGTGAGCACGCACACCACCGTGCGGCCGTCGGTCCCCGTGCGCTTCAGGTAGCGGTGCGGCCAGTCGACCACGATGTCGTCGGCCTCGGGGAAGCGGGCTTCGGTGGCGAAGACGGGGCGGGCGTCACACACGGTCACGTGGTAACCGAGGAACTTGCCCACCCGCACCAGCGCTGCGGCGAAGTCGACGGCACCGAAAACGACCATGCGGGGCGGTGGCACGCTCGACTCGACGAACAGCGTCAGGGCGGCCCCGCAACGCGATCCGCTCTCGGAGACGTCGAACGTGCCGGTGCGGCCCGCGTCCAGCATGGCGCGGGACTGCCCGACCGCCGTGCGGTCCAGCTCCGGTTGTCCGCCGAGTGCGCCTTCGTACGATCCGTCGGGGTGTACGAGCAGCGCCCTGCCCAGCGTTTCGGCCGGGCCCCTGGCCACCCGGGCGAGGGCCGCCGCCTCTCCTCGGGCGGCGGCCGACAGCGCCGCGGCGAACACCTTCCTGTCCGGCGCGTGCGCGCTGACCGGCGTGACCAGGACGTCGAGGACTCCACCACAGGTCAGTCCCACCGCGAAGGCGTCCTGCGCGCTGTAACCGAAGCGTTCGAGGACTGTCGTGCCGTCCTGGAGCGCCTGGACGCACAGGTCGTACACCGCTGCTTCCACACAGCCGCCGGAGACCGAGCCGATGGCCGCGCCGTGGCTGTCGACGGCGAGGGCGGCGCCGGGGCCGCGCGGCGCGCTGCCGCCGACGGCCACGACGGTGGCGACGGCGAAGTCCCGGCCCTCCTCGACCCATCGGTTCAACTCGGCGGCGATGTCCAGCATCTCGGTCTCCTGGTGATCTGCGCGGCGGGCGAGTGCGGAATCCGGAACATCCGTGCGTGCTCAGGCGGCACCGTCGGCTCCGCCTCCCGCCAGCAGGACCCGGTCGGGCCGGATCGGCAGGTGCCGGTGGCGTACCCCGGTCGCATGCCAGACCGCGTTGGCGATCGCCGCCGCGGCTCCCACGATCCCTATCTCGCCGATCCCCTTGATGCCGACCGGGTCGTCGTCGTCCGGGTCGTCCACCCAGTCGGCCTCGATGAGTGGTACGTCGGCGTTCGCGGCGAAGTGGTAGCCCGCCAGGTCTGCGCCGACAACGGCGCCGGATGCCTGGTCCCTGCTCGCCTCCTCGTGCAGTGCCATGGAAAGACCCCAGGTCATTCCGCCGATGAACTGGCTGCGCGCGGTAAGCGGGTTGACGATCCGGCCCGCGGCGAAGATGCCCAGCATCCGCCGCACGCGTACCTCACCGGTGGTGGCGTCCACGGCGACCTCGGCGAACTGTGCCCCGAAGGAGTGCCGCTCCCGCATCGCCAGCGCACCGACGGCCTCAGTGGTGTCCGACCGGGCCGTGATCCCCTCGGGCGGGATGACACCGCCCAGCCTCAGGCGCTCCCGCAGCTCCCGTGCCGCGATCGTGATCGCCCAGGCCCAGGAGCGGGTGCCCATCGAGCCGCCGGCGACCATCGCCGGGCCGAAGTCGCTGTCCGCGATCCGCGTGCGGATGCGTTCCGGCTCCACTTCCAGCGCGTCCGCGGCGATCTGGGTGAGCGCGGTGCGCGCCCCAGTCCCGACATCCGCCGCGGTGATGCGTACCGTGAAGGTTCCGTCCGCCTCCGCCGTCACGGCCGCGGTGGACGGGGCGACCCCGGCGGGGAACGAGGCGGCCGCCGTGCCGGTCCCGAGCAGCCAGCGCCCTTCCCGGCGCAGGCCGGGGCGCGCATCCCGGTCCGCCCAGCCGAACCTGCGGGCGCCCTCCTGGAAGCAGGCGAGCAGATTGCGGCTGCTGAACGGCAGCCCGGAGACGGGCCCGGCGTCCGGTTCGTTGCGCGCACGCAGCGCGATCGGGTCCATACCGCACTTCTCGGCGAGTTCGTCGAGCGCGGACTCCACCGCGAACGAGCCCGGTGCCTCGCCCGGCGCGCGCATGAACGTCGGTGTCGGCACATCGAGTGCCACGACCCGGTTGACGGTGTGGTGCGCGTCGGCGTCGTACATCACCCGCCCCACCCCGGCGCTCGGCTCGACGAATTCGTAAACGGTCGAGGTGAGGCAGTGCGCCTGGTGGTCGAAGGCGCGCAGCCGACCGTCGGCGTCGGCGCCGAGCCGGACCCGCTGCGCGGTCGGGCTCCGGTAGCCGGTGAGCGAGAACATCTGGCGTCGTGTCAGCACCACTCGGACCGGGCGGTGCAGGACGGTCGCCGCCATCACCGCGCACACCTGGTGCGGGCGCACCCCCTTGGACCCGAAGGCGCCGCCGACGTGTTCTGACCGCACGCGTACCGAGGCCGGATCGAGGGAGAACAGCTTCGCGAGCTCGTCCGCGACCCACATGCTGCCCTGATTGGAGTCGACGACCTCCAGCCGGCCGCTGTCCCAGCGCGCCATCGCTGCGTGCGGCTCCATCGGGCTGTGGTGCTCTTCCGGTGTCGTGTAGTGCGCGTCCACGACGACGGCGGCCGCGACGAGCTCGGCTTCGAGGTCCCCCTTCGCGGTCTCGGCCTGCGCACGGGGAGAGTTCTCCGGTGTGTACGTCCCCGGGTGCGCGATGGAGAACGCCACGTCGTGCGGCTCCTCGTCGTAACGCACCACCAGCGCTTCGGCGGCCTCCCTGGCCTGCTCGGACGTCTCGGCCACGACCAGCGCCACCGGCCAGCCCGCGTGCGGCACACGGTCGTGCTGGAAGACCGCGGCGGTCGGGTCGGGCCGCCCCAGCAGGCCGATGTAGTCCCCGTTGACGCGCGGGGCGTTGCCATGGTGCAGGACGGCGAGCACGCCGGGCATCGCCAGAACGGGGGTGGACTCCACGGCGCGGACCCGGCCGCACGCGATGGTGGACAACACGAGCCAGCCGTGGGCCAGTTCGGCGAAGGGGATCTCTCCGGCGTAGCGGGCGGCTCCGGTGACCTTGGCCCGGCCCTCCACTCGGGTGCGCGCGGTGCCGACGGCCTCCGGCACCGCCGTGGTTCCCGTCGTCGTGGTCATCGGTCGGCCTCCTCGGTGAGCTCGGTCAGCATGGCGACGACGAGGTTGCGCATCAGTGTCACCTTGTATCCGTTGTGCGGCAGCGCCTCGGCGGCTGCCAGCTCGGCGTCCGCGGCGGCCGCGAACGCGTCGGCGCCGGCGAGGCCGCCGGTCAGCACCCGCTCGGCCTCCCGGGCCCGCCACGGCCGGGAGGCGACCGCGCCGAAGGCGAGGCGGACGTCGCGCACGATCCCGTCCCGGACGTCGAGGGCGGCGGCGACCGAACCGATCGCGAACGCGAACGACGCCCGCTCGCGCACCTTCCGGTAGCGGGAGGCTGCGGCGGCCGGAGCCGGCGGCAGGGTGATGCCGGTGACCAGAGCGCCGGGCGGCAGCGCGGTCTCCAGGTGCGGGGTGTCGCCCACGGGCAGATAGAACTCGGCGAGCGGCAACTCGCCCGGCCCGTCGGCGGTTTCGTAGTGGACGACGGCGTCGAAGGCGGCGAGCGCCACGGCCATGTCCGAGGGGTGGACGGCCACACAGTGCTCGGAGGCGCCGAGGATCGCGTGGTTGCGGTGCTCGCCCGCGATGGCGGGGCAGCCACTGCCCGGGAGGCGCTTGTTGCACGGCTGGGTCACGTCCGTGAAGTAGCCGCAGCGTGTGCGCTGGAGCAGATTTCCGCCGACCGTGGCCATGTTGCGCAGTTGACCCGAGGCGCCGGCCAGGACCGCCTGCGCCAACGCGGGGTAGCGCCGCCGGACTTCGGGATGGGCGGCGAGATCGCTGTTGGTGACGGTCGCGCCGATACGCAGGCCCCCGTCGTCCGTGACGTCGATCCGGTCGAGGGGAAGTTCACGTATGTCGATCAGCAGCGCGGGCCTGACCACCCTCGCCTTCATCAGGTCGACGAGGTTGGTGCCGCCCCCGAGACAGCGCGCCTCGGGATCGGCGCCGAGCAGGGCGACCGCGCTGGGGACGTCGAACACGCGCTGATAGCCGAATTCCCTCATGCCGCCCCCTCCGCGTCCACGGCCTTCGCCGCCCGGGCGACGGCCTGCACGATCGACACGTACGCGCCGCAGCGGCACAGGTTGCCGCTCATCCGCTCCCGGATCTCGTCGGGGGCCAGCGGTGGCGCTCCCGCTTCGGGCCGCACATCGGCGGTGACGGCGCTCGGCCAGCCAGCCGCGTGCTCCTCGAGCACCGCGATGGCCGAGCAGATCTGGCCCGGGGTGCAGTAGCCGCACTGGTAGCCGTCGAGGTCGAGAAAGGCCTGCTGCACCGGATGCAGCCGTTCACCGTCCGCCACGCCCTCGATGGTGGTGATCTCACGCCCTTCGGCCGCCACCGCGAGCTGGAGGCAGGAGACGGCTCGGCGTCCGTCGAGCAACACCGTGCAAGCACCGCACTGGCCTTGGTCGCAGCCCTTCTTGGTGCCCGTCAGATCGAGATGCTCGCGCAGGGCGTCGAGCAGGGTGGTGCGATGGTCGACGGGCAGCGTGTGCTTCTCGCCGTTGATGTTCAAGGTGATGGCGCTGGCCGTCGGACGGGCCATGATCAGCCTTCTTTCGCGTATGCGACGCGCGTCGGGCACGGGGGGCGGGCCCCGATGCCGGCGTGGTGGACAAGGGAGTCGAGCTGTCCGGTGTCAATGGGTAGCCAGGGTGTCGAACGGGACGGTCCCGTTCGACGGTTCGGGATCAGGTGGCGCTGTACGTGGCAGGGTCGGTTCGGGCGCCGACGACGTGTGCGGCGGACGGGCGGCCGGTCCGCACCTGTCGCTAAGGTAGGCGTAAGCGGACAGCTGTCCGATAGCTTCGGAAGCTACCGGACAACTGTCCGGTTAGCAAGACCCACCCAGTGATTCCCCGAGGAGGACGAGTGCAGCACAGGGAAGAGGCGCCCCTGCGCTCGGACGCGCAACGGAATCGCGAACGCATCCTGGAAGTGGCGCTGGCAGAGCTGACGCGCTCGGCCGACACCCCGCTGAGCGCGATCGCGAAGAAGGCAGGCGTCGGACAGGGGACGTTCTACCGCAACTTCCCCAACCGCGAGTCACTCGTGCTGGAGGTCTACCGCTACGAAGTCCAGCAGGTCGCCGACGCCGCGGCCCAGCTGCTCGAGACCCGCCCACCCGACCAGGCCCTGCGGGAGTGGATGGACCGGCTCGCCCAGTACGCCATGGCCAAGGCCGGCCTCGCCGACGCGATGCGCAGGGCCACCAGCGCGCACGCGACCCTCGCCGGCCTGGGGCACGCCCCGGTGACCGCGGCCGTCGCGCTCCTGCTCAAGGCGAACGAAGAGGCCGGCACCATCCGCCCCGGAGTGACCCCCGACGACTTCGTACTCGCCATCGCCGGCCTGTGGCAGATCGACCCGCACGGGGATTGGCGGGCGCGCGCCGGACGACTCCTCGACCTCGTCATGGACGGACTTCGCGCCGGCGCTCCCCGGCCCTGAGACGAGATCCGCCCGATCCCATCCGAGGAACGACGACCGGCCGGACCAGGTCCGCAAGGCGCGGACGTCGTCTTCGACCCGGTCGGAGGCGAGACCCCGCAACGGAGCTTCGACGTCCGGCCCGCTGGCCGTATCGTGGCGTACGGAGCGGCAAGCGGCGTGACCGGTGCCCTGTAGAGGGGGCAGATGTCGCCGCCGTGCGCTTACTGCGCCGGGCAGCCCGCGCCGCCGATCAGGGTGACTCTGTTGCGGGCGGACGGACTGATCGTTCCCATTGCTCGCAGATAGGCGATGAACTCTTCGTGGTCGCGGCCGTTGCGGTACGGGTCGGTGAAGCCGGCCAGCGCGCTGTAGCCGTCCGCCCCGATCAGGGTGTAACCGAGGCCGGCGACGCGATAGGTCTTCGCCGGATCCAGCGGCTTGCCGTCGATCAGGAAGTCCGCCGGGGACACCCGCTGTCCGACAGGCTTGGTGGTGTCGAAGGTGGCCCGCACATTCGCCGAGAAGGACAGCGGTGCCATGACGGTCGGCTGCCCCTGCCACTGCTGCTCCAGGGCCTGGCGGATCTGGTCGCCGGTGAGCGAGACGGTGAGGATGGGGTTCTCATAGCCGAAGTTGCTGTACGCCTCGCCGTAAAGGATCACACCGTCCGCGTCCGAGGCGTTCGGGCCCTTGGCGTAGAGCAGGGAACCGGCGAAGGCGTTGGATCCGGTGATCGGGTGCGCGGTGACCAGGCCGAAGTCCGCCGCTCCGGCTGCGCTCCGGCTGGCCGACCACAGCATCACGTCCGCGCCGAGATCGCCCATGGTCGATGCGCCGTTCGCGGCCTGGGCAGGGGTGAAATCGCCGGTCAGCCTGCCCGCGACGGTTGCGTACCGCTTGTTGCCCTGGTCCGTCCAGTAGTCCACGATGCGCTGGATGTCCGGGTCCGGGGTGACGTCGAGGGTGACGGCGTGGTTGGTGGACGTCGTCAGGTCACGGACCACCTTGCCGGTGGCCGGGTCGAGCTTGAGGTTGATCTCGTTGATGATCTGCCCGGCATGGCCTGCCTCCACGAACGGCCGCGGGGTGCCGTCGGGGCCGGGGCGCATGGCGTTGAACCACCAGTGGTAGTGGCCGGTGATGATGGCGCATATGTCGGGGTCGGCCCTGTCCGCCAGGTCGAGCGCGGGGCCGCCGAGGCCGTTCGCGCCGTTGATCGGGGCGGTCTGGTTGTTCGCCTGCGCGGCGCCGTCGTGCACACACACCACCAGCGCGTTGACCCCTTGGGCCTTGAGCGTCTGGGCGCACTGGTTGGCGGTGTCCACGACGTCGAGGCCGGCCAGCTCCGGGTTGTAGGAGCTGGATCCGGTCGGCGTGTGCTGGAGGGTGAGGTGGATGAAGCCGATGGGGTAGGTCCTGCCGTCGGAGCCGGTCACGTACTCGATGTTGTAAGGCGGGAGAATGGTCTTGCCGGTGTCCTTGCGCACGATGTTGGCCGAGTAGTACGGCATCTTCAAACCGGCGTACGGCTTGCCCGTCGAGTCGGTGAACGACGAGTCCCGGCCGGGTGTTCCGACCGGCTCGCCCTGGACCATGTGGTTGAGGAAGTAGTCCACCCCGTAGTCGAGTTCGTGGTTGCCGAGAGTGGAGAACCGCAGGCCCAGGTTGTTCATCACCTCGGCGGGGCCCTCGTCGGAGAGCATCTTGTTGTCGACCGGCTCGCTGCCGCAGTAATTGTCGCCGATCGAGAAGAAGACGGAGTTCGGCCCGGATCGCAGCCGCTTGACGTGGGCGGCCACATACGCCGCGCCGCCCACGCGCACCGTGTCCTTCCCGGTGTCGTCCGGCAGCAGTCCGTCGCTGTTGGTCGGGGTGCGCAGGTTGCCGTGCAGGTCGGTGATGCTGAGCAGTTGCACGTCGACGTAGTTGTCCTGCGCCGAGGACGGGGAAGCCGAGGCGCGTACCGACGCGTAGACGGGAACCCCGAAGGCGAGCGTCGCGGTCGCGGCACCTCCGAACAGCAGGGCACGGCGGGAGATACTGGGAGTGTGGCGGCAGTCGCTCACAGGGGCCTCCTGGAATACGGGCGTTGGGTCGGTGTCACACCGTGGTCCCCAGGGGTGCAGGCCCCCGGTCGTGGTCACGTCGCGACGGTACGCGTCGCGACGGCCGGGCCGGCGGTGGGGGCCGGCTCGGCCGTGGGCTCAGCCGAGTTTCACGCTGTCGCCCCACCACTGGTTGGCGCCTACGCTCCAGGACCTGGTCGGGGCGGAGAAGTTGCCGTCGGCGTCGGTGGCGAAGGTGAACATGGCGGCACTGCCGTCGGCGTAGCCGTAGAAGGCCGCGATCTCGTCGCGACCGGTGGTGTCGAAGTCACCGCCGACGAACTGGGCGTGCGCGGTGTACCACTGCCCCGCCGGAACGGTCCACGACCTGACCGGGGCCAGGAATCCGCCGTTGCCGTCGCTGTTGAACGTGAACAGGGCGACCGAGCCGTCCGAGGAGGTATAGACCGCCCCCAGGTCGGTGCGCCGGTCTCCGTTGAAGTCACCCGTGGTGAGCTGCACGTTCTTCTGCGACCACCGGTCCGCAGGCACGTTCCACGACTTCACCGGCGCCGAGAAGCCGTCGCGGCCGTCGGAGGTGAAGGTGAACAGCGCGGCGCTGCCGTCCGCATAACCGTACAGCGCCGCCAGGTCGCTCCTGCCGTCGCCGTTGAAGTCGCCCGAGACCAGCTGCGAACTGGTCGTGTACCACTGACCGGCCCCCGTGCTCCAGGACTTGGCCGGAGCCTGAAACCTGCCGTCGGAGCCGGCGGAGAACGTGTAGACGCCGGCGCTGCCGTCGGAGCCCCCGTACAGCATGGCGACCCCGTCACGACCACTGCCGTCGAAACGTCCCGAAGCCAACTGCACGCGGGTGGCGTCCCATTGGCCCGCCGGTGCCGTCCAGGACTTCACCGGTGGCTTGAACGTGCCGTCCGGGTTCGACAGGAAAGTGAACATCGCCACCGAGCCGTCCGCGTAGCCGTAGAACGCCGCCAGGTCGGCATGTCCGTCCCCGTTGAAGTCGCCTGCCACGAACTTCGCGTTCGCGTAGGTCCACTGGCCGGGACCGGCGGTCCACGACTTCACCGGTGCGGAGAAGCCGCCCTTGCCGTCACCCTTGAACGTGAACAGGGCAACCGAGCCGTCCGCATAGCCGTAGAACGCCGCAAGGTCGTCATGACCGTCCCCGTTGAAGTCGCCGGTGACACGGGTCGCCACGTCGCGGCCATGGCAGGCGGTGCCGCCGTCCGCGGTGGCCGCCGGGGAGGCGGTGCCACTGCCTGCCCGTACGGTCGCGCCGCCACCGGCTGCCCGGGTCGGCCGGGCACGGGCGTCGGTGACCGCGGTGTCCGCGTTGGCGGAGTTCGCATCGTCCGGGTCGTAGTTCGGTCTGGGTCCTGCGGCCGCGGAGCCGGACTTGCCCCCGTGCGCGGCGGCGTCGAAGGCCGTCGTGGCCTGGCCGCGGGCGTCGTGGAGGACCACGGCGGAGGCCGCGGGCACCAGTAAGCCGACGGTCGCGAACACGGTGAGCCCCATCGCTGTCGCGGTGGGGCGGATCATTGGTCGGCGGCGTGACACAGACCCCCCAGGTGTGTGCGGATGACCGGAGAGCGCCGGACCCGCCTGCCGGACGTCGTGACACAGGCCCCGGCTCAGGGCGGCGCACACCAACCGTCCCGGATCCGCGCGGCCGTGCCAACACGTACTGGTGGCATCTTGGTGTCAGTCCCGTTCCTGCCATAACTCGTCACCGCGGGGCGCCCCTTGGATCGGCAGCATGCGGTCTGTGCGGTTGGCAGCACCACGCCGGCCCCGCCCAGGGTTGGAGTGCGCCGAAGCATGGGGTACCAAGTACCGGCGATCGCGAAGCTCGGTCCGACCCGGCCATGACGAGCCGGCGGTCGTGGTGGGCGCGAATACAGCGGCAGCCGAAACCCTCCGTCGTGCCCCCGCCGACCATGACCCGGGGCAAAGTTACCGTACCGGCAGTCGGGGCAACCCCTAGCGGGCCGGCCGCAGCTCCCCCAACAGGCGCCAGGTGCGCAGCCGGTCGGCGCTTCCGGCCAGGTCGGTCTGGGTGAACACCACCTCGGTCGCCCCGGCGTCGAAGTAGCGCTGCACACCGGCCGCAACGGTCTCCTCCGACCCGATGAGCGCGAGGTCGCCCGCGCGCGACGCGCCCTCCAAGCCGATCACACGCCGGTAGGAGGGCACCTGCTCGTAGAACGCCAGCTGCTCCAGCGCTGCCCGGCGCGCGCCGTCGGTGTCGTCGGTTACCACGCCGGCCACGAAGGCGACGATCCGCGGCGCTGGACGGCCGGCGTTGCGAGCCGCGGCGGTAACCGCCGGGACGATGTGTTCGCCGAGCGTCCGCGGACCTGCCAGGTAGGGCAGGATGCCGTCCGCCAGTTCTCCGCTGACCCGCAGGGCCTGCGGTGCCATGGCCGCCACCAGCACCGGAGTCGGCGGTTCCGCGCCAGGCAGCCCGGCTGGCATCGGCGGCGCCGCGGCGAGCAGCTCGCCGTGGAAGTCGGTACTTCCCGTTTCCAGCAGCTCGCGCAACGCCAGCAGGAACTCCCGCAGCCGGGCGATGGGCCGTTCATACGGGAATCCCGAACGCCCGCTCGATGAACGACTTCGCTCCCAGAGCCAGGCCGAGTTGGTAGCGGCCATGGGTGGCGGCCTGCGCGGTCTGTGCCTGGGCGGCCACCAGGACAGGATGGCGGCCGAAAACCGGAACGGCGGACGTGCCGACCCGCACCCCCGGAACCTCCCGGCCCACCAGGCCGGCCAAGGCCGGGGAGTCATAGTCGAACCGCTGGCCGAACCAGACGGAAGCCAGGCCGGCTTCGGCGGCCTCCCGCGCCCGGCTGACCATCTCATCGACATAGTTGACGGATCCGGACCCTGACAGCGCCACTCCCAGCAGACTCATGGCAGGGCCAACGCCCGCCGCACGCGGCGTATTTCCCTGCGCCACGTCGCCGCCACCCTCACGACGACGCGGCGGGTCTGACGCAGCCGCCGCGCCCACGACCCCCGCGCTGCGCGGCCTGCGTCTCCCCCGCCGCGGCCGGGGCGTGGAGGCATGATGGGGCGTGTACCTCGTTTGGGCGCATCGGCGGTTTGCGCTCCTGGACAGCCAGGTCAGGATCGCCGCAGCCAGGACGAACACGGCCGCGATCACCGGCAGTGCCACCGCGGAGCCGCACGAGTCCGGGGCGATCGCCCCGATCACGCTGGACGGCGAGCACGGCTCATCGTGCTCTCTGCCTGGATGTGCGCCCGTTCGCGGACCGCGAGGGCTCGCGGCATGTGGTCAGCGCGTTCTGCGGTAGCGGGTCATGGGGCCGAGCGAGCCGGAGACTACTTCGAAAGGGGTCATCCCGAGCCGCTCGACGACTGCGGTGGAGGCGGTGTTTCCCTCATCGACTTCGGCCAGTATCTCCGGCAGTCCCAGCGTTCCGAGCGCGTACTCCACCACGGCGCGGGAGGCCTCAGTCGCGTATCCGTTGCCCCATGCTCCGGGCGCCAGGCTGTAGATCACCTCGAGGCCGAGGTCTTCCAGCGGCCGCAGCCCGGCCGTCCCGACCAAAGCGGCGGCGTCCGTGCGGCGGATCAGCCACAGGCCGTATCCGGACGCGGTGAAGTCCCGCATGCTGTCCTCGATGGCTTGTGTGATCTCGTCGCAAGACAGGACCGCGCCGTCGAGGAGAAAGCGCCGTACCCTCGGATCCGTCCAGTGGGCCAGCAGTGCAGCGTGATCCTCGTGGGACGCGGGGCGGAGGGTAAGACGATCCGTCGTCAAGGTGCGGCTCATGAGCGGCATTATCGACCTGCAGATATTCGATCGCGATCGGTGGCCGTTGCCGGTCAGGGTTCCCGGCGTGGGAACCAGTGATCGAACTCGACTCTTGCCCGCCTCTGAGATCGATGGCCAGGAGCCGCTCCGCACACCGCTACTGTGCGCCTTCAACTCCGGGCCGGACTCGGTGGACGTCGCGTTGCTCCCCGGTGTGCGGCTCTTCCCGGAAGACGCAGAGGCTTGCGCGGCCCGAGGAGGGCAGACCTGTCAATCCTCCTCGTACGGGAAACGGGCGAGTGGCGCCTCCTGGGCGAAGAAGGTCTTGGCCAGAACGGCCGCCTGCTCGTCGTCGAGCACTTGCCCCGGCCGGGAGCCGTTGCCGAGCAGGACGCCGCCGAAGCGCATGCCCATGTAAGCCGCAGTGTGGTGCAGGGTGAGCACCAGCGGCTCAGCGACCACCTCTTCGCGATGCGCCATCGCCGTCACACCCCACAGAGTGCGTCCCGCCATCTTCACCTTGAAGCCCGGGTCCGGCGTGACCAGCCACTTCGACCAGTAGTCCAGGTAACGCTTTGCGTAGGACGACACCGAGTACCAGTACAACGGAGAGGCGATCACGATGTCGGTGGCGGCAAGCGTTGCCTGCCTCAACAGCTCCTCGTTCTCCCGCTCCGGCCAGGGCCCGTCGGCGTGCCGCGCGTCGATGTAATCGGGCAGAGGCAGTTGTGCCAGGTCCAGCCAACGCTGCGTGGTGCCGCTGGGCAGTTGCTCCGCCGCGGCGCGGGCCAGCAACTCGGTGTTGCCCTCCGATCGGGCGCTGGCGAGGAGAAAGAGGAACGAGCGGGTCACAGTGGGCTCCAGATGTCGGTTCGAGTGCGCCACATCCAACCTCGACGACCTCCACGGTATTCCGGCGTTGCTCAGCCGGCACAAGCGTGGCTCGCTGGGCGGTAGTTCGTTCATCAGCGCATTGGGGATGGCTGAACGGTTGGTGCCGCCCAGGCTGTGGAGTTGTTCCGGCCGGTAGTGCCGAAGGCACCGGTTCGGCCCCAGGCGGGGACGACGGCGGGCGAGCGACCGGAAGGTGCTGGCACGAGACTCCCGTATCGTACGTGTTTCACCAGCCCAGGGCCGTGCATGCTTGACGCGCACACCACATGATTCGACGCGTCGGTGGCGTACCTTTGTGAACTCGCCGGACAACGGACAAGCGGGGTGACACCATAGGCGGAAGCAGCCCGAAGGGGGAGTCTTGTGGCCGCTTATGGTGTGGTTGCTTCCGTCGCGACTGTGATTTCCACGCTCCTTGCCCTGTGGCAGTACTGGAAGCAGCGGAGTGCCGCGCTGAGCGAGCGGGAGCGAATCATCCTGCAGAAGGAGCGCCTGCGGACCGCCGTGGCAGTGGCCATGTCCGGTGCCGAAGCGGTGAACCTCATCATCCAGCGCGGCAAACAGGACGATGTCACCATCACGGAACTCCAGAGCATCGCCCGTACGGTCCGAGGAAACCTCGTGCTCCTCACCCGCCAGTTGGAGCAGGAGGCATCGTTTCTGGAGAACTGGCAGTACGGTCAACTGACCTCAAGCGGCGGCCCACGCCAGGGCAGTGCGAACCTGCCGCAGCAGTCGTGAGAATCACCGCCCCGGAACGCGCGTCCGAGCGTCCCGAAAACAACCCGCCGCTACGGTTGCAGTACCACAAACCCGTGCGCGTACTGCACGGCGGGATGTCGCTCGTCTATCTGTGCGATGTCGAAGATTTCGGTGACGACACCGCAGCCGTCAAGAAGCTGAGCACGCAACTGGCACAGATCCCCGGAGCAAGCGAACGCTTCCTGCGCGAGTGCCATATGTGGCTTCTGCTGCCAGAGCATCCCAACGTCGTCACCGCCAGGTCGGCACACCGCGGGTTCGGGGACGCGCCATGCATCGTGCTGGAATGCCTTCCCCACTCGCTGCGACATCTCCTTGATCGCTCTCCGCTCGACCACCGACGCTCCATCACCCTCATGCTTCAGGTCCTTGACGGGCTGCTGCACATCAGGACGTACCTCACGGGATTCGTGCACGCAGATCTGAAGCCGGAGAACATCCTCATCGACAACGCAGGAGTCGCCAAGATCACCGACCTCGGTCTGTCCCGGATCGCCTCCTCTCCTGGCTTGGGACACACCGCACCCTCCGCCGGGACACCCGCGCAGACCTCCGTCGGGTGGTCGGGAACGCCTCTCTACATGGCCCCGGAGCAGATCCACGGCCGTGCGCTGACCGAGCAGAGTGACATCTACGGGCTGGCCTGCGTGGTCTTCGAGGCGCTGACGGGACGCCCGGTGTACGGCAGCCCCACCACTGTCGAGGACTACCTGCTGCGCCATCAATACGCGCAGGCACCGAGCCTGCTCGGCCTGAAGCCGGATGTCCCCGTGCGCTTCGCCGACCGCGTCCACGCCTGTCTGGCCAAGGACCCCGCCGACCGCCCAACGCTGGCATCGCTGCGAGCCGACCTGGTGACGATCGCCGACGCCGAAGGCATTCCGTATTCGACGCCCTCAGGCGAACCTCTGACGGAAGAGCGGATCGCCGCGTGCGCCCAAGGGCTGATCAACCTCGAACTGCCCGGCGACGCGCTGGCTCTCATGGACAGGGCACAGCAGCCGGCAGTGCCGATCACCAAGGACGCATCAGCGTCTCTCTTGCTGATCGCCGCGGGGGCCTATGTGAGAACGGGGCAGTTGCGGCAAGCCGAGGAGAAGCTGAACCAGGCGGAGCAGTTGATCTTCCAGAAACGGAACGGCTCGCGGGCCGGCAGCAAGGTGAACGAAGCCTATTACTGCAACGAGAGAGGCAACCTGGCAGCGGCCACCGGCGACTTGGAATCCTGCCACCGTTGGGCCACGCGGACCATTGAGCTCCTCCCCGAGAGCAGTGTGTCATGGGCAAGCCTGTCCAGAGCCCAGAACGCGACGGGCCGCACGGCCGACGCCATCTCTTCCATGGAGAAGGCCGTCAGCATCGCGGGGAACCCTCGTTACTACTACGCCCTGATCGGCCTCCTTCTGCTGGAGGGTGAGGACGGGAGGGCGGCCGAATGGGCGCGGGATTTCCGAGATTTCCATCCTGATCATCCCTGGGCTCGCGCCATCCACGCTTTTGTGCTGGCCAGGCAGCTACTCGCCGGCAAGATTCCGGTGTCCGAGGAAGCGGTGGGCATCATGGTGGCCGATTACAACGTCGCTGCCCGTAGTGCAGAGCCGCCAAAGATCATGCCCGAACTGCGCAGATTGATCGACATGGTTGTCGCCATGCTTCAACGCCGCACCACATAGGGCCTGTCCGGAATCGTGATCGGTGCTGTCGGTGCTGGGCCGGTCAGCCCTGAGCGCAACCGCGACCATCAGCTATCCGGGAAACTCACCTCGAAGGCCGGGCGGGCGGAGTTCGGGACCCCCGGGTGCGCAGGGAGTGTCCGTCAGTACGGGTGCCGGTTGGGCTTGTGCGTCCACGACTGGTAGGCCTGGGCGCCCAACTCGGGGTACATCTGCTCGAGGAGGATCGTCCGCTGGTCCGGGGGCCGCTGGAAGTCCTCGTACTGGAAGGCGTCGCTGAACCCGATCTCCTCGGTGGCCTGCCAGTCGCAGCTGTAGTAGACGGCGTCGATCCGCGACCAGTAGATGGCGCTCATGCACATCGGACAGGGCGCGCCGCTGGTGTAGATCGAGCATCCCTGGAGCATGCGAGCACGCTCCGGCAAGGTGTCCGGGGATCCCTCGGGGCGAGGCACCAGCTCCAGGGTGTACTCGTTCTGGTGCTCCTCCGAGACTGTGGGCGCATCCGGGTTGAGGAGTTGAATCGCCTTGCGGATGGCTTCCACCTCACCATGCGCGGTGGGGTCCGCCGTGAGGAGCACACGGTTCTGTCCACGGGCGATGATCTCACCGTCATGGGTGATCACCGCGCCGAACGGGCCGCCCCAGCCCTTCTCGACAGATTCGGTGGCCAATTCCACCGCTGTGGCCATGAACTCCTTGTGTCCCATCTCGGAGCCTCCGATCAGCACTTCCGTGCTCCAGCCTAAAAATGGTGGCCATTATGAGGACAAAGGATTTTTGACATGCAAAGATAGCGCTTTTGCACTATATATACCTTTTGACTAGTCTAGTGGGTGTGAGTTCTCGTGCAAGCCGTGGCTCCCGCGACAGCGGCGCGACCGTTGTGACCTCCCAGAAGGTCCGTCCGGGCTGCGAAGACGACTACCGGCGCTGGCAGGACCGAACAACCGAGGTCGCACGGGGCTTCGACGGGTTCGAAGGCACGGAGCAGTACCCACCGAGCTCCGCGGAAGCAAACGAGTGGGTTGTCGTCTTTCGCTTCTCCCATATGGATCAGTTGACCACATGGCTGAATTCCGATGAGCGCCGTGAATTGCTCGAACAGGGGCGTGTCCTGTTCGAGGAGCCCCCCACGCAGGAAGTTCTCGCCGGCGGTACGCCGGTCCGCGACGCCGTCACCGCGGTGATCTCCCACGAGGTGCGGCCTGAGCAGGAGCGGGCGTTTGTGCGCTGGCAGGAGAAAGTCCTCACCGCTCAGCGGAAGTTCCCGGGCTTCATGGGTTCGGAGTTGTTCCGGCCGGTGAAGGGCGTCCAGGACAATTGGGTCGCCGTGTTCCGCTTCGACTCGCGCCAACACCTCGACGAGTGGCTTGAGTCCACCGCGCGCCGAAGACTCCTCGACGAGGGCCGCGACTTCTTCGTCTCCTACGACGTACGCAAGGTGGGATCGGCGTTCGGCGGCTGGTTCCGCTTCGACCAGGGCCCGGAAGAGGGCGTTCCGTCCAACTGGAAGCAGGCCATGTCCGTGGTGCTGGCCCTCTATCCCACCGTCAAGGTGCTGAACCTCACGGTGGGTCCCCAACTTGACGCTCTCGGCGTGCCCGGATATCTCGGCTTGTTCATCTCGAACGTGTTGAGCGTGTGCTTCCTGACGTGGGTGCTGATGCCATTGGTGACCAGAGCTCTCGCCTTCTGGCTGGTGCCCAGCCGGGCGCGATCCCTGCGCACTCATGTGGCCGGTGCCGCGCTGGTGGCGATGTGCTGGTTGGTGTTCATCGCGATCTTCGGCCTGACCACCGGCTGACGGTCGGCCCCGGCAGATGGCGGCGCCGCGGCCCCGGGCCTCCGACCGCGGTCCGCCGGGCTGCTGCGCCGATCGCCGAGCGCAAACGAACCGCCCGCCGAGAAGCGGCCCGAGGCGGGGGCATCATGACGAGGAGGTCACCATGAGCGAACACCGCGGGCCCTCAGGCATCGAAGGCACGCTCGTCCGGAGGGGCGACGCGAGCTACGAAACCGCCCGGGCGAACGAGCTGTGGAACGAACTCAAGCCCGAGCGGTACCCCGACGTGATCGTCCGGGCTGCCTGCGAGCGAGACGTTCCGGAAGCCCTCAGGCTGGCCCGGTCCCGCGGTCTGCAGGTCGCCGTTCGCGCAGGCGGACACAGCTGGTGCGGTTCACCGCTGCGGAACGAAGGCATGCTCCTCGACCTCTCCGCCCTCCGCCAGTGGGAGATCGACGCCGACTCGGCGACGGCGACCGTGCAGCCCGGCGTCATCGGCAGTGAGTTCGCGATGGAGCTCGCCCGGCACGATCTCGCCTTTCCGGTGGGCCACTGCGCCTCGGTCGCCCTTGGCGGATACCTGCTCAGCGGCGGCCTCGGCTGGAACTCCCGCCTGTGGGGGCCGGGCTGCGGGAGCGTAGAGGAGATCACGGCCGTGACAGCCGACGGCGAAGTGCTCAGATGCACCGAGAATGAGCATCCCGGCCTGTTCTGGGCGGCGCGGGGCGCCGGCCCCGGCTTCTTCGCCGTCGTCACCGGCTTCCGCCTCCGCCTGCACCCGCGCCCGGCGGCACTCGCCACGACCTCCTACGTCTTTCCCCTCGCGGCAGTCGAACCCGTAGCCCACTGGGCCACCGAGACGGCGCGCGCGCTACCCGCGAACGTGGAGCTGTCCTTCGTACTGACCACCGCGGATCCGTCCCGCACGACGGATTGGCCGCGGTCCAAAGTGGTCGTCGTCACCGCCACCGCGTTCGCGGACTCGCACCCCGATGCCGTTCGCGCCCTCCGACCGCTTCGCAACTGCCCGCTCGCCGAACGCGCGCTCTCCCGGCGGCTCGACGAGCCGACGTCCCATGCCTCTCTCTACGGCACCTCAGCCGGCCAGTGGCCCGAAAGGCACCGCTACGCGGTCGACACTCTGTGGTCGCATGAGGACTACGCTTCGCTCCTGGCGAAGCTGGGCAACGCGCTCACCAGTGCGCCCTCCGCGAAGTCCCTCGTGCTGGCGCCCGTGTCACCGGTTTCGCAGGACGAGGAACTCCTGCGGAACATGGCCTTCTCCGTGCTCGGCGAGAGCTACGTCGTGCCCTACGCGATCTGGGACGACCCGGCGTGCGATGAGGTCAACGTCCGCTGGCTCCGCGAAGCGATGCGTACCGTGGAGCCGTTCGGGACCGGGCACTACATCGCCGAAACGGACCTGACCGCCCGCCCCTCCCGAGCCCGGCGCTCGTTCACGCCATCCGATTGGGAGCGTCTGCAATCACTACGGGCGAAGTACGACCCGCAGGGCCTCTTCTTCTCCTACCTGTCTTCCTGAGGCGGCTGGCACCGTCTCGACGCCCGGGCAGCGGTCCAGGACCATGCCGCACCGGTGACGCCACCGGCGCAGGCGCCACGCCGCGCGTCTTGCGCTGCCCCGGTTCAACCGCTCGGGCTGGAGCTGGCCCAGCGCACGGGGCTCATGCCGAACCGGGACCAAACGCTCGTCATCGGCCGCGTTCCCCCTCTCGCGGCCCGCGCTCTGATCGTCTCTGGTGCAGCGGTGCGCGCGACCTGAGGCTCGATCACGTCCAGCTCGATCAGGGGGGGGTGAAGCCGTGAGAACAGCCACCGGCGACCCCGGACGGGCCGCCTACTGCCCCAACCGGCAGCTCACTCGTGTCCTGGGCGCCGAGTCGAAGGCCCTGCGCCACCCCGAACAGGCCTCCCGCCAGGTCTGGGAGGGGCGCCCCCGACCCCCTTCGGTCTCGTCTAGGACGGAAGAGGCGGGGAGGACGGCGTAGCCTCGTCGTACCCTCGCGCTAGTGTGCGGGGGGTGAGCCTTCATGTGGTTGTTGGATTCGGGCCCGCTGGGGCGGCCACCGCGCGGCTGCTGGCCGAGCAGGGGCATTCCGTACGTGTGATCACCAAGTCGGGCCGTCGCCCTGAGCCCGGCATCGAGCATGTCGCGCTGGACGCGACGGCGTCCGAGCAACTGGCCGAAGTCGCGCACGGCGCGGCCGCTATCTACAGCTGTGGTGCGCCGCCCCTCCACCGTTGGGCGACTGGGTGGCCGCCGCTGGCCTCGTCGATTTGTGCGGCGGCCGAGGCGACCGGGGCCGTGCTGGTCATGCTGGGCAATCTCTACGGCTACGGCCTGGTGGACGGTTCCATGACCGAGGATCTGCCGCTCGCGGCGACCGGCTCCAAGGGACGGGCACGGGTGGCCGTATGGCAGCAGGCACGGAAGTTGCACGAGAAGGGCCGCATCAAGGCGGTCGAGGTGCGTGCCTCGGACTTCTTCGGACCCGGTGTCACCGATGGAGGACACCTGGCCTCGCGGGTCATGCCGCGCCTGCTGCGGGGCAAGTCCGTCACGGTGCTGGGCGACCCGGATGCGCCGCACAGCTGGTCCTACATCCCCGATGTGGCCAGGGCGCTGGTGGAGGTCGCGGGCGCGGAGCGGGCCTGGGGGCGGGCATGGCACGTGCCGACGGCGCCCGCGTTGTCGATTCAGGAGATGATCAACCGGCTTGCAGCTGAGGCGAAGACGGGTCCGGTCGCGGCGAGGAAGCTCCCGCCGGCGGTACTGGGCCTGTCGTCGCTCTTCTCGCCCCTGATCCGTGAATTGCGCGAGACCCGCTACCAGTTCGACCGGCCGTTCGTGGTGGATTCGTCCGCTTACGAGTCCGCATTCGCGGTGCGCGCCACCCCGGTCGAGGAGCAGGTCAGGGCCACGGTGGAGTGGTGGCGTGAGCGACTGTCGACCACCGGGTGACATCGGCCTGTTCAGCGTTGGAGCTCCAGAGTGAGGACGGCTCCGGCTGCTCCCCGGCGGGGGCCAATCGGCCAGGGCGCGAATGTGGAGCCTGGCGCACGTTTCCACGATGCGGTGGGTGCGGGCGGCGGTCAGGTCGGGACGCGGGCCGCGCAGAGCTCGGAAGATCCACCCGAGCTTGCCGCTGGGGTCGGTGATGGCCTGGCGGTTCGCGCCGTGGCGGCGGTGATCGCCCGAGTAGTCGGCACGGCCGTCGTCCATGCGGCCCCACTCATCGAGGGTTGCGTGGTCGGCGGGCGGCGGCCGCCCTGGTGCGCGGGACGCTCCGGACAGGGCCCTGTGGACTGATCACACCGCGTGGCGTAGCGGCGGGATCGACTCGAGCAGGGTCGCGGTGTCGTCGTCGAGCAGCCGGTAACGGACGATCCTGCCGTCCTTCGTGGCGGCGACGGTGCCCGAGATCCTCAGGAGGCGCAGGATCTGGGAGACCGCGGTCTCGCTGATCCCGGTGGCCAGCGCCAGGTCGGTGACGGCGATGGGCCCGGCGCGGTGGATGGCCAGCAGCACGGACAGCCGGTTCGGCTCGGCGAGCAGCGAGAAGCGGCTCGCCCAGGCGCGGACGGTCTCCGGGTCGCCGATACCGGCGATGGCGTCGCAGACGGTGTGCGCGTCGATGGCGCGCCGGTGCGCGCGGTCCTCGGGAACCAGGTGCATGAGGCCAATCTTCACCACCGTGCGCCGGTGATGTCCAACACATGCAAAGCTATGCAGACTTGTGGGCCGGCCATCCCGACCCATACGGTGTCTGCTGCCGTGGTGCTCGGGAAGACCGGTGCTCTGTGCCTTGTCGCAGGAAGTCCGGAGCGGCCCTCGCCACTGTGATCGGGAAGTCCTCGCACCGTCCCCGCCGCTTGCCGGTGGGCGGCCACTGGGCGCTGTGCGTCTGGGAAGGCCAGGTGTGGGGATGTTGGACCCGTCAGCCAGGAGACCGGCCACGGCACCGCACGAGAACTGTCCACGAGGTGCTGGAGAGGCTGCCTGAGATGACCATGCCCGAAACCGCGGCCCTGACTGCCCCCTCCGGCGCCGCTACCACGTCGCTGCAGTGGGAGAGAAGAGACTGGATCCGCACCGGCGGCCTGATAGCCGTGATCGCGGGCATGCACGTGGTCGCCTTCGGAGTGCTGATCGCGATAGTCGCCCCGCACCACTACGCCGTCGGCACCCAGGTCTTCGGTCTCGGTCTCGGCGTCACCACCTACACGCTCGGTATGCGGCACGCCTTCGACGCCGACCACATCGCGGCGATCGACAACACCACTCGCAAACTGATGGCGGACGGCAAGCGGCCGATCTCGGTCGGGTTCTGGTTCGCGCTGGGGCACTCCACCATCGTGGTGGTACTGGCCGGTCTTGTCGCCACCGGTGCGCACGTGGTCACCACCTTGACCAGTGACGACTCCAGCACTCGTCAGCTGCTGGGTGTGGTCAGCACCAGTGTCTCCGGCGGTTTCCTCTACCTGATCGCCGCGCTCAACCTGGTCTCGCTGGCCGGGATCCACCGGGTGTTCAAGGCCATGCGGGCCGGCCAGTTCGACGAGCACGAGCTGGAGAAGCACCTGGACAGCCGTGGTTTCCTCAACCGGATCCTGGGCCGGCTGACGAAGTCCATCAGCCGGCCCGGCCAGATGTTCCCGATCGGACTGCTGTTCGGCATCGGCTTCGACACCGCCACCGAGGTGGTCCTGCTGGGCCTGGCCGGTTCCGGCGCCGCCGCCGGCCTGCCCTGGTACGCGATCTTGTGCCTGCCGCTGCTGTTCGCCTCCGGGATGAGCCTGTTCGACACCCTCGACGGCACGTTCATGAACTTCGCCTACCGCTGGGCGTTCGCCAACCCGGCACGCAAGGTCTACTACAACCTCACCATCACCGGCCTGTCGATCGCCGTCGCTTTCCTGATCGGCACCATCGAACTCGTCGGTGTCCTGCACGACCAGCTGAACCTCACCGACCCGGTCACCGGCTGGATCTCCGGCATCGACCTCAACAACGTCGGGTTCGTCATCGTCGGCCTGTTCGTCGTGGTGTGGGCGTGCGCGCTGGCGTACTGGCGTCTGGCCGAGGTCGAGAGCCGCTGGCCCAGCGGCTGAGGAAGCCCTCCGGCCACCCGGAACTCGCAGACCATCCTCCGGGGCGCCGCCTCTTCGGCCGCCCCGCGGCGGCCTCACCAAATCGTGGCTACCCATCGGTACCGCATGACGGATGGATGGCGGACGGAGCGGCGGCATCGCGGCAGGCCGTTCGTGCGGCGCGAGAGGGGTACCGTGCGCGTACCGGTGAGTCAGGAAGGCCGGCTCAACGGCGCAATCCTTCCGCCGGGATGTCACGCCCGCGGGCAGGTGGGGCGTTCACCTGCCCGCCGGGTTTCCCTTCGCTGAGCATCACAAAGCACCGGCCCGCTCAGGGCTTCAGCACGATCTTGCCCCGGGTGTGCTGCCGCTCCAGTTCGCGGTAGGCGTCCCGCACATCGTCCAGCGGGTAGACCTTGGCGATCGGGATCTCCAGCTTGCCCTGGTCGATCAGTGCGGCGAGTTCCTTGAGCACCTCGGCGCTGGCAGCTGCCGCACTGCCCTCCGCCTTGACCCCGTGCTTCTCCGCGCCGGCGAAATCGATGATCGTGTCGATACGGTCGGGCCGCACTCCGAGTTCGAGCGCGAGCTCGATGTACCCGTCGCCGAACGTATCGATGAAGGCGTCGGCCCTGCCGCCCGACGCCGCACGGATCCGGTCGGCCACGCCCTCGCCGTACGTGACCGGGATCGCTCCGCGGTCGGTCAGCCACGCGTGGTTCGACTCGCCCGCCAGGCCGATCACCGTGGCTCCGGCCTGCCGCGCGAGCTGTACCACCAGTGACCCGACGCCACCGGCGGCCCCGGAAACCACCACGGTGTCGCCCGGTGCGAGCGCGACGGCACGCACCGCCGCATACGCCGTCGTCCCGGCTACGAACAGGGCGCCGCCCTGCTCCCACGGGACGCCCGCCGGGCGGCGGATCAGGTCGGTGGCCTCGGCGAGGACGTACTCGGCGTGACTGGCCCGCCGGTTGGTGAACCCGATCACCTCATCCCCCGGCGCGAAGCCCTCGACGCCCTCGCCGATCTCCTCGACGGTCCCGGCGAAGTCGCTGCCCTGGCCGGAGGGGAAAGTGGCGGGCCACCGGTCGTGCAGGAGCCCTTCGCGGATCTTGGCCTCCCCCGGGTTGATCCCGGCGGTCACCACCTTGACCAGCACCTGTCCACGGCCGGGCGAGGGACGTTCGACGTCGACGACCTTCAGCACGTCAATGCCGCCGTACTCGCTGAATCGGACTGCCTTGGGCATCGCGTTCCCCTTTCGACGCTTGTGATGAAGACGGCAACAGGCTGAGGGCGCCCAGGATTCCCGCAGCGAGTCCCCAGCTTCCGAAGCGTGCGGCGCCGGGCGCGCCCGATCGCTCGGGTTGGCCGAGCCAACCGTAGGGTTCCGGGTTGCGCGAGCGAGATCGCTGTGTTGGACCACAACGGGCCGTCGGCTTCCGGCGGTCCGCGCCTGACCGACGAGTTCGCCGCGCTCGCCGGTCAGTGCTCTCCCCTCCGTGCCACGGCCATGGCCGCTGCCACGATCACCTGCGCCCGGGGGTCCCGGTGGAGTGAGACCGCGGCGCGTCACTCACAGAGGTGCGGTGGAAGGGCTTGCCACGGATTCCCGGCCGCTTTATCAGTGGCGGCCCGCCCGGCGGCGTCATTCGCATACCGTGCGCCGTCTCATCGGCTTGTGCGGACCGCGCGGAGTGCACATCCCCTCCAGAAATCCGAGAGCGGATCGTCGTTGCGCAACGGTCAACATCCCGAGGACCGCGAGTGCCCCAACTAGGCTCGCTCCTCTTGATCGTTTTCGAAACTCATCGAATCGCTCGACGCCCGGCCAGGCATCGGCTTCCCTGGTACCGGTCTGGATCTCGCGCGACGACGGACCAAGTCCGGCGTGGGTAACACCAGGCGCCGTGCCACGGCGGTGCGGCGGAGGGGAAAGCACATGCACAACAGGCTTGAGGCCGTCGCCGTATCCGCGATGGCTGTCCAGGAGGCTGTGTTCGGTCAGCATGGACACGGTCGGCGTTCTGCGCTGGGCGATTCCCTCCAGACACTCATGCGAAAGGGTCGAAACATGGCTGTCCGCAAAAAGCTAACGGCTGCCGTCGTGACGGCGTCAGCGCTTACGTCGGTCGGACTGGCGTTGCCGACAGCCGCGCACGCCAGCACGCACACGGCGAGCTGGCGGGAGAACAACTATCAGCTCGCCTTCCAGGACGTTCAGCACAACACGTCGCACGTCTGCGTGGGTGGAGTCAGCCAGCGCGATAAGTGGACCGGACGCTGCTGGGACACCCTGAGGGAGAAGAATCCCTTCTCCGGCTGGTACTGGCACGGCTGCCTCCATCTCATCGGTTACAACCGAAACTACTCGCGGGTGCGCTGGGATGCGTGGTTCGACATCGACCGGTACGCGCGGGCCCAGAGCGCACGCAACGGCGAGTTCGTCTGGTACGTCAACGACGGCCAGCTGGACGGTTGCTGATTCCGAGCGAACGACTACGGCCGACTGCACCGTGCCGCGGCCGAAAGAGGCTGGCATCTACCGCGGGGGAACTCCATGCGGAGACCACTCAGGGTACTGACGGTGGCATTGGCGGTGGTTGGGGCGCTCGGTCTGCAGGGGGCTGAGCCGCGGACGCCGGGGCAACGGTCAGGCCCATGCTTGGCATTGCAGGCGTGCCGCCTGCTGGCTGACGAGCTGTGACAGCGCCGCAAACAACTCACCGCCGTCACGAGTGTCACGCCACTCGCGTCGCCTCGGCCCAGGACCTGGCCGGTGTCAGATGGTCACCGACTTCAGTGCTCGCGTGCGGAGCACAGCGCGTGGTCGCCGAAGCCGGTGATGTCCCGGATCTGACGTGCGGCGGTGTCCTGGTCCCCGGGGCGGCTGCGCACAGAGACGGTGATGGAGGTGCGCCCATGCGGGCTCGTGGCGGGCCACAACATGTAGCCGAAGCCCTCGCCGCAGGACAGGGGCGTCCAAAAGAGACCGAGCCCATCGCGCGTGGCCGCAGGATCGCCATGGCCAGCGGGCAGATCCACAGTCCGCCGCGTCCCGGCCGACTGGACGGGGTCGCAGGAGTCACCTCATCTCCGCCGCACTGACCATCGCCTCGGCCTTCGCCCTGCGCGGGATGGCGAAACCGCCACCGCGGACCACGAGACCGTACAAGCGGCTCGTCGCTTGGCTCGGCCCACCGCTTCGCCAAGGGCGCGCCGTACGGCACGCCATCACTGTGGCGGCCGCCGGCTTCGCCGCCTTCAGTATCTTCCGGACCGCCACGCTCTACGTCACCGGCGCACCGCACCACTGGAGCACCGCGGCCGCCGGCCTGCTCGGACTGGTCGGGGTCACCGGCACGGCCACCGCGCCGGTCGTCGGAGGTTACCCGGACCGCGACTGGTACTCCCCCGCCGCCTCAACACCCCGTAAGCGAGCGGGTACTTCGTGGTCGGCTCGCTCGCTTCCGCGGTGGGCACCCTGGTGTTCTCCGAGGCCGGCTGGCTCGACACCCGCATCCTCGCCGCCGCGCTCACCGCGTTAGGCGGCTTTTGCGCGCTTCGACCGCAACGCGCCGCGGCCCACGCGGCCGGGACAGTGGGACGTACCGAAGCAAGCGTGGCGAAGTGATCAGCACGACTACATCGCCGGTACGCCCGCAGCAGCAGCCGACCAGCGGAGGCCGACGCCAGCATCGCCGACGCCGCCGAGGGCTCCTCGGCCTGACTTCGGACAGTAGCCACAGAGGTTGCGCCACGTCCCGCCGTATCCGATTCTGTCGGGATCGGATACGACTCGGACGGAGAGCGCTCTCGCACTGCCAGGGACCAGGTCCCGTGGTGATCGATGCGGGCATCCGTGACCGCCCCACCCGCAGCCTCGGCACCCTGTGGCGTGGCACCTTCGACGTGAGAAGAAGGTCCGTCAGGAGTATTGACATGTCCACGACTTGACCCTAATAAGGACTCCGACTCAGAGAGCGCTCTCTTACCTCCAGGCTGCCTGCACCCTTCGTACGTCCGTCGTCAGTTACCCGATCGCATCCGTTGCCCGAGCGAGGGAGAGGTCGTGACCGCACGCCCTCCTCGGCAACTCCTCCCGCAACCTCCCCATGTCCGGCGACCTCACCCTCGGCACCGCTGTCGCGGCAGACCCCCTGCCGTAGGCGCCACCCGCCCGCGGGGGTCGATCCCCCGCGGCCGGGACCGGACGATCCGGCTACGACACCTTTGTGCGAACGGCCACCTGGCCCCGCGGACGCGCAACCGTGCACCCAGGCACCGCGAGGCGTCCGCCACATCCCTCCTCGACCGACTACTCCCCCACACCCACTCGCTACAGGAGCCGCCATGCCGAGCCCAATCCCTCCCGGACACCGGAGCCCGTTGATCCACCGTCCGGGGGCCCCGCTGATCGCCGCCGTGCTGATCGCCATGCTCGCTGCGTTCGCCATCTCCGTCACCCAGTTCCGCGCCAGCGCGGCCGACACCCTGTTGTCGCAGAGCAAGCAGGCCACCGCCTCGTCGACCGAGTCAGCGGGCTTCCCCGCCTCCAACGCGGTGGACGGCAACCCGGGCACCCGCTGGTCGAGCGCCTTCAGCGATCCGCAGTGGCTCCAGGTGGATCTCGGCGAGACCGCCCAGATAGCCCAGGTGGTGCTCAACTGGGAGACCGCCTACGCCACCGCGTTCCAGATCCAGACCTCCAACGACGCGACGAGCTGGACGACGATCTATTCCACGACCACCGGCACCGGCGGCGTGCAGACGCTCAACGTCTCCGGAAGCGGGCGGTACGTGCGCATGTACGGCACGAAGCGGGCCACGCAATGGGGTTACTCGCTGTGGGAGTTCCAGGTCTACGGCACACCCGGCAGCGCGCCCACGCCCACCGCGACCAACCCCACCGGTGACGCCTTTTGGGGCGACACCGGCACCATCCCGCCCGCGCACAACGCCGTCATGGTGAAGATCCTCAACCGCACCAACGGTGCCTACCCGGACAACCAGGTGTACTGGAGCTTCGGCGGCCAGACCCACTCCATCGCCGACCAGCCCTACCTGGACATGCCCGCCAACTCCTCCGGCCGGATGTACTTCCACCTCGGCTCGCCCAACGGCCCGTTCTACGACTTCATCGAATTCACCGTCGGCAACGGCGTGTTCAACGGCAATACGACCCGCGTCGACGCCTGGGGCCTGCCTATCGCCATGCGCCTGCACGCCGCCGACGGTTACGACGTCCAGGTCGGCGACACCCAGCAACTGTTCGACGAGCCGCGCTCCCAGGTCTTCAGTGACTTCGCCAACGCGGTCCCGCAGCAGTTCAAAGTGCTGGCCCAGACGCAGTCGCCGTACCGGATCACCGCCCCGGGCAGCGACCCCGGCTTCCAGCCCGGTGGGGCCGAGGCCGACTACTTCACCGCCTACGCCCGTTCCGCCGGGGTCAACGAGACCACGCAGAACATCTTCGGCTGCGCCGGCAGCCTGGCGAGCAACCCGACCATGTGCGCAGCGCTCAACCGCCATGTCGCCGCGCTGCCGTCGTCCCAGCAGTCCGACCCCAGCCAGTACTACCAGGCGGCCCCAGCCAACTACTACGCCAAGTTCTGGCACGACCACGCGATCAACAACCTCGCCTACGGCTTCCCCTACGACGACGTCGACGGCCAGTCCGACTTCATCTCCCAAGCCAGCCCGAAGTGGCTGGAGGTCGCTGTCGGCTACTGATCGGCACTCCGACACGACACGCTGACACCAGACATGATCAGTCGCGGTCTGCGCCGTCCTCCGGGGGGCGGCGCAGCCGGGCACCAGCGCGAACACGCGCTCCGGGGTGGATCCATCAGGCCGGGCAGGACGCCCCCGGGCCGATGCCGCTTCTCGGGCAGGTGCGATGAGGCGCCTCAACTCCGCGCGTCGGAGACCTCAACCACGGTCTCGCTGACCGCGGTTGTCACCCACTCGCATCCGCCCCGGCTGCGCGTGCCCGGCTGACGCGCGTATCGGACCAGCTGGTGTGGCGCTGCGGACGGTTCTCGGGTCGAGGACCGCGGTCAGGGCCCCGCTCCGGTGAGTTGCAGATGCGACGAGGACAAGGTCGGACGTGTTCGGACGCGCCGCAGACGTTCACGGTGGAGCACGCACACGGCCAAGAGGACGGTGGTCACCATGGGCGCGTCGACGAACATGTTCGTGAAGAGCTTGTTCGTAACGAACATGTTCGTTACAGTGGTAGCCATGACAGCACGACCCACACCCCCCGCCAGTCGGCGCGAGCGGCCGGCGAAGCCCGCCCTGACCCGTGAAGGGATCGTCGCGACCGCGGTCGCCGTGATGCGGGCCGAGGGCCTGGAGAAGGTGACCATGCGCCGCCTGGCTCAGGAGCTCGACACCGGCCCGGCCTCGCTGTACGTGTATGTGCGCAACACCGCGGAATTGCACGCGGCTGTCCTCGACACGTTGCTCGGCGAGGTCGACCTGGGCCCGGTCCGGGCAGAAGGCGACTGGCGCGAGCAGCTGGTGCAGGTTCTGTCCTCCTACACAGCCGTACTGTTCGAGCACCCGGCGCTTGCCCGCTCGGCCCTGGTGGCCCGCCCGTCCGGTCCGCACTACCTGGACCTGCTGGAGGCGCTGCTGGCGCTGCTGGCAAAAGGCGGTGTCCCCGACGGCCGGGCGGCGTGGGGGGTGGACGTACTGCTGCACTTCGCCACCGCGACTGCGGCCGAGCAGAGCACCCGGGATGCCGCCCCCGACGCCCAGGACGAGATGGACGCGCTGGTGGCCGCGGTGCACGGCATCTCCGCGCAGACGCATCCGCGCCTGGCCGCACTCGGCGACGAACTGTTCTCCGGCACCGGACAGGCCCGTCTGGCCTGGGGCTTCCACATGCTGATCAACGGAATCCTGCATACCGACCGCCCGGACGCCACCGAGGACCACTGACCGGCGTTTTCCGCATCACCACAAGGGGAGTTCCCATGACGAGCCATTACCCCATCGCGATCATCGGCGCGGGCCTCGGCGGCCTGACCCTCGCCCGCGTCCTGCACACGGGCGGCATCGCCTCGGTCATCTTCGACCTGGAGGCGTCCCCTGAGGCCCGCACCCAAGGCGGCATGCTCGACATCCACGACGACTCCGGCCAGGAAGCGCTGCGCGCCGCTGGTCTCCACGACCGGTTCCGCACGCTCATCCACCCCGGCGGCGAAGCCCTGCGCATCGTGGGTCCGGACGGCACGGTCCGCCTGGCCGAGGAGGACGACGGCACCAGAGGCCGCCCGGAGGTCGACCGCGGCCGGCTGCGCGACCTGCTGCTGAACTCCCTCCCGGCGGGCACCGTCCACTGGGGCCGGAAAGCCACCGGCGCTCGCCCGCTCGGCGACGGCCGCCACGAGGTGACCTTCGCCGACGGCGCCACCATCACCACCGACCTGCTCGTCGGCGCCGACGGCGCCTGGTCCCGGGTCCGCGAGCTGGTCTCCGACGCCGTCCCCGCCTACACCGGCATCTCCTTCATCGAGACCGACCTGCTCGACGCCGACACCCGCCACCCGGCGAGCGCGGCCCTGGTCGGCGGCGGCTTCTTCATCTCGCTCGGCGACGGCAAGGGATTCCTCGCCCACCGCGAGATCGACGACAGCCTGCATGTCTACACCGCCCTCAAGACCGGCCAGGACTGGCTGGAGAGCATCGACTTCACCGACACCGACAGCGCCAAGAAGGCCGTCCTCGCCCACTTCGACGGCTGGGACGAGAGCCTGCGCGCACTGGTCGCCGACGCCGACGGCCCACTGGTCCCGCGCCGCATCCACGCCCTGCCCGTCGGCCATCGCTGGGACCGCACCCCCGGGGTGACGCTGCTGGGGGACGCCGCCCACCTGATGTCCCCCTTCGCCGGCGAAGGCGCCAACCTCGCCTTGCTCGACGGCGCCGAACTCGGCCGTGCGATCATCGCCCACTCCGGCGACATCGAAGCCGCACTGGCCGCCTACGAGCAGGCTCTGTTCCCGCGCAGCGAGGCCTCCGCCGCCGAGTCCGCCGCCAACCTGGACCTGATGTTCAGCGACAACGCGCTGCAACGCCTGCTCGACCAGTTTGCTCCGCGCCCCCAAGCCGACTGACAGCCGCCCGCACACTGAAGGCTGGCGCAGGCCCCGCCGATGCCGCTCGAGCGGAGCATGTACGGACGCGCGTCCTTCCCCTCCCTCCGCAACCGCATTCTGAGCGCACGGTTACCGATCGCCTTCGCGACGTACCAGTGGGGTCAGCGCGAGCGCGTAGCACGCCGCGCCCAGCGGCAGCAGGTCGAGGCTGGCGGCCATCAGAGTGGTGCCCGCCATCAGCAGGGCCGGGGTCCTCGCGGACACCGGACGCGGGCGGCTCGCCGCCAACGTGCCGGCCAAGGCGAGCAGGCCCGCAAAGAAGAGCATCGGGCCGAACGTGTAGACAGCCGGGGTCACCCCTGGGTGGTGGCTCTGGATGCGGGTGAACATCTCGTCCATGTTCTGGCGGTCGGTCGAACGCATGCCGACCATCGAGTCGATGACCGTCTGGGTCGTCACGGCGACCAGTCCGAGGAGGCCGATCCAGGTGGCGCAGATGGCGGCGAGCGTCCGGGCTCCTCCGGCTGCCGCGGGCAGCGACCGTCTCAGGCCCAGCACGACAGGCGAGAACAGCAACACCCCGGTGAGCAGCGCGAGATGCCCGTCATCCAGCCTGGGCCCGGGCCGCGGTGGCCGTCGAAGAGCCGGATGACGCCGTATGCCGCCATGAGGACGGGAGCGGCGAGGTAGGAGATTCGGGTGGCGGTGCCGGGCACTGTGCAAGTCGGCATGAGGTGATCTCGGCGGCGCCTGAGAGACGTCCCCATCAGGGAACACCCCGAGCCCTCCCTTGACCGGCCCCCAGGGCGGTTGGCCACAAGCTTCTTGCCCTTCGGCAGACGAGGTGTTGCAACCGCTCCGGCCTCCACCGCGTTGCGACCAGGGCGGGAGCGCAGCTCGATGGTCGGGACCATTCAGCTCACGGCGGCGATGCACCGCACACCAAGGAAGGGGTTTTCGCACGGTGGCCGAATGCAATGTGTCCATGATCCGCCGGCCGCGACGGCACGGTCCTCTCGTGCGGTATGACGTTCGTGCAGCGCGTGGTGCTCCTGGCGGTATCGGCCGGTGGCCTGGCGGAACTCCCTTTTGAAGGCGTGTGCGAAAGCGAAAGCGGAGGTGTATCCGACCCCGGCGGCTACATCGGCCAGCGGCGCGTCCGAGCTACGCAGCAGGCGTGCGGCGGTGGTCATGCGCCACCAGGTCAGGTAGGCCATCGGCGACTGGCCCACCAGTACGCTGAATCGGCGCGCCAGGGTGGCGCGTGAGACGCCGGCGTGCAGGCTCAAGGACTGCATGGTCCACGGACACGACGGCTCGGCGTGCATCGCGTGCAAGACGGCGGTGCAGACTGATGCTCCTTCGCCGCCACCCGAGCTATGACTTCTGCTCGCCGAAGACCAGCCCAAGCTCTGGCATGACCTCTGCAGCCAGTCGTTCGGCGTGTTCGGCCGGCGCGAACAACGGCGTGAACAAGATGAGTTCCGCGCCGGCAGTGACGACCTCACGCAGCCGGCGAGCACAGTCCCCAGGAGTTCCCGCGATCGCGGCAGCCTCGATCTCGGGTGACTGCCTCATGTAGAGCGCGGCCAGCTCGGCGTTGATCCGGTCGCGGGCCCGCTGCGCGTCGTCGTCCACCGCGATGTAGACGCGCTTGGCGATCGCGAAGTCACTTGTCGGCCTGCCCGACTCGGCCAGTGCCTGCCGCACGATCTGGACCTGCTCGGCGAACTTCGCTGTCGGGACCTGGCCCGCACCGAAGAACCCGCTGAACAGGCCAGGGCTCAACACGGCACGCCGCAACGCGGTGCGCCCACTCCCACCGAACCACAATGGAGGATAGGGCTTCTGGAACGGTTTCGGCTCCATGGCTGCGTCAGCCAGCTGCCAGAACTCGCCGGAGAAGTCCACCCGGGAATCGCGCCACAGGCGTGTCATCACCTCTATGCCCTCGGTAAAGCGGGCGACGTAGCGCTCCGGGTCGACGCCGAAGGCTGCGAAGGGCCGTCGCTTGCCGCCCGTACCGAAGCCGACCTCGATCCGGCCTCGGCTTATCTGGTCCAGCGAACTGATGCTTTTCGCCAAGTGCACCGGACTGTGCAACGTGGACACGAAGACCGCGCATCCAAGGCGTAGGCGTTCCGTGCACGCGGCGGCATAGGTCATGGTCTCGATCGGTCCGAGCTGCGGCTTCGAACCAAGTGTCTGTTCCTGTGTCCAGGCACTGTCGAAGCCCAACTGCTCCACACGAGTGAGGTAGGCGCGGAACGTGGCTGGATCGAACTCGCCATCCGCGTAGAACTGTGGGATCGAGATCGCGAATCGCACACGGGTATTCTATTGCGCTTCACCTGCTGCGTACCGAAGCGCCACGCCGCTCCTCGCTTCGGCCGCTGTTGGCGCTATTCCTCCCAGCCGCCTTCCTGCTTGTGCTGCGCCGTGCTGAGTTGCACTGGCTCCGCCGACGACCGAACGCCCTCACGCGACAGCGTTTTCAGCCGTGGGTCTCATCGGGGAGGCGATACGCGGCGAGTGCGGCGGTATCGTCCTGGAGGCTTGCGTCGCTGTAGGCCAGCAGGTCCTGGTGCAGGTGGTCGAGGAGTTCGCGGGGAGGCAGAGCGGCCCATGACCGGACGCGCTCGGTGAGTGGGTAGAAGGCTCCGGTTCGGTCGCGTGTCTCGGTTACGCCGTCGGTGTACAGCAGCAGTTGTTCACCGGGGTGGAAGGGTTCCACGTCCACGTGGTAGTCGTTCCCGAGCAGAACGCCGAGATTGATGGGCAGTGCGGGATCGGTCGGATCCAGCTGGGTCACCCCGTCGCGGCCGATGAGCAGGGGCGGTGGGTGGCCGCAGTTGACGATGCGGACCACGGGTTCCTGGTCTGGGATCTCGGCGAACACCGCGGTGACGAAGCGTTCCGCCACGTCGCTGCCCGGAAACTGCGCGGCTCTGCGGGTCATGCTTCTCTCTACTCGGCGCGCCACCCCGGCCAGATCGGGCTCGTCGTGGGCGGCCTCCCGGAAGGCGCCGAGCATCGTCGCGGCCGTTTCCACCGCGAGCAGGCCCTTGCCCCGGACATCGCCGATGAGCAGGCGGACTCCGTGCGGGGTGAGCACCGCCTCGTACAGGTCGCCACCGATGCGCGCCTCCGCGGCGGCGGACAGGTAGAGGGTTTCTACGGAGATGTGGCCGAGGCGGTGGGGTACCGGGCGCAGCAGCACGCGCTGCGCCGTCTCGGCCACAGAGCGCACGGTGGCGAGGGTGTGTTCCCGGCGCATTCGGTGGGCAGCCAGAATCGTGCCGAGGACACCGACCAAGGTGGTGGAGATGTAGGCGGCCACGTAGTGGCGCTCCCACAAGTAACCCACGGAGCGGCCCGCACAACACGGAGTGCCGGCCAGGACACCTTCGAACGTGACGGCGAAGACCGTGATGGCGGCGACGGCCGCAGGGCCGTGGGCGAAGGCGGCGACCACGGGGAGGGCGATGAGCAGGAAGCTCACCGGCCACTCGACGGGAGTGATCGGTTCGAGAACCAGGACCGCCGCGACGTAGATGGCCGGCAACCAGCGCATCCATACCGGCGGAGCGGGCACCGGCGGGCCTGTGCCGCTCAACTGCGCTGGACGGCGGCTCTCGCCCTTGCGACGGCCGGGCCACCTCACTGCTCGCTCCGGTGCCGCCTTGAAGAACCCGACCGGCACACGTGGCCCGGGTCCGGACGAAAGCCCTCGCGAATCCACTCACGCGGCCTGTACACAAGAACTCCCGGCGGGGCTTGATCAAGACAACCAGCCTGATGCGGCTCAACAGCTCAACCCGACCATTGCTCCAGCAAGGGCATGTCAGGACGTTTGCGGCAATCCTACGACGTTGAGATCCCTGCGCAGGGACGCTGGGCGCCGTCGCCGGGATGTCTTCGTCCCCGCCCCGGCGATATACGTGTCATGAGGCATCGACCTCGGCCGGTCTCTACTTCGATGAGAATCTGCGCATCCCCCGGGTTCGCTCCATTCCGCATTTGATTGCCGGTTCAACGAGTTGGCGACCGAGCGGTTCGAGTCGCGGGTCACGTGCTGGAAG
>CAYNNX010000009.1:46931-50904 GCA_964398515.1 uncultured Streptantibioticus sp. | reverse complement strand
CTAGGGTGCGTTTCAGAAGTCGATCAAGCTCTGCAATGATCACCGTGTGGGACGAGGGGATCTGACGAGCGCACAGTGGGCCAAGCTGGAACCGCTGTTGCCGGTAGGGAAGAAGCCGGGACGACCTCCAGTCTGGTCCAAGCGACAGCTGATTGACGGCATACGCTGGCGAACACGGACAGGTGCACCATGGCGGGACGTGCCCCTCCGGTATGGCGAGTGGGAAACCGTCTACGGGCTGTTCCGGCGTTGGCAGCGTGATGGCACCTGGAAGCGGATCCTCAAGCAGCTCCAGGCCCAGGCTGACGCCAACGGGCTGATCACCTGGGACGTCAGCGTCGACTCCACCATCGCCCGCGCCCACCAGCACGCCGCCGGTGCCCGCAAAAAGGGGATCTCCAGAGAGAACCACCGGGCGGGGTCGACTTCGAGCCGGCCGACCATGGACTCGGACGCTCACGGGGAGGTTTGACGACCAAGGTCCACCTTGCGGTCGAGCAGGGGCAGAAGCCGTTGTCCCTGGTCATCACCGCCGGCCACCGCCATGACAGCCCGCAGTTCCAGACCGTCCTCGACCGCGTCAGCGTCCCGCGCCTCGGCCCTGGACGCCCGCGCACCAAGCCCCGCAAGGTCCGAGCGGACAGGGCCTACGGCTCCCGAGCGAACCGCGCTTACCTGCGCAGGCGCGGCATCCGCTGCACCATCCCGGAGAAGACCGACCAGATTCGCAATCGCAAGAAGCGCGGCATCCGCGGTGGCAGGCCGCCCAAGTTCGACAAGGTCGACTACCGCGAACGCCACGCTGTCGAGTGCGGGATCAATCGCCTGAAGAGGCACCGGGCCGTCGCGACTCGCTACGACAAACTTGCCGTCCGCTACGAGGCCACCGTCACCGTCGCCATTATCAACGAATGGCTGTGACGCTCCGCGAACCGGCACTCAAATCCCGTCCCACCCGAGGTCAGCGGGCACTACCGTGAGCGCCATGGGGATCAGTGCGCGCGTGCAGACCTACACCGGGGACATTGTCGTAGTCTCGACCAACCCGGCGATCGACGCACTGTGTCGGCGGGCCGCAGCACTGGCAATGCCGATGCTCGGCCATGTCGACCCCCACGACGACACCTGGTTCAACAAGTCACAGATGCGACTCGTCGTCCCGGAGCTGAACGCCCTGCTCGAAGCCGCACCTGCGGCTGAAGCTGAGGCGGCAAACGAACTGCTCACGCTGGCTGCCCATCTGGAACGCAAGCCGCACCGCTACCTCATCTTCAACGGCGACTGACGGGCACTTCTGAAACGCACCCTAGTTTGTCGACGGTGCGCATCGCGGTCGACGGGTTGACTGTCAGGGCCGCTGCGAGTGCCGCCAGCTTGATCGGTTCTTGGTCCTGCAGCACGACGAGAGTCCGCAACTGCTGCAAGGTGAGGGCCGGAGTGATGTCGGCGAGTGCGCGCGCGGAGATAGCCATGAACAGCCGGGACGCAGCCATCACCGCTGCCCCGACTTCCGTCACGGCCCCATTCAGATCCGTGTGGCCTGCATCGGATGCGTGTGCGTCGTTGCTTCGCTGCGTCATCTCGCTCTTCTCCCGTCTGGCCGCGGCACGCAGCGACCGATCGATCAGCGCATTCTCGGAGAATGAATCGCACCATTGCGGGACGCAATAGTACAATGAGGGGAGTAGCTCCGGACCGGATGCGGGGGTGGCCGGAGCCGTCCAGGTGGTGATGTTCATGGACGCTGACGAGGTCAAGACAGGTATTCTCCTGACCGCGGTGCGGGCGCGGATGGGGTAGGGGCCTTGGCGCGTCACTGACCTGCCGGGGCGGATTCAGGCCCCCGCGGCAGGAAGCCGCGAATTGTTCCGCTCGCCCGTGCCGAGGCCCCCGGGCCGCGATGGTCGGCGCATACGCAGGATGTGATGCGGCAGAGTTCACGCCCTCGCTCGTCCGTTGGCGACCGTCCACGCGCACCTTGGGGCCGGAGCAGCGCGCAACGCAGGTTCGCCCCCTCGGCCACCGTCATCCCGGCAATCAGGTTCGGGCACACCGAATGAACTGCACAGAAAGCATTTGAGAGGAAGCGAATAGTATGCCTGACCTCTCCCACACCCCCGACATCGCCGGACACCCCGATGTGGCCGAGATGCGGGAACGCTACGCCCGCGTGGCGGACGGCCTCCAGGCCGTCGCCGTCGACGGACTGATCCTGCTGACCGGGTTGTACGCGGCGATCTCACCGTGGGTCGTGCACTTCCACGCACTGCCCGACATCACCGTGAACAACCTCATCGTCGGCATCACCCTGGCCGTGATCGGCCTGGGCATGACCCTGGCAGGCGAGAGAATGCTCCGGCTAAGCTGGGCCGTCGCTGTCATGGGCGTCTGGATGATCATCTCGCCGTGGGTCGTGACCGCAGGCCATGGCGCATCGCCGGGGATCGTCTGGAACAACTGCTGGATCGGTGGCATCGCCTGCGCCCTCGGACTGGCCGCGCTCGCCATGGTGAGGACGGCCGGCCGCACCACCGGCAACAAGTAGTGCCAAAGCCGGCGCGGTCCGGGCTCACTCCACGCGGCCCGGCCGCGCCCCGGGCACGGGGATCGCCCCCGGGAGGTTCCCATGAGCCTTTCCATGCACGACAGGCGGATCCTCGCCGACATCGAGCAGCATCTGACCGAGCACGACCCGCAACTTGCCCTGATGCTCAGCTCCTTCGGCAAGGCCACACCACTGCGCGCGGCACTGCTGACCACACTGCTGCGCCGCCACGCCATCCTCCTCACCACCGCGCTGTGCCTGCTTCTGGCCGCAGTGCTGCTCGTCGCCGCAGTCGCCGTGCGTAGTCCGGCGGTCTTCATCGTGGCGGCGGCGATGGCAGGTGCCTCCGCGCTGCCGAAGCCAATCGAGTTGTGGCAGTGCCGTCTGCGCACCCGCCGCGCTGAGCCCTGACAGCGCGACCGCCCCGTGGGGCACAGCCATGAAGACAGCCCTGTGCACCAGTGACCGGATGGGACCCGTGAGCGCACGTGTGCGGGTGGTGGCAGCGGCCAGGCGGCTGGCTTTTGCCGAACCGCCCGGCGCCGCGGCGGCGGTGATGGCCAGCGGCGTGTTGTCACTGTGCTTCGGGATGACCGGACCGCAATGGCTTTCCGATGCCCTGCTGACCATCTCCGCCGTGGCCTGGATCTTCCTCATCATCTCCTTCGCCGCAGGCCCGGTCTTCGATCCGGCTCGATGGATGCGCGAGGCCGACGTGCCACCGGCTCTCACTTTGGTCGCCGGCACCGCTGTGCTGGGGTCCCGCACCCTGATGCTCGGCCGGGAAGTACTCGCCCAAGGCTTGCTGATCACCGCGGTACTACTGTGGCTCGTCCTGCTGCCGTCCGTGCTGCGGCACTGGCAGACCCCCACCGTGGGGTCGAGTTTCCTCGTCTGCGTCTCGACGCAGGCGCTCGCGGTGCTGGCCGCCCAGGTCGCACGGCGAACCGGCGACATCTGGCTGGGGTTTCCAGCTGCTGCCGCCTTCGTGCTGGGGCTCGCCTTGTACGCCGTCGTCCTCCTCCGTTTCGACCTCCGGCAACTCATACGGGGTCGCGGTGACCAGTGGGTGATGGGCGGCGCCCTGGCGATCAGCTCCCTGGCGGGCGCCGTGCTGCTGGACACCGTGAGCACGGGCGGCAGCATCTGGAGCGCGGCGCAGCCTGTGCTTCGCACCATCACGCAGGTGTTGTGGTGGACCGCGGTCGCCGCCTACCTCCCCCTCGCCACGAGCGAGGCCAGATGGCCACGCGTTCACTACGACATCAAACGCTGGTCCACGGCTTTCCCCGTCGGCATGCTGGCCTTGACAGGCCTTTCGCTGTCCTCGTTGATCCACGATCAGCAACTGCACGACAACGGAAGCGCGTTGTCCTGGCTTGCCATGGCCGTCTGGCTGACCGTGGCGACCGCGGCACTGCGCCGAAC
>CAYNNX010000009.1:0-46831 GCA_964398515.1 uncultured Streptantibioticus sp. | reverse complement strand
GTTGGCGCGGTGGCCCGCACCGTTTGCCGATGAGTGCGACTACTCGGTGCGCAGGGCGGCAGCGGTTGCGCACCTTGGCCACCCGCTGACGGGGAGCATCGTGCCCAGTAGGGAGCCGGCGGTGCACGCGGCGGCTTCCCGGTCCGCGGCGGTGTTCGCCTCGTTCCGCGACGTCGCGCGGTTGGAGGTCTCCTCCGGCGATGCCTTACGCCACCGGCTCTCACGCGCAGGAGACCGCCAGCTGAACTACGCGCTCCACGTCGTGGCGGTCGCCCAGATCCGGCGGGACACCCGCGGACGCGCCGTCAAATACCACGCGGGGCGTCACGGCCCCTGTCATGCCTGTTCCTCTCCGGTGGCGGCGCTCGGGTGCCGGAGTTCGTCGCGGACACGGCGGCGCACCTGGTCGACGGCCTGGCAGCGGGTGAAGGCGTGGGTGACCTGGACGAGCCAGGCGGTCTCGGCCTCGACGCTGGGTTGTAGTCCGTGCGGGGCGGGCCCGCCGGAGAGCTGCGCCTGGGGATACCGGCGTCCGGCTTCGGCCGCGAGGAGAGCCGCGGCGAGGGTGGCGGCCTCCACGGTGGCGGCCAGACGGGGCCCGCCGCCAAGTCCTCGGGAACATGCGGCGCTTGAGGCCCATTCGGCGGCCTTCGGGTGGAAGTAGGGCTGAAGCGCGAGGTGGGCGTCGCGTACTTCGATCACGCGGCGGAGGAGCGCGAACTCGGCGTCGCGCGGCAACGCGTAGCGTGTGCGGCCGACCGACAGGGGCAGCACGATGTCGGGGACCGCGGCTTGCAGCGCGGACCAGAGGGGGCCGATGGCGCGGTAGCCGCGGTAGGCACGCAGCCACCGGGCCGGGGCGCCGAGGCGGCTGCCCCAGGCGGAGATCGTCGTGCCGCAGGCCGCAAGGGTGATGCAGGCGGCGCCGAGCACCGCGGAAGGAATGTCCTCGCACGTGTCCTGGGCCCCGGTGGTCAGCACCGACACGATGTCGTCGACGCTCCACGCCGTCCACGCCATCCCGACCACGGCGCTCGCGGTGACCAGCCGCAGTCCGGTGCGCAGCAGCCCCTTGCCGAGGTGCCGGGCGTGGCCGGCGACGAGCACGGTGAACGCGGCGAGGCACCACGTGCAGTACGTGGTGAAGACGGTGTCGTAGGCGGCGATGACCAGGGTCGCCGTGCCGTGGGTGCGGACGCCGTCGTCGCTGACGTACGGTCGGGCGACGGTGAAGAGCACGGGCTGGGCGGTGAGCGCCACGGCCGTGACGGCCGCGTGCCACCGGGCCAGGGTGTGGCTGCGGCCCGGCGGTTGCAGCGAGCGGGCCATGCCGACGAACAGGCCCACGGCGGCCATCTTCAGGACGTCCCCCGCCAGCAGGGCGAGGCGCTCGGAGGCGTGGGAGCCCTGATCCAGGTGGGTGCCGTGGATGCCGCCCAGCGTGGCCATGGTGGCCGGCGCGAGCAGGGCCATACCGGTGCCGAGGCACAGGCCGCAGGCGATGAGGTACCGCAGGCCGGGGCTGGTGCTGCCGCGGGCGAGGAAGAGCTTGGAGCAGACGGTGGCGATCACCACCAGGCAAAAGAGGAGGACCGCCGCGTCAGCCACGTCGGCGCCTGGGTCGTGCGGGGCTGCCGAAGACCGATCTGAGCCGGGCCACCGCGTCGGCGCCCTCCGGGGTGAGGGGCGGCGCTGTCTCGGCGCCGTGTGCCGCGCGTTGGAGGATCAACGAGGCGAGGAGCTCGGCCTCCTGCTCCTGGGCTTCGCTGTGCACGGTCCTGCCGAGGACGCGCTGCACGAGCTCCCCGGACAGGTGCGGCATCAGGGCACGCACGGCCGACGTGTTGAATGCGTCCGCGCCGACGTGCCCGCACAGCAGGTGCGCGACCTCATGGAGCAGGATGTGCTGCTGGTGCAGCTCGGTCGTGTTGACCGGGTAGCCGATGTAGTCGGCGCGGTCGGTGGAGACCAGCATGCCGCAGGGCGTGCAGGCCTGCACGGTGACCGGGACCAGCTCGATGGGTCTGCCGCGCTGCCGGGATAACGCCGCGACGAACTCCTCGGGCTGGAAGGGGATCGGGAGCGGGAGCGCTTCCGCGACCTCCTGACATCTTCGCCACAGGTCCTTGTCCTGCCCTTGCACGCCTCTCCCCCCTTGACGGGCCGCGGCGCGGCTGCCCGGGCCCGTCGGTCAGTGGTCGGCCGCCCCGTCCGACCTGCCGCGCCAGGCCTCCTTGCCGACCTCACGTCGTGCGATGGCGTCGATCATGTCGCTGATCGTGCCGAGTCCTTCGGGTGAGAGGTTGACCGCGCGCAGGGCGACGTTGCGCACGCCGGCGTCGCGCAGCGCGCCGAGCAGTTCGAGCTCCTCGGCGATCCGGCTGCTCTGCTCGTCGTCGAAGAAGTAGGCGGGCGGGACCTGGAAGAACTGCGCGAGGGCCTCGAGGTGGCGCTTGGTCGGGTTGTCACGGCGGCCGGTGCGCAGCTGCCACAGGTACGTCGCCGAGAAGCTCTCCCCCGTCGCCTCGCGGCAGGCCCGGGCCACCTCCTCGTGGCTGTACTGCTCGCGGTTGGGCCGGCGGACGATGCGGAAGAGTTTGTCGATCTTGTCGGCGAGGGTCTCCTCGCCGGACTCCGGTCCAGCCACTGCCCACCTCCTCGGCCACCCCAGGAACAGCCTGCTCGCACCAGCTCTCGTGTAGCCGCAACTATAGCCGTATCCATGGCAGTTGACACGGGGCCGGAGCGCCTCCATGCTTTCCTTGTCGTCAGCTGAGATGAATGACGATTTCCGGAGGCGACACTTCAGCTAGCACAGCGCTGCTGTCGTGCGACGCGGACATGGCGTCGCATCCGGGACCCAACCTCCGTGGGGAGAGCACCAACGCCCCCGACAGGCACAGAGGAAAGGGACACACCATGAAGAAGTTCCAGGTTCGCAAGACCGGTCCAGTTCGCCTCACCAGCACCGCCACCTCGCCCTACGACTGCCGCTGCCACATCCAGTAGCACAGCGAGACGATTGCGATCGCGCCTGGGTGCGGGCGGTCCCCGGCCGCACCCAGGCGGTGACCGAGGCACGCGAGCCCACACCCTCTTCCAGGAGCGCGATGACCGGCAACCGTATTGCCCTGCACCCGCTCACGTTCGTGGACGAAGGCGACCAGACGGTCATCGGCCGGCCGGACATCGACTCCTTCGCGGTGTTCCCCGAGGACGCGGCGGCAGTCGTGCGGCACCTGCAAAGCGGTGCGACCGTCGACGAGGCCGGCGACTGGTACCTGAGGACCTACGGCGAGCCCGCGGACATCGAAGACCTCGTGGCCACCCTCCTGGACCTGGAGTTCGTCCGGGACCCGGCTTCCGACGGTCCGAACACCGCCGGCCCCGCGGACGCGGCGCCGAAGCCGGTTCGCTGGACCGGCCTGGGCAAGGCACTGTTCGCACCCCCCGCCTGGGCGCTGTACGCACTCGTCGTCGCCGCCGCCGTCTCCCTCCTCGTACGGACCCCCGAGTTACGACCGACGCCGTCCAAGACCTTCTTCAGCACCTCGCTCGTCCTGGTCCAGCTGACGCTGTTCGCCGTCGACGTCGTCGGGATCACCGTGCACGAGGGATTCCACGTCCTGGCGGGGCGGCGGCTGGGGCTGCCCAGCCGGCTCAGCATCGGCCGACGCCTGTACTTCATCGTCGCGCAGACCACGCTCACCGGCCTGATGGGGGTTCCCCGGGGCAAACGGATCCTGCCGTTCTGCGCCGGGCTCGTGGCCGACTCACTCTTCTTCAGCGCCCTCGTCGGCACCGCCGAGGCCGACCGCGTGCTGCACGGCACGCTGACCGTCCTCGGCCGTGCCGCCATCGCCATCGCCTACGTCACGCTCCTGCGCATGGCCTGGCAGTGCATGGTCTTCATGGAGACGGACCTGTACCACGTCCTGACCACCGCGTTGCGCTGCCCCGACCTGCACCGACTGAGCAGGACCTACCTGCGCAACCGCCTCTGGCGCAGCCTGCGCCGCCCCGAGCGGCTGGCCGACGAGTCCGGCTGGACACCACACGACCTGAAAACCGCCCGGCGATACGCGCCCTTCATGGTCGTCGGCTCGGCCGTGCTGATCGCGTACGCCCTGTGCGGAGCCTTCCCCGTTCTCATCGGATTCCTGACCCGCGCCTACCAGGGCATGACCACCGGCCAGGTCAGCTCCCCGCACTTCTGGGACTCGATGGTCGCCGGGGCCACCCTGCTGGGCCAGCTCGCCGCCCTCATCGTGATCAAGATCCGGAGCCGAATCCGACGGAAGACCCCACCCACCCCGGCCCGCCGAACCGCCTGAGCCGTCCGCGCCCATCGTCCGGACCGCCTCCAAACCCTCCCGGACGGCCCGAAGAAGTCGAGGAGCCCCAGCCGTGTCAACCTCCAGCACCCATGTGTGGCTCACCGGGCCCCACCACGCCGCCCGCCCGCACGCAGCAGCCGCCTACGACCCGACCGCCATGGCCGACTGCCACCGGCGGCTGCGCGGCCCGTACACCGGAGCCGGTTCGGTACTGCGCGCCCTGGTGCCACAAATACACCAGGACACACCTGACCTGACGAAACGTCACATAATCGAAATTCTGGCTGCGGCACCCGAGTTGGAAGCGCTCCTCGGGCCCGCGCCCGACACCCTCACCACTGCCGCCTCCCTCCAGGAGCGCACCCGCTGGTACTCCCCGCTGCGCACCCGCCGCATCGCGCACGGCATCGTCGACTTCCTGCACTCCCGGTCGCAGGGGCAGGCAGCGGGCCCGCTCACCCTCGCCTTCCTGGGGGTCGACCACGCCGACGCCACCGACCTGGAGTTCCTCTCCATCGCGCTGCGCCGCCTGGACCCCACCGAGGTCCGCCTCATCGTGGGTTCCTCGGGCCGCAGGCCGGTAGCGGAGATCGCCGAGGAACTCGACGTCCACGCGAGCCGCACCACCGTACCGAAGGCCGCCACCGGCACCGGCGGCCATGGCAACGCGGCCGAACTGGCGCGGGCGTTCGTCGCCTCCGACGGCATCAGCGACGAACCCGGCGCCCGGGAAGCCTACGAGAACCTGGATCCGCAGGAGCGGGCGCGGCTGCACGACGCCCGGGCCGAGGAACTGGAAGGCCGCGCCGAACAAACGCTCCACCTCGGCGCGATCCCCTACCACCGACTGCGTGGCAGCCGGCCCCGGGTACTCGGGCGGAAGGCCTGCGCCGAAGCCGCCGAATACTGCATCGGCGCCGGCTACTACGCCGCCGGCCTGGAACTGAGCGCAAAGGCCGGCGAACTCACCGACCCGGACCAGGAGTTCCTCGCCTACCACGAGGCCCGCACCGATGTGGCGCGGTGCCTGGCACTGCTCGACCGCCCGGCCGAGTCCGAGCCCGTCTACTACGACCTGCTCTCACGCACCACCAGACGGGGCGTCCACATGTCGCTCCACTATGCGCTGAGCATGCTGTACACGCGGATCTACGACGACGAGCACAAGGACCACCACAAGGCCCGCTCCTACATCAACACGGCCATCGCCCTCGCGGAGGGGCTCCCCAACCCCGAGGACCGGGCCTTCCACAGCGTGTTCGCCGAGAACGGGAAGGCCCTGGTCGAAAAGCACCTGAAAAACCTTCCGGAGGCGCTCCGCCTGGTCACCGAGGGCATTGCCCGGCTGGAGCGCGAACTCCGGCCCGACCAGCACCGGTTGCACCGGTCCGTGCTGCACCACAACCGTGCACAGGTGCTGGCCGCCCTCGGCCGCCCGCAGGAGGCGCTCGAGGAGTTCGACCACGTCGTCGACGTCGACCCGTACCATCCCGAATACCGCTTCGACCGCGGCAACCTCCACTACCAGCTGGGCCACCTCGACGAGGCGCTCTGCGACTACGAGGCCGCGATCCGGCTGAGCCCCCCGTTCCCCGAGGTGTTCTACAACCGCGGCGACCTGCACGCCGCCCGCGGCGACACCGAGGCCGCCCTCCGCGACTTCGCCTACGTCCTCGACCTCGAACCCGACTACGTCGAGGCCCGGATCTCCCTCGCCTCCCTGCTGCTGGACTGCGGGGACCCGCGGGCCGCCGCCGCCCGGCTGTGCACCGGCCTCGCCCTGACCCCGGACGACGCCCGGCTGCACTGCACCCTCGGGCTGGCCCTGCTCGAACTCGACGACCACGAGCAGGCCGAAGCCGAGTTCGACCGGGCGCTCGCGCTCGACCCGGAACTGTACGAGGCCCGCGTCAACCGCGCCGTCATCGCCCAGGCGCAGGGCGACCACGAGTCCGCGCTGCGCGACCTGACCGCCGCCCTCCAACGGGACCCGGGCAACGCCGATCTGCTCTACAACCGCGGCTTCGTCAACGAGTCCGCCGGCCACTTCGGGCAGGCCGTCGCCGACTACAGCGCGGCCCTCGACGCCCCGGGCGCCGACCGCGCCGAGCTGCTGTACCGGCGGGGGCGCTGCCACGCCGCGCTCGGCCGGACCGCGCAGAGCCGCAGCGACTTCACCGAGCACGACGCGCTCGGGCCGTCGCCGCACACAATGGAGATCCGCGAACTCCTCGCGGCGCAGGGCTCTGTGGCAGGGGGGAGTAGCCAGAGGTAGACCGCCGAGGGCGGCTGTCCCCCCCACGCCCCCGCTGCGGCGGCGTGCTCAAGCAGGGCGCGTAGCTGCTCGTATCGGGCCCGCGGCCGGGCGTCGCACGGCGGCTGGACCGCGATCGGCCCTGACGGGGTCACCGCAGCCGCCCGCAGCCGCCTGCTGCGGGCGATCGGTGCGGCGGGAGCGGGGGGGGTGTCCGGGCGGTCCGGCGGCGCTGCGCACCAGCGACTGGCATCAGATTCACATCAGCGGCCCACCGGGCCCCGCGCCCCACCTTCGCGATCACCGGAGCCGACAAGTACGGAAACAGCTTCGACGACACATCGTCAGAACACGCGATGCTTGATCGCGAACAGTCGATGCCCCGGACCGGAGGCTCCGAATCACAAGATCGCCGACAGGACCTCCACGGGGCTGGGGCGAGACTGCGGGCCTTCAGGCTGCGCAGCAGTTCATCTCGGCGCTCAAGGTCCGGAAGCCGCCCGAAGGCAGTCCGGTCGTTGCTCATCCGGGCGATCTTCACAGCTCCTGGAGGAGATCACGCTCAAGCCGGAGGATTTGCCGTTCCCGGCGGCCACCAGGTTTTGATCACGTCGGCGGAAGTGGAGACCACGGCAGTGCGGGGCACGGCTCGCAGTTCGGCGCTTGAGCCGCGGCGTCCGGTCAGGATCGATCACGGGGTCGTGGAGCTATGGATGCGAGTGCCAGCGCCGGGCATGGCCCTGCTGCACGCGGCGTACGAGCGCCTGGTCAACGCGATCCACAACGAGGACGCCCTCGCCCAGTGTCGGCCTCCTGAGTGCTTTGTTCCCCGTTCCTCGTCACGCATCCACGCCGGTGTCCTCAAGCCTCGTGCGGTGCGCATCGCCGGGGATGCGGGACGGCGCCATCCGGGGGACGGTGGGAGGGGGAACGGCCACTGAGGCCGGTCCTGTCATGCCCGTTTGTAGCAAATCGGACCAGCCCCGAAGGAGAACGCCATGGCGGCGATGATTGACGTGCTGGTGCCCGCGCTGTGCGAGGCCCGTGAGGCCGAGGCGGCCGTTGCCGGAAGGTTTCGGGCTCATGCCGCAGTGCTTCCTGCCGGTGAGGATCGCAGCCCTGTCACGCGTCGGATCGCGGCCGCCGACGAGCATGTCCGCGGCATCGACAAGCGGCTGAGCGCCCTACGGCGTGAGGAACCACGGTCCGTTCTGGGCACTGTCTGGGGCCTGGCCAGGCAGGCCGTGCGGCTGCCCTTCGACCTCGCGGTGGGCATCCCCGCCGCAGCGCTGCGCGGCCGAGCGAGCAGGCAGCAGATGTTGAAGAACGCCGAGAACGATTACGCGGTGGCGGCCTACGCCGTGGCGGCAGGGCGGGCTGGCGAACGCATCGCCCAGCAGGTCGGCGACGCCGCCAGCGCGACCCTGCTGCATGCCATCCAAGATGACGACGAAGCGTTGCTGACTGACCTCGGTTACCTGCTCGACCAGCATGCTGACCGCCTGGTAGCCGCCACCGCCGAGGGCGTGTCCGGGGAGACGAGCCGGTCTGAGGCTGCGGTCGGCGGACCTCGGTGGAGCACGCCTCGGGCGCCATAAGGCCGCCTGTCGGATTTCGCCCGAAACCACAATCGGTGATCGCCTGTGCCGCTCCGGGCGCCCTCGCGTTCACGCCGACACCGCCGGGCGGAACCGCCATGACCGCCTGTGAGGCCCAAGCGACCGGAGCGGCGGTGGTGCCGCGCATTCTGAACCTGGTGCCCTGGAACGCCCAGATGGCACCACTTCCGGACCCGAACGACAACGTCGACACGGTCAGTAACGGATCGTCACAGCGCTGCCGCAATATCGGGGCTCTGCCAGGCGAGCGTGTGGCTGCCGTGGCTCACCGGGGCCTGGAGTGACCAGTCGGCCGGGATACCGGGCGGACGCCGCCTTGAGAGGGAGTTGCGCCGGGCTGGGTCTGCCTGGCGATCTCAAGCCATTGACCAGTGGTGTCTGTGGCCGCTTGCATGAGGTGCGTTGTCTGCCGGAAGTGTGCTCTACGCCGGCGGAGCGTGGGCACCGTGCTGGGCGGCAGCCTGCCCGGCCGCTGGGGCCGGGTCACCACCGTGCGCAGGTCGTACCTGATGTCTGTCACCGCCGTCGCGGGCGTCGTGTTCGCACCCGGCCGCGCCATCTACGTGTACGTGGCCGTGACCTCGGCCGGTCTGTACATTCCGTTCTCCCTGCAGGTCGCTCTCGGCCAGGACTACCTGCCCTCCCGCGTCGGCACCGCCAGTGGCGTCACTCTCGGCCTCGCCGTCAGCGTCGGCGGCCTCACCAGTCCGGTCCTCGGCAGCATCGCCGAGGCGACCTCCCTGCAGACGGCCCTGACGCCGCTGATCGCGATGCCCGCCCTGACCTGGCTGCTGTTCCGGACCCTGCCGGAACCGGCTCAGCAGCCTGTAGCGGGTACAGCGTCCCGTCACGCGTGACGGCTCGGCGTACCCGCTCCGCCCGGCGGCAGGCCCGGTAGGCTTTCGAGCCCCGACCGCGCCCTCAACTCACCGCAGCCCCGAACCACTCGGGCAGGTGGCTGAGCAGATCCTCCTGATCGTCACCGACCCACGCCACGTGGCCGTCCGGCCGCAGCAGCGCCGCGGGCACGTCCAGTTCCTCGCTGACGTCGACGACGTGGTCGACCCGATCCGCCCAGCGGGCGCAGCCCGGCACGGCGGAACCCCGCGTTCGAATACGACGAGTTCGGGCGGGTGGGCATCGGACACCTCCGGGTCGTGCTGGGACACCGCCGGGCCGCGCTGGACCGAGCAGGGGTAGCCCGAGCGGCATCCCGCGACCTACCGCCGCACCCACGGCGTGCGCGACTTCACGGCTGCCACTGAATCGGCGATGACAGCTTCGGGGCGTCAACCGCGAGTCGGCGCCGCGAGCACCTGGCCGCGCTGATCGCTCCGGGCGGCCCGCCCGGACGGCGCCCCGATCTACTGCATCCTGGACTACCTGTCCGCTCACAACAGCGAGCAGGAATGCGGAGCTGGTACACACTCGCGGGACCATCCACGAACGGAACACCCCCCACACGGGCATGATCGGGCCAGAGTTCCGCATGCCGCTCGGAGAGCCGTGGCGGGTGGGCAGGCGCCGCACCTGCGGCCGGCCCGCTCTGTCTGCGGCGGCCTCCAGTGTGAAGGGCCTCTACCTGCACGGAGCGTCCCTCGGCGCCGACTACCCCTCACCGGGTGGCGAAGACTCCGCAGGTCGGGCAGGCCCTGGCCGTCTCATCAGCGGCGACCCGATGAACGCGGCGGGCCCCACCGGCCAAGCGCTCGCCCCTCGCGACGGCACCCGTCGAGGTCGAGCAGCAACGTCGTATCGTTATCCAGGTCCGTGGCTCCTGCTTGATCGTTCTGGGTCGAGAACAGAGTGATCACGCAGGATCACGCGCATCTGCAACGGGGCAGCTTGTCAGCGCCGGGGCCCGGTGCGCCGTCGCCGGACGGGAGCGGAAATGGCAGCATGCGACCGGATACGGACAGTGCGTCAGGTCGGTACGGGAAGCCGGCCTGCCGCAGAGCAATGGGGGAACATGACTTCGCCGGGCAAGGAAGAACTGGCCGATCAGGCTGTTCAGTCCGTCGCGGCCTACAGCGAACACGCCGCCGACTACGAGGCCGCCCACACGGCGAAGATGGCCGACCGCGTCGAGCGGTTCGCCCGCTGGCTGCCGGTGCCGTCGCTGATCCTCGACGCCGGCTGCGGCCCGGGACGCGATCTGGCGCGGTTCATCGCGCACGGGCACGTCGCCCGCGGTATCGATCTGAACCCGGTGTTCGTTGCGATGGCCAACGCGCACGCACCGACTGCCGAGGGCGATCTCCGCGAGATCGGGAGCCGGTATCCGGCCGGCATGTTCGACGCCATCTGGGCCTCCGCATCCCTCGTCCACCTCCTCGAGGAGGAGACCGTGGACGTTCTGGGCCAATTCGCCCGGCTGCTTCGTCCGGGCGGCAAACTGTACGTGTGCCTCAAGTCTGTCGGGCGCACCGGCTGGCTCGACGAGCCCGACGGCAGGCGCTGGTACACCGTCTGGGATCCGGAGGATTTCACCCGTACCGTCTCCGATGCCGGGTTCACCATCGAGGGGGTGGACCGGGGCGTGTTCGTCGAGGTGTGGGCCACCCGCAGTGGCTGAGGCGGGAGCGCGCCGGCAACCGGTGCGCAAGCGTTCACGGGCCGATGACGGCATGTCAAGGCTCCAGGAAGACGCACGGCTCGGGATCGAAGACACGTATTTGACCCAGTCCGACCTGGAGGCCACCGCTACTTCGAACCCACCGCCCACGCCATCGGCGGTCTGGAGAGGGCGTTGGCCGGTCTCGGCCTCCTCGACGATCCTCTCCCCCTGAACCTGGGCAACCCCCCCCGGGACTACTCCCAGCGGGTGTGGTCCACCGCCTTCCGCGCCGCCGACCTCGCGGACGTCGGCTACGACGACGAGGATCGGGGCCGGCGATGCGAAGCTCAGCGGGCGACGGTCCCGGGCAGGAGGCGCGTGATCTTGTACGAATACATCACGTACGGACCGCCGCTGGGCCGCGAGCCGGCCTGAGAGGCCTGCGTCGGCGAGGCAGGCTGGGAGCATCGCCCCTTTCTTCGCGCGACGCACCTTTTCAGTATTTCCGCCCTTTCGGTAGACATGGTTCCATTTGCCGCAGAGGATCGGTCGCTGTCGCGGGACGGTGACGATCGTCCCGTCCGGAGGTGAAGCGACTGTGGGCGCACGTGGACGGTTCAAGGCGATGCGGGCCCTGGTGTTCCGGGGGCGGTCCTGCCCCTATCCGTACGGACTGCTCGCGCCAGTCGCGCGCGTCGCCACACCGGGAGCCGCAGAGGAGGTACGCCTCTTCCTCGACGCCTACGGGATCCGGTCGACCATCGCTCCCAGCTCACGTCGCGGGCGGCGGGGGAAGGCCCGGGCAGGTCTCAATCTCCAGGTGCTGGTCTTCATCGAGGATCTCGCGCTCGCCAGGCGGCTCGTCAACGAGTGGACGGTACCGGTCCATCAGAGGTGACAGCCTTCAACGGCAGCCGGAGTCTCCGGCCTACGGGCAGATCGTGGCCGCTCTGAGAGCGAGTCGCCCCATGATCCTGCCGGGCTCGGACCCGGAGTGTGAGACCTACCGCTGAAGCTGATCTGCGACCAGGGTCGCAGCCGTCGCCGTCCGGGCGCGTCGCGATCGGTGCTGCGGCGACCGCGTCGGCGTTCATCACGCCGTCATTCCTCATGGTCGCCGGTGTCACTGCGTGTGCGTGCACTACGCGGGGCTGAGCGTGGTGCAGTCGCTGTTGTAGTCGTTCGGCATCACGTCCGCCGTCGTCGCGAACTCATGGTCGCCACCTATGCGTTGGTCAGGCTCGCCAACGGAAGAGGGTGGCGTGCCCGGGTCGTCAGCGCCTTCGTCTTCGCCGTCACCACCACTGGCAGCGAACCGAACTCCCTCATCATCGGTGTCGGCCTGCCGATGATCCTGCTGGAGCCCGGCCGAAGACCCTGCGTCTGCCACACCGCAAGCCCCCAATCCCGGCACGGACGCCGTCGTGCGCGGCATGGCTGCCTGGCCACCGGCCTCTGGCGCGCTGGGCGCCCTCGCAACCCGCCGGGACTCTGATCTTTTTCGGCCTGTTGTTCCTCGAGGCCCGTACCATCGTCTTCGGATCCGGCGTAACGATCATGCTGCTGTGTGACGGGGCCTTCCCCAACACCACTGGCTCAACCAGGCTCCAGCTTTTCGATGCCGTCGCCATGGGGCCGATCACTCCCGGGCGAGTGGTAATCACCGCCGCCTTCGGCACCGTCTCCGTCTTCACCCCGATCTACCCGGGTGTGGTGTGCCCGGCCCCGCTGGTTCCTCCGGTATCGGGACAACCGTCGGTCGCAGTCCTTGGCCACCGGGGCGACCGCGGCGGGAAGCGGCGCCTTGTCCAGAGCAGCGGTCGTCCTGACCCGACAGGCCAGGCCGTCATCGATATCGGCTGCGCACACCCGCTGCCCCCGGCTGTTGGGCGCCTCCATGGCGCGGTACGCCTATCAACCGGGCCGACACTCGCCCTCAAATGACGAGTTCTCGCGTGGCCGGGTGGACGATAGTGAGGTGTCGAAGGACGACGTGCCAGATGCCCGGCGAATACTTTCCGGACCAGTCGGATGAGCCGAATGAATGCACATCACAGGATGGGCAGATCAGCTATCAAGGCGACACTCCTTTCATTGCGGGCGCGACGGAGTGCCCTGACTCATCAGCGTGCGTCGATCATCCTACTGATGCCATTTCAGGGTCACCGCCAGAGTCTCATGACGGCTGCCAACCTGTTTGGCGGCATCAGGCTTTTAGTGTATATCGGCCAGAACCCACGAAGATGCCTGAACCCAATGCGCAGGCACTCACGAGTAGCCAGGACAACATGTCGAAAGAACACCTGCCGCGGGATGCGCGGCGCGATGGCGGAGCACTCTCCGCAGAAGTCCGCCCGCGGTGCCGGGAGTGTGGCGCATGAGCCCTACGCACGACACGGCCGGACGCCGGCCCGCAGCCCAGGCACCCACGGGCGAGAGGCTCGCGGACTGGGCCGACGGGCGCATCGGCTTGTACTCGCTCGCCAAGGCGAATCTGCGGAAGATCTTCCCCGACCACTGGTCCTTCATGCTGGGAGAGGTTGCCCTCTACTCCTTCCTGATCATCATCCTGACCGGTGTCTACCTGACGTTCTGGTTCCATCCGTCGATGAACGATGTCGTCTACCACGGCCCGTATACACCGCTGAACGGCATCCATATGTCGGACGCCTTCAAGTCGACCGTGGACATCAGCTTCGACACACGCGGCGGGCTGCTGCTCAGGCAGATCCACCACTGGGGGGCCATCGTCTTCATCGCCTCGATGCTGTTGCACATGATGCGCGTCTTCTTCGGCGGCGCGTTCCGCAAGCCTCGCGAAGTCAACTGGCTCTTCGGTGCAGGCTTGTTGATCCTGGGCATGTTCGACGGCTTCATGGGCTATTCGCTCCCGGACGACCTGCTGTCCGGCACCGGCATCCGGTTCATGGAAGGCGCGATCCTGTCGATCCCCATCGTCGGCACGTACCTTCAGATGTTCATCTTCGGTGGGGAGTTCCCCGGGCATGACTGGATCCCGCGCCTGTTCACGGTCCACATCCTGCTGATCCCCGGTATCATGCTGGGTCTGCTCGCAGCCCACCTGATCCTGGTCTTTTATCACAAGCACACCCACTACTGGGGCCCAGGCAGGAGCAACAAGAACGTCGTGGGCATGCCGCTGATGCCCGTCTACATGGCCAAGGCCGGCGGCTTCTTCTTCCTCGTCTTCGGCGTCCTGGCCGCCGCATCCGCCGTCGCCCAGGTCAACCCGATCTGGGACTATGGCCCTTACCGCCCCGACCAGGTGAGCACAAACGCCCAGCCCGACTGGTACATGGGCTTCTCCGAAGGTCTGATCCGCGCCATGCCGAGCTGGGAGATCAACTTCTGGGGGCACACCCTCCAGCTCGGCGTCTTCATCCCGCTGATGGTCTTCCCGACTGTCTTCCTGGTGTTGTGGGCCTATCCGTTCGCCGAGGGGTGGGTCACCAAGGACACCCGCGAACACCACATCACCGAGCGCCCCCGCAACAACGCGGTGCGCACCGCCTTCGGCGTCGCCTGGTCCGTCGAGTACCTGACCCTGCTGGCAGGCGGCGGCAACGACCTGATCGCCACACACTTCCACCTGTCGATCAACGCGATCACCTGGACGGTGCGGATCGGCTTCTTCGTTCTGCCGGTGGTCGCCTTCCTCATCACCAAGCGGATCTGCCTCGGACTCCAACGCCGCGACAAGGAGAAGGTGATGCACGGCCGCGAGACGGGCGTCATCAAGCGCCTGCCGCACGGCGAGTACATCGAGATCCACGAGCCCCTGCCCTCGGCGCAGCTGTACACCCTGACCGCCCACGACCAGCCCCGGCCCCACGAGCTGCCGCCCGAGGTCGACGCCAACGGGGTCCGGCGCAAGATCAAGTGGCATGAGAAGCTGCGGGCCAAGCTCTCCAGTGCGTACTTCGGCGAGCAGGGCCAGATCCCGAAACCTTCCCGTGAGGAGTACCAGAGGCAGCTGGCGGAAGGCCACCACGAGCCGTCCAGGGCGGAGGCTGATCGGGCGACCAGGGAGTGACCGGCGGCCTGCCGTCCTCGGCCGGGGATGCGCCGGACCCAACTCCCGATGCCCGAAGACAGCCGCCCGCACGGACGGTTCCGGCTGTCCTTCTCACCGTGGGCGGCGCCGTGCTCGGCCGGCGATCGGCAGGCACCCGGATGCGCGGCTGCCGGGCTGGGGGCTGAGATCCTCGCCTTGGTTCATGCTGACGGGCCGGCCTGGGGGCCGCCTGCCCGCCGGCAGCCCCGATCGGGGCATTGCACTGGGGCGCGAGTTCGGCGAACGGGGGGCGGCCGTCGATGAGGACCTTCGGGGAGCCGTTGTGGCCGGATCGCTTGTCGTCGGCCGGTCAGCGATCACGGGGGTGGGGAAGGTCGCGGTGCTCAGGTCGGCCCTCGCCTGACCTGGCCGGCGTCGTGCTGGGCCGGTGGGCGTCGCCTTGCGGATCGGCCGGATACCTGGTCAGGGCTCAGGTGGTCGGCTTGCATGCGGCCATGACCAGTAGTGGGGGCCTGATCAGGTGCTCGGCCAGGTCTGGTCGTCGCGCGACTGCGGCGGGGGTGGGCTGGGGCTCGTCCAGGGCTGTAAGGGTGAGCCCGGACGCGGTCAGCGCAGCGATGTGGGTGGACAGCTTGTGGTGGAACTTGGTGACGGTGGTGTCGAACCAGAGCTGCTCACGGGCTGATTCGTGCCCGTAGGCGGTGACGGGCCACATGGTGCGCTCGCGTCCCTGGGGCCAGCCGGTCATCGGGTGCTGCGCCGTGCACACGGGGTGTTCCACGGAGTAGACCAGGTGTCCGCCGGGCCGCAGCCAGGCTGCAACCCGCGCTATGAGTGCGGGCAGGTCGGGAATGTAGTGCAAGGCCAGGCTGCTGACGACCAGGTCCACAGTGGCGTCCCCCAGGCTCAATTCCTCCGCAGCGGCTCGCACATACCGCACGCGCGGGTTCGTCCGGCGCCTGGCCCGTTCCAGCATCCGCGCGGAGGGGTCCACTCCCAGTACCGAGCGTGCCCCGGCCGCCGCCAGCCGCTCGGCCTGTGCGCCGTCGCCGCAGCCCAGGTCCAGCACGTCCAGGCCAGCGACGTCGGGCAGGAGTCGACGCAGCGCGGGCTGTTCCAACTCCTCGTTGAGCCCGCTACCGGCAGCGCGCATCCGCTGGTAGGCGTCGAAGAAGGCAGGGTCGTCGTAGAGCGGGAAGTCGGCGGTCATATCCGTGCTCCCTGGTCAGCGGCGTGGGCCAGGGAGCGCAGGAGGCGGACGTAACGGCTCCAGCGCGCCGGGCGGGCCGGCGTTCCCCAGGCGGCTTCGGCGCGGTCCAGACTGTCTTCCAGGCACGCATCGTGCAGGGGCCGCCAGAGCAAGGGCCAGGTGAGGCAGGCAGGGCCGCGGGTGCGCATGGCCAGGGTGTGGCGCAGCAGGGTGTGCTGCTCGTCGACGGTCAGGGCGGTGTACTCGTGGAACCCGTCGAAGCCGCGCGGCGCGCTGAAGGTGAAGCGCACCCAGGTGGAGGGGACGTAGGCGGTCACGGTGTAGCGGATGGGGCCGTGTCCGCCGACCGCTCCGACCACCAGGGAGCGGTCGAAGGCCATGGGAGGCCAGCAGTGGCGCGGCCAGAGTGCGTCGGCGTCGCCGGCGAGGGTGTCGATCAACGCCCCCACCTCGCTCTGCTTCGCGGGCAGCAAACGTTCGTGCAGGTTGTACACGTCCATGGCGTCCTCCCCGGATCTGTTTCAGAGAGTATCCTCTAATTATTGTGGAGACTACTCTCTACTTCATGGCCAGGCCAGCACGCTTCACCACCGACCAGTTCCTCGACGCCGCCGTGCGCAAGGCCGCGGCAGCCGGCCCGGCGGCGGTGACCATGTCCGCGGTCGCCTCCGAGGTGGGCGCACCGAGCGGCTCGGTCTACCACCGTTTCGCCGGACGCACCGAACTGCTCGCCGAGACGTGGCTGCGGACGGTGGAGACCTTCCAGGACGGCTACCTCGCCGCCATCGAGGCGGCCGACCGTGATGCCCTGCGGGCCGCACGCGCGGCGGCCCGCCACGTGGTCGCATGGAGCCGCCGCCACCCCGACCAGGCCACCACGTTGCTCTACGGCGCCGACGCCTTCGACCGCCCCCATTGGTCCGCAGCGCACTGCCGCCGTGCCGAGACCGGCAACGAGCGCGTCCACGCCGCGCTCGCCGCCCTCGCCGCCTCCCTGGACCTGCACGGCCCCGAAGGTGCCGACCGCGTCACCCTAGCCCTGATCGACCTGCCCCTCGCGCTGGTTCGCCGCCATCTGCGCGCCGGCGCGGCCCTGCCCGCACATACCGAGGACCTCGCCGAACAGGGCGCCGCCGCACTCCTGGGCGGCCCGGCCCCAACTCCCGCGCCCTCCGCTGGGAATCACCGGGCAGCAAAGGCTACGAAGCGTCCGATTCGCTGACGGCTTCCAGCAGCGCGGTGACGGTCTCGTTGTACGGGGTCGGGATGCCCAGGCGGGCACCCGCGCGCACCACCGCGCCGTTGCGGGCGTCGTATTCCAGCTCACGGCCCACCAGGCGGTCGGCGTACCGGCGCCGTGAACACTCGAGCACGCTGGCGGCGTGTGCGGGGGCCGCTGCGTCCAGGCGGCGGCAAGGCCGAAGCCGGATAGATAAGAGAGCGGTGAGAGTGCGGCCGGATGCGATGGGCACTACTGCGCTGCGTGATCGCATTCGTGGGTGAAGAGCTTCGACCTTGCCGTGCGGTGCGGTGCGGTGCGGAGTCAGCGGACCACGAGTGTTGCGTGCCAGGTGGCGCCGCTGCGTTGGCGGCTGCTCAGCTCGATCCGGCCGGGCGCGGTGGGGATGAACAGCCCGGCGGTGGCGCCGACGGGCAGGGTCATCACCCCGCTGTTTCCGCGTTTGACGGCTGTGTCCGGTTGCGCGGTGATCGGCTGCCAGCGGTCGCTCGGGTTGTCGGGCGGTGCGCTGAGGAACACGGCGATCTGCTGGCCGGGGGCCAGGCAGATCAGGGCGCTGTTGTCGGCCTTGGTGAGCGTGCCGCTCGTGTGCGGCAGTACGGCTTTGCCGGGTGGGCGGCACTCGGGCGCTTGGGGCTGGACGGCGGCTTGGGCCACGCAACCGGTGAGGAGGAGCACGAGGGGGGCGGCGCCGGTAATGGCGGCGCTGGTGCGGTGGTTCATGGGGCCGGGCGCCTTTCTGCTCGGCGGATGGGAGGAGGGGGTGGGCGGGATGAGCGCCCCGCCCACCCGGGTGGTTCAGCCTTGGTCGGTGGCGGAGTTGTAGTAGAGGTCGCAGCCGCCGCTGCCGTTGTTGGCGTTGTTGCTCCACAGCGGTTGTACGGCGAAGTTGGTGCCGTTCAGCGAGGCGATGCCGTAGGTGCCGTTGGACCACGAGCACTTGTCGCCGTTCTCGCCGCCGGTGCTGTCGTTGTCGGTGATCCAGCCGGAGGACGGTGCCGGGTCGGTAACGGTCTCGCCGTACTCGTGGCCGCCCACCTCGGTCACGCCCTCGCTGGCCGGGTCGACGCCGCTGCCGCCGACGTTGACGTAGTTGGCGCCGCAGCTCTGACCGACGTCCGCCACGTAGGGGAAATTGGTGTACGTGATGGTGCTGCCGTCCGGCATGCTGGCACTGTCATGCCAGGCGCAGTATTTCAGCCCGTCGCCGGGGGAGCCGACGAAGCCCTCCGGTACGACGCCGGTGGGCGAGTCGACGATGATCTGCACGTTGGTTCCCGTCACGCCGAAGTGCTGTGCGGCTTTGATCGCTTCGGCCTGGATGTCGCTCGCGGTGGGGGCGGACGGTGCTGCCGCGCCGTCGTCCAGCCAGGTCCCGCCCAGCGGGTTGGAGCTGGGGTGCCCGACGAACGTGGAGGCGCCGGAGCAGTCGGTGGACCCGGTCGTGATGCCCGAGCAGTACTGGGTGGTCGAGGTGCTCCAGTTGTCGCCGGAGCCGTACAGGCTGGAGAAGAACGAACTCTGCAGCGATGCCTCCCCGTTCGGGTCGTTGGTGATGGACCCGGAGCCCCACTGGGAGCCCCAGTAGACCACGTAGACCGTCGGCGAGTCCTGGACGGGACCGCCGTGGTACGTCATCGGGTTGGTGTTGGAGGGTGTGCCTGTGCTCGGTAGGCGGTGCCGGGTGTGCGCGGGCTTGGACGCGTGGTACGGGCTGGATGGTGCGCGGTGTTGCGTCGCCGCGAATGCGGGCTGTGCGGATACGGCGAACGCACCGAACGCGAGGGTGAGGGCACTCAGGGCGGCGAGCCCTCTTCGGCGTATCAGGACATGCGAAGCCATCGTGTCTCCTTCGATGGACGAGCAGGCAGAGTGGGGTCTGCTGCGGTCCACGCTCGCCATCGATGTGTCGGCGGAGCAATCAGGGACGCTGAACTACGGATACGCAAAGAACCCCGGCCGGGCGGACACACTCCCCCCGAACTGGCCCGGCGCCGACGCCGATCGACACCGTCGTGGGTGGCCTCGTCGTCCGGGGTACAGCTCCCGCATGACCTCCGACCAGGACGTGCAGTGCACTACGTCAACGAGCAGGTCAGGGCATCGGGGCCTGCGCTGACCCGCGCCGACCGCCATGGCGGGCGCCGCAGCCCGTGGCTGCGGCCGCTGGACGTGGTTGGAAACCGGGCTTCGACGGCTGAGCGGTGAATTCCTCCGGTGACCAGCGTATGGTTTCAGCCACTCTTCGTTCTTCCTGGGCAACCAGCACATCAGCTGCAGGGAGGGACGGAGGAACGAGAGGTGCAGCATGGCGGCCAGGACCGCGATGGAGCGGCTGGCGCCGGTGGCGCCGGATTCCGGTACTTGCCGGCGCCCTGAAGGCAGGTGATGACTGTGCGTGAGCGGGCATGGGAGCCGCAGCTGCGGCGGATACTCGCCTCGGCGGCCGCGGGCACTCCGGCCCTGGGCCTCGTCGAGGGGCAGGCGGGGATGGGTAAGACCCATCTGGTGAGGTGGTTGCTCGGGCTTCCGGAACTCCATCGCGTGCCTCGGCTGGCCGTGACGTTCTCTCCCGCCGGCACCCCGGTCGTGCTGGATACTGCCGGGTCGGAGGGTTTCGCTCCGGCGGCGTCGGCCGCGGGAGCAGCCTCCTCCGGGCGCCACCGTCCCCAGGTCGACCCGCAATCACCACATTTCCCGCCTCCAGCGACAGTTCCGTACCATGGGCTGGAGATGCTGCTGGAGGCCGACGAGCCAACCCTGCTGGTGGCCGAGGACGTGCATCGGGCCGACGGGCCTACACGAGCTCTCCTGCAGCGGCTGTTGGCCCGGCCGCCCGCGCGGCTGGGCACCGTGCTGACATACCGACCGGAGGAACTGGGCACACCCGGCCTTCCGCTGGGAGCGGCCGTGGACTATCCCTCGAAGCTGGCCGTCGTACGGGTACGCCTCGAACCCCTCGATGCGGACGAGGTCCGCTTTTGCGCCGCTGCCGTCTTCGGTGAGCAGCGGTGCTCGGCCGAGTTCGCGGCCCGCCTGCACGAGCGGTCCGGCGGAGTGGCGCGGGTGGTTGCCGATCTTCTGGGGGCACTGGACGACGGCCGCGAGCGAGAGCGGTACACCGCGCGGGACGTGGACACCGCACCCGTGCCGGTGCGCCTCACCGAGCTCGTGCTCGACCGCATGGTGGCGTTGACGCATGAGCAGCGACGGATCGTGTGGGCGGCCGCGGTACTCGACGAGGCTGTTGATGCACGGGAGTTGACCGGAGTGGCGGGGCTACCCGCCGATAGTGGTCGGGAGGCGCTGCTGGCCGCCTTGGACGCCGCGGCCCTCCACGAGTGCGGCGACGGCCGATACGGCTTCCAGGCGCCGATGGCCGCCGCCGCCGTGTACGAGGTGCTCCCCGGCCCGATCCGGCAGGAGCTGCACCGGCGGGCCGCACAGGTGCTGGCGCGAAGACAGCCGGTGCCGTGGACGCGGCTGGCCCATCACCGGCGCAGCTGCGGCCAGGCGCGCGGCTGGCTGCGCAGCGTTGAGAGAGCCGCGCGGGGGGCAGCCCAGGCCGGGGATCACCAGGCGGCGATCAGTCTGTTGGAGGAGACACTCGCCGACGCCTTGCTGCCGCAAGCGGCCCGCCCCCGGCTGGCCTTGCTGCTGGCGCGCAGCGCGGTGGTGGGCCTTCGGTCGGATCAGACAGTGGAGGTGCTGCGGCGGATCGTCGACGACAAGGTTCTGCCAACCGAACTGCGCGGGGAGATCCGGCTCGATCTCGGGCTCCTGCTGAGCAACCAGGTGGGGCGCGGTGGCGAGGGACGGGCCGAGCTGGAGCGAGCGGTCGATGAGTTGCAGGGGCGGCCGGCCCTGGCGGCACGGGCGATGTCGGCACTGGCGATGCCGTACTGGCCGGGCGGCTCGCTCGCGGAGAATCTGGCATGGCTGGAGCGGGCCGAGGTTGCGGCGGCCGAGAGTGGGGATCCCGTGGTGCGGGCAGCGGTCGCAGCCAACCGGGCAGCGGCGCTGATGAGCGCTGGCGACCCTGCGGCATGGGCTCTGGTGGAGCAATTGCCGCGGGACAACAGCGAGCTGGCTTGCCGTCTGCATGTGGCGCGCGGACTGTGCAACACGGCTGACGCAGCGGTGTGGCTGGGTCACTACCAGCGGGCGGCCGGGCTACTGGCGGAGGGCCTGGAGCAGGCCGCCCGTACCGGGGCGGCGTACGCGGAGCAGACTGGGCGCGGCACCATGCTACGGCTGGAGTGGGCGACCGGCCAGTGGACAGGCCTGGCCGCCCGGGCGCGAGCGCTGGTGGCCGAGACCGGCGAGATGCCACTGATCGCAGCCGATGCCCGACTGGTGCTGGGCCTACTCGCCCTGGCGAAGGGCGAGTGGGGGGAAGTGACGGCGTGGGCGTCCGATGCCGGCTCGCCGGCTCGGGGCGACGGCGCGGTGCCGCTGTCGGCTGCGGCCTCTGGCGCGCGTATCCGGCTCGCTCTGGCACGGCAGGACCTCGACGCCGCCGCAGCGGAGGCGGCTCGGGCGTGGGCCCGGCTACGCGACAAGGGGGTGTGGGTGTGGGCGGCCGAACTGGCCCCGTGGGCGGTGGAGGCAGCGGTTCGCGCGGGCGAGCCCGGCACGGCGCAGGAGATGGTGGCCGAGTTCGCCGCGGGGCTGGACGGGCGCCAGGCTCCCGCGGCGATGGCCGCACTGGATTGGTCCCGGGCGGTCCTTGCCGAGGCAGCGGGCGAGACGGAGGCCGGCGCAGCACACTTCCGGCAGGCCAGTAAGGGATACGCGGCACTGCCCCGGCCGTACGAGGCGGCCCTGGCCGAGGAGGGCGCTGGACGCTGCACGCTGGCGGCGTTCGGCGACGCCACGCGGGATGGTCCCGGCGCGGCATCGGCCGGGTTGGATGAACTCAGCTGCGCAGCACAGCGGTTGGATGAATTGGGCGCCGTGTGGGATGCAGCGCGCACCCGGGCAACGCTCCGAGCGCATCGGATGGACGAACAGCGTCCACCCGGGCGGCCCGGCTATGGAGACCACCTCTCGCCGCGGGAGCGAGAGGTGGCCCTCCTGGCTGGCACCGGCCTGACGAACCGGGAGATTGCGACCACGCTGCATCTCTCTCCCCGGACTGTGGAGCAGCACGTCGCGCGGGCTATGCGAAAGCTCGGGGCTCAGTGCAGGAAAGACCTGGGGACAGCAGGGTTGGCGAACCCCCGGGCGGCAGGCACAGGGCTGAGGCGAAGCGGGGCGTGAGGTAGACGGTCGGCGACCGGACCCGGATCAGTGACCGGTTCGGGCGTGCGCTGCGCCGTGGGGCTGCGCTGTCGTCGGCCGGTACGTGCCGACGTTGGCGCCGGTGTGGGCGAGCAGGCCGACGACGCCGCCGCGCGGGCAGCCGTCCTGGACTCGATGCGCGAACTCGCCCACGGCGCGGGCCTGAACGCCTACGAGATCCCGCACGACGTCCTCATCGAACGGCAGCCGTTCACGATCGGCAACGGACTGCTGTCGGGCGTCGGCAAGCTGCTGCGCCCCGCCCTCAAGGAGCACTACGGCGCCCGCCTGGAGCAGCTGTACGCGGACATCGCGGCCGGACGGGCCGGCCAGTTCGCGGCGCTGCGGGCGAAGGGCCCGGACGTCGCACCGCTGGACGCGGTCCTCACCGCGGTCCAGATCACCCTCGGCTACCCCTCGTCGCTGGTGCGGCTGGAGGCCGGCTTCACCGATCTGGGCGGTGACTCCCTGTCGGCGCACACCTTCTCGACGGTTCTCGAGCAGCTCTTCGACGTGGAGGTCCCGGTCCAGGCGATCCTCGGTCCCACCGCGACGCTGGAGCGCATCGCGCAGCGCCTCGGCGCGGCGCGCAAGACCAAGGCGCCCCGCGCCACCTTCCCCTCGGTGCACGGCCGCGACGCGGCCGAGGTGCGCGCGAGCGACCTGGCTCTCGACCGTTTCCTCGACGAGCGCCTGATCACCAGGGCGGCGACGGCCCCGGGCGACGCCGCGCCGGTCCGCGGCGTCCTGCTCACCGGGCCGACCGGGTACCTCGGACGATTCCTGGCCATCGAATGGCTGAAGCGCCTCGCCGGAACGGGCGGGCGGCTGACCTGTCTGGCCCGGGCCGCCGACGACACGGCCGCCCGCCGGCGCGTGGTGGAATGCCTGCGTGCCGCGGCGGGGGAGTGGGCCGGCTGGTTCGACGCGGTCGCGGCGCAGCATCTGAAGGTCGTGGCCGCGGACGTCTCGGCGCCGAAACTGGGCCTCGACGACGCGACCTGGCGCCGGCTCGCCGCCGGGACCGACCAGATCGTGCACGCCGCGGCCCTGGTCAACCACGTGCTCCCGTACAGCCGGCTGTTCGCGCCGAACGTCGCCGCGACGGCGGGGCTGATCGAACTCGCGCTCACCGGCCGGACGAAGCGGTTCGCCTTCGTCTCGACCATCGCCGCCGCGATGCAGCCCGACGGGTCGCTCCTCGACGAGGCGGTCGACATCCGCGTCGCCGCCCGGTCCCGGCGGCTGAACGACTCCGACGCGAACGGATACGCCGTCAGCAAGTGGGCCGGCGAGGTTCTGCTGCGTCAGGCACACGAGCGAACGGGCCTGCCGGTCACGGTGTTCCGTCCCGACATGATCCTGGCCCACAGCCTCCTGCCCGGCCAGCTGAACCTGCCCGACCGGTTCACCCGGTTGATCCTCAGCGTCCTCGCCACGGGTATGGCGCCGCGCTCCTTCTACCGGCTCGATGAGGACGGCAGCCGTCGCCGGGCCCACTACAGCGGTCTGTCCGTCGACTTCACCGCCGAGGCGATCGCCTGGCTCAGCACCGGGAATTCGGACGGGTACGTCACCTACAACACCGTCAACGCGAACGACGACGGCATCTCGCTCGACGAGATCGTGGACTGGCTGATCGAGGCCGGGCACCCGATCGCCCGCTTCGACGACCACCGCGATTGGCACATGCGCTTCGAGGCGGCGCTGCGCGGCCTGCCCGAGCGCCAGCGCCGGCTGTCGCTGCTGCCGTTGATGCGGGCGTACGCCCGCCCGGCCGAGCCGAGAGCGGGCTGCGCGGTACCGGCCGCACGGTTCACCGCGGCGGTAGGGAGTCTTGGCGTCGGGGGTGGTCTGGTGCCTTCGCTCTCACTGGAGTTCATCGGAAAGTGCGTCGCGGATCTGGAGCTGCTCGACCTCCTCTAGCGTGCGCGAAGAGCCGTTCGGCCGACCGCACCCGGTGGTGCGGTCGGCCGTACGGTCCCGCGACCGTGGGGACGGCCGCGGGCAGCCGGCGTCATCAGCCCCGCAGCCGGGACATCCAGGCCTCCACCTCGTCCGCCGCCCGGGGCAGGGCGGCCGAGAGGTTCTCGTTCCCGTCGGCGGTGACCAGGATGTCGTCCTCGATCCGGACGCCGATGCCGCGGTACTCCTCGGGCACCGTTAGGTCGTCGGGCTGGAAGTACATCCCCGGCTCGACGGTGAGCACCATGCCGGGCTCCAGCGTGCCGTCGACGTACATCTGGGTGCGGGCCACCGCGCAGTCGTGGACGTCCAGGCCGATCATGTGGCCGGTGCCGGCCAGGGTCCAGCGGCGGTGCAGGCCGAGCTCGAAGACCTCGTCCACCGACCGGTCGCCGAGCAGGCCCCAGGAGACCAGGTGCTCGGCGAGGGTCCGCTGGGCGGCGTCGTGGAAGTCCCGGTACGAGGCACCGGGCTTGACCGCGGCGATACCGGCCTCCTGCGCCGCGAACACCGCGTCGTAGACCTTGCGCTGGATCGGGGTGAAGCGGCCGCTGACGGGCACGGTGCGGGTGACGTCGGCGGTGTAGAGGTTGTTGGTCTCCACGCCGGCGTCGAGCAGCAGCAGATCACCGGGGCGGGCCTCGCCGTCGTTGCGCACCCAGTGCAGGGTCGTGGCGTGCGGTCCCGCGGCGCACACCGAGGCGTAGCCGACGTCGTTGCCCTCGATCCGCGCGCGCATCCAGAACGTGCCCTCGATGCGGCGCTCGAGCGTCGGCGCGTCCGTGCCGAGGATGCGGACGACGTCCTCGAATCCGCGGGCGGTGGCGTCGCAGGCGAAGCGCAGGTCGGCGATCTCGAACTCGTCCTTGGTCAGGCGCATTTCGGAGAGGAAGACGCGGAACTCCTCGTCGCGCTCGGCGGTCACCTTGTCGCGCAGGGCGGCCTCGACGCCCGCGTCGTGGCCGCGCAGCAGGCGGATCGGGCCGGCGGCCGCGCGGAGCCTCTCGATCAGCGTACGGACATCACGGCAGGGCACGCCGAGAAGCTGCGCGTTCTCGGTGAGGCTGTTGCGCCGGCCGTCCCAGAGCTCGCCGTGGTAGTCGGCCCAGAACTCGCCGTTCTCGCGGTCGGACCGGGGCAGCACGTACGCGATCGCCTGGTGCGCGCCCCCCTCCCGGGGCTCCAGGACCAGTACGGCGTCCCGGGACTGATCGCCCGTCAGGTAGACGTAGTCGGAGGAGGGCCGGAAGGGGTAGTCCGTGTCGTTGGAGCGGACCTTCGGGTTGCCGGACGGTATCACCAGCAGCTCGCCGGGGAAGTGGGCGGAGAGCTCGGCCCGGCGGCGCGCGGTGTGCGCGGCCTGCGGAATGGGCTCCAGGTCGCGCCGCTCGGTGTCGGCCCAGCCCTGCTTCATGTTCTCCGCGAGCTCGTCGCTCACCCCCCGGATCAGGCCGTTCTTCCGCTTCTTGCGCTCGCTGTCGGGGGCATCGGGCTCCTGGCTCTCGGATGTCCGCTCGGTCACAACCGTCTCCTGAATCGAATCGGTCCAGGCTGCCTTCCGGCGGGCAGCGCTGGTATCGGTGGACGGGCGCAGGCGGACCTTGGCCCGTGCGCTGTGTCGCCGCGGCGGGAGGTCCGTCCGGGAGCACTCCGCCGATCCGGCGGCGGGATGCGGCTCGCCTGCGCCGACGTCGGCGCCCGACTCACGCCACGGGGCCGGGAGGGCCGGATGCTCCCCCAACGTGTCGGCGAGTGGGACGTCGACGCGTTCGGCTACGTCAGCGGTCCGGTTGAGCTGCGGCTCACTCTCCGCCCTCTTCGAGGGGAGCGACCGGCATGATTATCCTGTCCGCTGGCATGAGCCGTACGGTATACCGAACAAAAGCCGGAGGAAAGAGGAAGCGTGAGAGTCGCCACCGAGGGGTCGGTCCGGGATGTGCTGGCCGCCAATCTGAAGCGGGTGAGGACCCAGCGGGGGCTGTCGATCTCCGAGCTGTCCCGGCGGTCGAAGATCGGGAAGGCCACGCTGTCGCAGTTGGAGTCGGGCACCGGCAACCCCACCATCGAAACGGTGTTCAGTCTCTCCCGCGTCTTGGAGGTGCCCATCTCCGACCTGGTGGACCGGCGGCCGTCCGACGGGGTGACCGTTGTCCGCGCCGCCGACGTCGAGGTCCTCAGTGGCAAGGGTGTCGACCTGCGTCCGCTGCGGCGGATCGAGTCCGGCGACTCCGTGTTCGAGGTCTACGACCAGCAGGTACGAGCCGGTCGCACCCAGGAGTCGCTCGGCCACACCGGCAGCGAGCACACCGTGGTCCAAGCGGGCAGGCTCGGCGTGCGGGTGAACGGGCGCGAGGTGGAGCTGGGGCCCGGCGACTACGTGGGTTTCGACGCGGCGCTGCCGCACTCCTACACGGCCCTCGACGGCGCCGTGCGCTCGGTGCTGCTGCTGCACTACCGGGCGGACCAGCGGCTGCACCTGACCGATCCAGGACTGGACGCCTCCTGCCCCGGCGACTCGTCCTGGGTGCCGTCGCACGACACCACCTCGTCGTGACCGTCGGTGCGCCCAGGAGGCCGTAGTCTCCCTTCGTTCGCTTTACCGAACGCTGCCGTGTCGCGTACTCAGCGCGCGCCCGGCTTGGCGAAGCAGGTGCGGGATGGCGGCGCGGTTTCGACTACGAGCTCGGCCCGTAGCGCGGCACGTCATGGGTGTGGCCAGAGCCGGATCGGAGCGATGGTGATTGGCCGCCGACCTGGCGGACAGACGGGACGCCGTGATTTCTCGTGAGTCCAGTGCGAGGAGGACCGCCGGTCGGGGCGAGGGCACACCGGACGGCGGCCTGAGCGGGCGCCCATGGGGCACGCTCATGAACGATGACGTCGACGGGTGGCGGAACGGCCTCGAAGCCCGATTCCTTGCGTCAGGCGATACGAGGACGGCGAATCCGTGCGCCCGGCGACAACGAGGCCTCCACGCGGTCTGCCTGCATATCCCTCGCAGAGGCTGTCCGGCGAAGAGGGGCACTCCCTGCTGCTGTCGGAGACGAGGGCGAACGACCCACCCGCGACAGCCAGAAGGGCCCCCCTCCACGATGCACCGTCTTGCTACAGGCGACGAGGCGCGCGGTCGTCGCCCGGTACGCCGAGCGCCGCGCGGAGCTCAAGGCGCTGATCGCAAGCCCGCACACCTCCGACGCGGACGGGGAGGCCGCGCAGCGGGAGCTGCGGCGCCAGCCGCGCGACGCCAGCGCCACCCGCGTCCGCAACCGCGACTCCGTCGACGGCCGGCCCGGGGCCACCTGCGCGCGTTCGGCCTCTCCCGCATCCGGCTGCGCGAGATGGCCCACGCCGGCGAGCTGCCGGGTGTGCGGAGGAGCAGCTGGCAGCCGGACTCCGTGCAACGTCAGTCGGTGCCGTGACGGGTGGCGCGAGGTCGCCATAGGGTCCCCTGGCGGTCAAGGGATGGCAATGATTTTCATTTCTGATTGATATGAAAATCATTGCCATCTACTGTTGCCGACACCCGTCAGGCCGTCGGAGCGTGCCGCTGTGCGGCCGTCTGTCGGCATCGTTCGAAGGAGCCCTGTATGTCCGCCACGCCGGCCTCACGCCCCGCCCGATCGTCCGCACGGATCGCGCTTGTCGCGGCTCTGACGGCCGTAACGGCCACCGCGTGCTCGTCTTCTTCGCCGAAGACCGGCGGCAACGCGTCCACCGGCCAGAAGATCCAGGTGGTCGCGGCGGAGAACGAGTACGCCGATGTCGCCAGCCAGATCGGCGGTCAGTACGTCTCGGTGACCGGGATCATGAGCAACCCGAGCACGGACCCGCACACCTTCGAGGCGAACCCCAAGGTCGCGCACACCGTCAGCTCCGCCCGGCTCATCGTCCAGAACGGGGTCGGCTACGACGACTTCATGGACAAGATCGAGCAGGCATCCAGCAGTTCCAACCGCCAGGTGATAGACGTCCAGAAGCTGCTCGGCCTGCCGGATTCCACCCCGAACCCTCATCTGTGGTTCAAGCCGACGACGATGCCCGCGGTGGCGAAGGCCGTCGCCGCCGGTCTGTCGCAGATAGACCCGTCGCACAAGGCGTACTTCGACGCGAACGTCACCAAGTTCGACAACTCGCTCCAGTCCTGGAACCAGGCGATCGTGCAGCTCAAGAGCGCATTTCCGGGCGCACCGGTGGCCACGACCGAGCCGGTCGCCGACTACCTGCTCGACGCGGCCGGCATCAAGAACCTGACCCCCTGGGCGTTTCAGGCCGACGTGATGAACGGCACCGATCCCTCGCCGCAGGACGTCGCCACTGAAAAGGCGCTGTTCACCCAGCACAAGGCGAAGGTGTTCGTCTACAACCAGCAGGTGACCGACTCCCTGACCCAGTCGCTGATGGCGCTGGCCAAGCAGAACAACATCCCGGTCGTCGGGGTCTACGAGACCATGCCGACCCCTGGCTACACCTACCAGTCCTGGATGAACGCCGAGGTCTCCGCGCTGAAGAACGCCCTGGCCAACGGCGAGTCGGCCCCGACCCTGTGATGACCGGCGACGAGATACGACGCGGTGACGTCCTCGCCCTTGAAGGCGTCAGCATGTGGCGGGGAGGACGGCAGATTCTCGACGAGGTGGGCTTCTCGCTCGGCCCGGGCGAGTTCACCGGCCTCATCGGCTCCAACGGTGCCGGCAAGACGACGATCCTGCGGACCATCATGGGACTGCTGGCACCAGCGGAAGGCGAGGTCCTGCTCGACGGCCGGCCGCTGGCCCGGCGCAACCGTTCGTTCGGCTACGTCCCGCAGAAAGTGCTGATCGATTCCGATGCGCCGTTGCGCGCCCGCGACCTGGTCGCCCTCGGAGTGGACGGCGAGAAGGTGGGACTGCGCATGCCGTCCCGGCAGCGTGGGCAGCTCGTCGAGGAGATGCTCGACGCCGTCGGTGCGACGGCGCTCGCCGACGCCCGGGTCGGAAACCTCTCCGGCGGCGAGCAGCAGCGCGTGCTGATCGCCCACGCGCTCATCAGCCGCCCGCGGCTGCTGCTCATGGATGAGCCCCTGGCCAACCTCGACATCCGCAGCGGGCAGGAGATCGTCGACCTCCTCGCCCGCATCGCGAAGCAGCAACGCATCGCGATCCTGCTCTCCGCGCACGACATGAACCCTCTGCTGCCCGTGATGGACCGGGTCGTGTATGTGGCCGGTGGCCGGGTGGCGGTGGGGACGACCGACGAGGTGGTGCGCACCGAGGTGCTGAGCAAGCTCTACGGCCACCAGGTAAACGTCCTTCGGGTCGATGGGCGAGTCCTGGTCGTCTCGGGGGCGAGCGTTTCGCTCGACGCGATTCCCCGGCAGTCGGGACACCCCGCCGCCGAGGCGTCGACGGAGAGGCGGTGATGAGGTGATGGAAGGCGTCCTTCACGCGGTTTTCGCCCCGGGCTTCTTCCACAGCGACCCGGTGCGCACGGCGATCCTCGCCGGGGCGTGCGTCGCGCTCGTCTCCGGGGCAGTGGGGGTGATCACCGTACTGCGCGGCCAGTCGTTCGCCGGGCACGCATTGAGCGCCCTGGGCACCCTTGGCGGCTCCGCCGCATTCCTGGTCGGCATCACCCCCCTGTGGGGTTTCGTCACCAGCGGCTTCATCGTCGCCGGAGCGATGGAGCTGGTCGGCGCGCAGCGACGCAGCGGCCGGGATGTGGCGACCGGCCTCGTGCTGAGCACAGCGCTCGGCCTGTCTGCCCTGCTCCTCTACTTCGAGACGATCGTCAACAGCACGACGGGTGTGACCATCACCATCTTGTTCGGCTCCCTGTTCGCGCTCAACGGCATCACCGTACCGGCCATGATCCTGCTCAGCGTCGTGTGCCTGGCGCTCCTCGCCCTGCTGTACCGCCCACTGCTGCTCAGCTCGGTCAGCTCGGAGCTGGCGGCGGCCCGCGGTGTGCCGCTGCGGGCTTTGGGCTTCGCCTTCCTGATGCTCCTGGCGCTGTCGGCGGCGCTGTCCTCGGTGACGGTGGGCACGATCCTCAGCTCCGCACTGCTGATCGGGCCCGCCGCGACCGCGCTGCGGCTGACCAAGCGTCCGGCCATGGCGATGGTGTTGGCCGGCGGCGTCGGGGTGGTGTCGACCTGGGCCGGCATCGTCATGGCCTACGACAGCTACCGCTGGCCGCCGGCCGGTAAGGGGTGGCCGGTGAGCTTCTGCGTGGTGGCCGTGCTCTTCGCCGTCTATCTGCTCGCCGACCTCGGCAGCCGGTTCCGGGCAGTCCGCACCCGACAACGTCTCGGGCCACCGGTCACGGGACAACCACTGGCGACGGCGAGGCAAGGCTGACATGTTCGCGGACTACATGCTCAACGCCTGGGTCGTGGCGACCGTCGTCGCTCTCGTCGCCCCCATAGTCGGATTCTTCGTCGTCCTGCGTGGATCGGCGTTCGTCGCCCACGCCGTGCCGGAGGCCGCCTTCGCGGGGGCGGCCGGAGCCAGCCTGCTCGGGCTCAACACCATCGTCGGACTGGGGGTGTTCGCACTCGCCGCCTCGCTGGGCATCGGCATGCTCGGACGACGCGGCCGTCATGACGTGGTGACCGCCCTGGCGTTGGTGGTGATGCTCGGTACGGGGTCGCTCTTCCTCAGCTGGAGCACCGAATACGCCCCCGAGATCTACTCGTTGCTCTTCGGCGAGGTACTGGGGGTGAGCGGCAACGAGATCGGTCTCACCGCGCTGCTCGGCGCGCTGTGCCTGGGCGCGGTCGCCGTGCTCTACCGGCCACTCCTGCTCACCTCGGTGGTGCCCGAAATCGCAGCGGCACGCGGCATCCGCAACCACCGCATAGACATGGCCTTCCTCGTGGTTGTCGCCCTGGCCACCACCACAGCCGTGCCGGTGGTCGGCGCCCTGCTGATGTTCAGCCTCATGGTCGGGCCCGCGGCCGCGGCCCGCCGTGTCACCAGCCAACCGCTGCGCGCCATCGCGCTGTCGGTCGTGATCGCACTGCTGATCGCCTGGGCGTCGATCGCCGCGGCCTATCAGACGAACTGGCCCGTCGGCTTCTTCGTGACCGCCTTCGCCTTCACCGCCTACGTCCTGGCCCACACGGTCCGCTGGGCACGCCAGATATACAAGGCCAAGACGCTTGCCGATGGAAGTGCGGCATGACCGCACGGCCCCCGACCCATTCGCCCACTCGCACCGCAGCCCCTGCGGAGACCTTAGGGAAAGCCCGGTGATGTCAAGCAACCGACCTCACACCGAGCCTTCGCGGGAAGTGGCGGTGATCGGTCGCCCGACGCAGCAACGCGAAATCGTGTTGCGCGACCTGGTCGCGGCGGGGGACTTCGTCAGCGCCCAGGCTCTGCACAAACGTCTGGTGTCCGGTGGGTCGCCTGTCGGGCTGTCCACGGTCTACCGCACCCTGGCCGCCCTCGCCGAGGCCGGACGCGCCGACGTCGTACGGGACACCAAAGGTGAACGCCTTTTCCGCTACCGCCCAGGCCCCGACCATCGCCACTACCTGCTGTGCACGGAGTGCGGTCTCAGCCTGCCCGTCGAATCCGGGCCTGTGGAGAGCTGGGCGGAAAAGATCGCGGGAACCTCCGGATTCGCCGACGTCCGGCACACCGTCGAACTCAGTGGCATCTGCCCGGACTGCGCTCAGCGGCAACCACAGGCTCAATGAGAAATGCGACGCAGGTCCCTGGCGGTCGGCAGTAAGCGTCGGGAACGGCCAATTCTCTCGGGCCGTACCGGCTACCTGCGGACCCCCCTTTCGCATGGCGCGAGTCGTTCCGCATCATCCGTTGCCCCGCGGCGGGGCAGCACCGACGGTACGAACACCCACCTCCGAGCCACCTCGTTCCGCAAGGACACGATCACACCGATGTGATCCCGGCGAGCCGACCACACCTCGCCACCTGCGATGGCTTTTCGAGCAGCACAGAACGCGCATCCCCTCAATTTGAAAATGAAATCCACTTGCATGTACCGTTGAGCGGTCACCATTTCACCCGAGGAGCAGCGTCATGGCCGTGCCCAAGCGCAAGATGTCCCGCAGCAACACCCGTCACCGGCGGGCCCAATGGAAGGCGAGCACGCCAGACCTCGTCCCGATCACCATCGACGGGCGCGAGTACCAGGTCCCGCGCCGGCTCGTACGCGCCTACGAGCGCGGCCTGCTGCTCCCCGAAGGCTGATCGCGCCATGAGAGAACGCCTGCCGGTCACGGTCCTGTCCGGGTTCCTCGGCTCGGGGAAGACCACCCTGCTGAACCACGTACTCAACAACCGCGACGGCCTGCGGGTCGCGGTCATTGTCAACGACATGAGCGAGATCAACATCGACGCCGCTCTCGTCCGTGATGGCGACGCCGCTCTCTCGCGTACCGAGGAACGCCTGGTCGAGATGACCAATGGCTGCATCTGCTGCACCCTGCGCGACGACCTGCTGGAGGAGGTGGACCGGCTGGCGCGCGAGGGCCGCTTCGACTACCTGCTCATCGAGTCCAGCGGCATCTCCGAACCGATGCCCGTGGCCGCCACCTTCGCCTTCCCCCGCGACGACGGCGCCACCCTCGGCGATGTCGCACGTCTCGACACCATGGTCACCGTGGTCGACGCCGCCAACTTCCTGCCCGAACTGGCAGGCGGCGACGAACTCACCACACGCGGCCTCGACCAGTACGAGGACGACGAGCGCACCGACAGCGACCTGCTCATGGACCAGGTGGAGTTCGCCGACGTCATCGTGGTGAACAAGACCGACCTCGTCGAGGCGCCGCAGGTCGCCCGGCTGTCCGCGGCACTGTCCCGCCTCAACCCGGCCGCCAGGATCATCACGGCCCAGCACGGCAGGGTCGCCCCGCAGGAGGTCCTGGGCACCGGCCGGTTCGATCTGGAACGGGCCCAGCAGGCGCCCGGCTGGGTCATGGAACTCAACGGCGACCACACCCCCGAAACCGAGGAGTACGGCATCTCCTCCACCGTCTTCCGGTCCGGCCGCGCCTTCCACCCCGCCCGCCTGTGGGACTTCGTCACCAGTGGCCTCGACAGCGGTGCCTACGGCACCCTCTTGCGCTCCAAGGGGTTCTTCCTCCTGGCATCCCGCCCGCACGTGACGGGCCTGTGGTCCCAGGCCGGTGCCGTCGCCCGCTTCGAACCCTCCGGCGCCCGTGCCGCCTCCGCAGCCCAAGGCCAGGAACTGGTCTTCATCGGCACCGATCTTCGGCCTGACGCTCTGCACGAGGCTCTCAACTCGTGTCTGCTCTCCGACGCCGAACAACAGCAGTCGGCGGCCCTGTCCGACCCCTTTCCCGCATGGGACACGTACGGCATCGACGAGTCCTGCGAGCACGACCACGCCTGACGACCAGGCCGTCCGGCCACGGCCGCGGAGACACGTCGAGTCGATTGCCCGTCGGACCCCCGGGCCTCCCGATCCTGCGAATGACCGTAGCGAAGCCGCGAAGAAAGATAAGGAATCATGCTGGTCCGCTACACCCGTTCCCAGCGCATGCATCACCGGGCCTGCCTGTACCGGCAGTCCGTGCCGGATCATCAGGATCGGCGAGGCGATTGGGCGGAGGAGGTCGCCGCTCGCGTCGTCCCGCAGGCCGACCCGCAGTCCGCAACGCCGGTGCCTGGCGTTGTCGTTGACCGGGAGCGGCGGACGGCTTCGGTTGGCGGTCGGCTTCTGTCCTTGGCCTACCTGGAGTTCGAACTTCTCGCGCATCTTGTGGCGCATCCGCGGCGAGTTCACAGCCGCGAGCAATTGCTGAACCAGGTATGGGGGCAACCCGCCGTGGGGGACGCCCGCACGGTGGACGTCCATATCTCCAGACTCCGGCGCAAGCTGGGCCCGGCATACCGAGACGCCATCGTGACGGTCCGCCGAGTCGGCTACACCTACGACCCGGCCCGGGTTCGGTTGCTATAGCCGGTAGAGGGTCCGACCGAGACTGTGGAACCGCGACGTGAGGGCCTACCAGGCCCGCATGTCACACTTGCCAATACATGCAGACATAGCTATATGCTGATTCCTGTACGCGTACCGAGTAGCCGTGCCGCCGTTGGACGCACGTCTCATGGCCGGCGTGGCACCCCACGGGAGAGGGAGTCCTTGATGTCTGCCGCAACGCTGCACCGCACCCACGAAGACCATCCGCACGCCCACGGAGAGGGCTGCGGGCACGTCGCGATCCCGCACGGCGATCACGTGGACTACGTGCATGACAGCCACATCCACCGGGTGCACGACGACCACGTGGACGAGTGCGCGACCGCGGAGCACGAGGTCCACCAGAACCATGAACACCGTCACGGGGCGGGGTGCGGTCATGTGGCCGTGCCGCACGAGGACCACGTCGACTACATCCACGACGGGCACCGCCACGCCAGCCACGAGGACCACTGGGACGACCACTGACGGGCGCAGCCACAACCGGGGCGGGCCTGGGGGCGCGATGCCTCCGGCTCGCCCTTGCGGCTTCCGGGCCTCACCGAATGGCATCGATTTCCATTGCCATGTACTAAGGTATGCATGTGGCGATGGATTCAGGCCCCGATGAACCGCTGGCCGATCTGCAGGCCGCCAGCGAACTCCTGCGTGCGCTGGCCGCCCCTGTCCGCCTGGGGATCGTGCGCGAACTCTCCGGCGGACACCGGCGCGTTTACGAACTCGTCAACGCCCTCGGGGTGAGCCAGCCCCTGGTCTCCCAGCACCTGCGGGTGCTGCGCACCGCGCGGATCGTCACCGCGCACCGCAGGGCCCGTGAGATCGAGTACTCCCTCACCGACGAACACATCGCCCACATCGTCCTGGACGCGATCCGTCACGCCGCCGAGAGCTGAATGTGCCACGGCCGCCGTCGCGGAAGCCGTCCGTCCAGCCGGGCCCCTGGCGCCGAAGAGAAGATGAGGGCCGACCGTCGGCGGCTGCATCACGTTGGCAGCGAACAACCTCTCCATATCCGGCGTTGGTGGAGCAGCGGCACGGCCGGAGGGTGTCCCGTCAGGCATGCAGCCGCCAGCAGTCGCTGCTCTACCCGCCCGGCCCGGCTCAGGGGCGGCTCTACTGCGGCCGATTGGAGCGCCTCGGCCCGGGAGGTGGCGAGGCCGTAGCGGGGGAGTCGTCGAGCAGGCCGTGCCGGCGGTTGTAGCGGCCGGCTGGCTCGGCGGCCGCCGCCAGCACCGTGGCAGCGGCTTCCACGCGCAGGTCATGCCTGCGGGGCCCGCTCCCACGATGACTGTTCGCATGTGCATTCTCACCGTACGAGTGGTGCCAAGGGCCCTGGGGCAGCCAATGCCTACGTGGCCCGAGACCACCCGCCTTGGTCCGACACTGCCGGGGCTTGATGTCCCTCTGTCTTGACCTGGATGTTCCCTGTACGGCATGGCACTCGTGATGCCCATTCGTACAGGGAACACATCGGACTTGCCATGTTCGGCGGAAGGCGATGCGGGTAGGTAAGGCGATCAGCACTGCTCAGAGCCTCAAGACAAGGGTGACTGCGGTGCAGGCCCCGGCGCACAGTCCTGGTGCTCCGCGGTCGTCGAGGAGCGAGGCGCCATGTTCTCTGATTGCTCTACGGTGTCCGCGATGAGGGGCGGGGGCTCGGCCCGTCAGATGAGGCCGATGCGTATGGCATAGGAGACGGCGTGCGCTCGGTTGCGGAGTCCCCAGCGTTTCATGGTTCCGTAGAGGATGTACTTGATGGTGCGTTCGGAATAGCACAACTCTGCTGCGATCTCGGCGAGTTCGAGGCCGGTGGCGAGCAGGCGCAAAACGTCCCTTTCCCGGTCGGTGGCCCCGGAAGGGGGCAGGCCCGTCGGGGCGCAGACCTCGCGCTGGTGTTCCTGGACCTGGCGTGTCAGGTCGATCTCGGGTGCGTGTGGGGAGGCGCCTCCTTGCGCGGCGGACAGGATTCTTGAGGTGAACTCTTCGGGAGAGAAGTCTGAGTGCCACAGCATCGCACGCACTCCGCAGTCGAGCGCTGCCGAGATCTCGATCCTCCACTGCCGTTTGACGATGAGGAGGAAGTGTGCCTCGGAGTCCGCACGCAGATCCTGCAGCATCTGCAGGGTGGAGCCGTCTGCGGTCTCCACGGCAACCACCACAACATCCGCTTCCTCGGTCCTGGCTGTGGTGTCGATCCCTGCCAGTCGCCGGTGCTGCCGTAGAAAGCTGAGCAGCCCGGCGCGTACGACCGTGTCCCTGGTGTATACGGCCACGCGGACCCTTTCTGTCGACACCACCTGATGCGTAAGCCCTTCACAGGCACGCTCAGGACGCTGTCGTTGACGTTCACTGGTGCACTCGGACACGTCCCTCTCCCAGCTCCAGTTGTGGTCTTACGCGCGCGGTGACTTTCCTTGTGTTATTGATCCGAAACTCAAGACGAATCCGCGCTTCTCGGCAGCAGGCCGGGCCTGGTTGCAGGCGCGGCTGTGGCGGGGAGACTTCGCCTGAGATCCGCGTTGACGAGTTCGTCGGGTTCAGCTCGGGCGCATGCCCCGGCAGGAAGTGCAACTCGATCCGGTTCGGGTGGCTGTTCAGCCAGTTGCGCACCTTGCGGGAGCGGCGGCCGGAGTGGCCGTCCAGGACGAGGTGGACCTTGCTTGGGGGTGTCCGAGGAGGTCGGCCGCCGAATCGGCGACACAGGCATCAGCGGAGTTCGCCGGGTCATAGAGCACGATGTCCGGGCGGTGGTCGGTGTCAGAGAACTCCGTCAGGCTGCGCACGGCAGCGATCACCCGCCACCCCGGGCTGTCGCACAGGACCCTCTCCAGCCCACGACACACCAGGTCCTGGGCGTCGAATATCGCAACCTGTGAGCCCCTCGGCCATATCCGCTCACATTTCCTCGGCCAAGGAAGGCAACACGACTTACGGAGTCGAACGTATGTGGCACAGACGGTGAAGGACTTGCGGCCACCACTGCCCCCTGGAGAGACACGGCGTTCGGTATCCGGGCAGGAAAAGGCCTGGGTCGTCCGCGGTCTTCGTCAGGCTGGCGTCGTCGGACGAATCCAGGGGGATGAGCCTGCCGCCGCCGTGAGACGCTTGCTCGCCGTGCGCGGACCGGTAGGCCCTCGGACGTGCCGGCAACGCCAACGACGACATACGGACCCCCATCCCCGCACGGGCGGTCGCGCGCCCTCGGGGCAGAGGCAGACCCGGGTGGTGGTCCGGCCGCGACGCCGGCCTGGCGAGACCCCACGGCCGGTCTCGGGGGACCGGCTATCGGGCCGAGCGCGATCGCAGCAGACGTAGCACGGCATGCCCACCCAACGGTAGGCTGGGTGCTTGATTCTCTCCATGGAATTACTCTTCTCATCCAGCACACCGCCGACAGCGGTGCGAACAGGAGCACCCCCCAGACCCCAGCGGGTGTTCCCCCGGGCTCGCAGGAGATCCTCACCGAGTCCACCATCACGTGCCTGTCAGCCGCCAGGAAGTCCTACCGGCAGAAGTGACCTGAGGGCATACTTCTGCCAGGCAGCACGCGCCCCGGTCGAGGCGCGCGGACATGGGGGACCGCACCGTGACCACCACGAGGCCTTCCACCGGCGAGTTCGGGCGACTCCTGCGCGAGTTTCGCACCCGCGCCCGGCTCAGCCAGGAACAACATGCGCATGCGGCGGGGGTGAGTGTCCGCGCACTGACTGACATGGAACGAGGCCGCACCCGCGGACCTCAGCGCCGCACCGTCCAAGCCCTGACCCGGGCGCTGGAGCTGAGCACCGCTGACAGCGAACAGTTGGAGCGGGCCGCTGGCATCGGCAGGCCCCGCCCGCGCCCGGCTATCGACCCGGCACCGCCAGGTTTCCTGCCGCTGCCGCGGGACATCAGCGACTTCACCGCGCGTGGTCCGGCCCTCGCCCGCATCCTCGCCCTGGCTGAGAGTATGGACGCCGCCCATCCGCCGGTCGTCGTCAAGGGTCAGCCGGGCCTCGTGCGTCAGGCGGAGAGGTGGACCCACCCGAGAAGGACCACCCCGGACCCCTCGAAGCCGGCCACGATGGGCGGCGCCCCGTCAGGGCCACGACCTCCTCGAGCCCTGTCGCTGCTCAGACCAGTGCGGACTTCTTGCCCACCAGGTGCCAGAGCAGGCTGCCCGCAAACGGTAGTGCGAAGATCGCTACAACCCACACTACTTTGGCGAGCAACTGCAGCCTCGAAGTCACCGCGCCCCGCAGCGCACTGACGATGCAGATGCAATAGACGACGAACGGCACAATCATTACGAGCGCGGCGATGGAGTGCATGATGACAGCGTGTCCTTCTCTGTGGAGTGTCTCGCTATGTATGTGTGACTGCCGCGGCGTACGGTCGCGCTCTGACACCTTCGTGTCGTCGCGTTGACGATGCCGTGGCTCGGCCGGGCTCGCGGTAACGAGCGGGCTGCCGACTCGGCTCTTGCTCACGGTTGCCGCCGACGCCCACTCGGGGCGGCAACGAGAAACCGATTGCACCGAGGCGCTGGGTGGATCCGGCTGCTTCCATGCTGTGCGATCAGCCCCGGCGGGACGTCGCCCTTTCCGCTGCTCCCTGTTGGACGAAAGTCGTAGGCGGGCTGACCGATCGCGTGACGCGGCGGCCTGCGGGTCCGGCAGAGGCTTGCAGGGTTCGTCGGGGTGGGCGCACTGACAATCCGCCCGCCACGTCCGCTGCTTTTCTGGTGAGGAGAGCGATGATCACTGTGCAGGGACTCAGCAAGCGCTACGGGGAGACGGTCGCCGTCGACGGCCTCTCCTTCACCGCGCGGCCCGGTGCCATCACCGGGTTCCTCGGCCCCAACGGCGCTGGTAAGTCCACCACCATGAGGCTGATGCTCGGCCTGGAGCACGGCGCGGGGCTGACCACCTTCGGCGGCCGTACCTATCGTGAACTGGCCGACCCGGTGGGCACGGTGGGAGTGCTGCTCGATCCCGGGGCGGTGCATCCCGCCCGCAGCGCGTATCACCATCTGCGGATGGTGGCGTCCGGGGCGGGAATCGGCGAGCGGCGGGTGCGGGAGGTGCTGTCGCTGGTTGGCCTGGACGACGTCCGCCGCCGCCGGGCCGGCGGCTTCAGCCTCGGCATGCGCCAGCGGCTGGGGCTGGCCACCGCCCTGCTCGGCGACCCCGAGTACCTCGTTCTGGACGAACCGGTGAACGGCCTCGACCCGGAGGGGGTGCACTGGACCCGGGCCCTGCTGCGCGACCTGGCCGAGGAGGGCCGTACTGTCTTCGCCTCCTCTCATCTGCTGTCCGAAATGGCGCTGACCGCCGACGACTTGGTCGTGATCGGGCGGGGCAGGCTGATCGCGTCCCAGTCGGTACGGGAGTTCATCGCCGCGTACACCCGCTCGGAGGTGGTGGTGCGCACATCAGACGCGGAAGCCCTGCTGACGGGGCTGGGCGCGGAGGGCGCGACCGCTCGCCGGGAGGGACCGGACACGGTCGTCGTCGACGGCCTGGACGCCGACCGGGTGGGGGAGGTCGCGGCCCGTGCCGGAGTACGGGTGCGTGAGCTGCACACCCGCGAGAGCAGTCTGGAAGAGGCATTCCTTGCCGCCACCGCCGAGGCCGGCCAGTACAGTGCCGGGCAGCGCGAGCTGGAGAGGAAGGCGGCGGCATGAGCGCCAGCGTGTCCAGCTCTCCGGGCCCTGTCCTCCCGGCCCTCCGCTACACCTGGGTGGGATTGCGCACCCTGCGGTCGACCTGGGTGCTGAGCGGCCTTGTGGTCGTGCTCCAGCTCTGCTTCGCCCTGGCCGACGGCCGGACCGGTCTCACCGGCACCCAGCAGTTCATCAAGGAGCTGTCCCTGATGCCCTTGCTCACCGCGGTGCTGATCGCGGCCCTCGGGGTGAACACCTTCGGTATGGAATACCGCCACCGGACGATCACCACAACGGTGCTCACCCTCCGCTCGCCGGCCTGGATCGTGGCCGCGAAGGCACTGGTGGTGGCCGCCGTGGGCGCGGGGACCGCCGGGGTCGCCGCCGCAGTGGACTACCTGGGCGTGCTGACCATCGGCCAGACAGCCCCCGACTCGCATCGGGCGCTGGCAGCGGCGGGCGCCACCGTCCTGTACGTCACGCTGACCGGGCTGGTGGGCCTGGCGGTCGCCGGGCTGACCAGGAACGCGGTTGCCGCGCTGTGCATCGCCGTGCTGTGGCCGGCGGTGGTCGAGCCGCTGCTGGTGGCCGCCCTTCGCCTCGATCCACGGGTGGTACCGTTCACCGCGGCCAAGCGGCTGGTCGAAGCGGGGGCAGCCGAGCACGGCTACGAGGCCCTGCCGCTGCTGGCACTGACGGCCCTGCTGCTGACCGGAAGCGCCTTGGTCCTTTCCCGGCGGGACGTTTGATCGGAGGGGAAAGCCGGGACGGAAAGGGACGAGGACATGGAGAGTCCGGAAGCGTCGCCGGGCGCTGCCCCCACCCGGCCCCGCGGGTGGCTGGGCTGGTGGGGCGGCCGGTTCCGGTCGCTCTGCTTTGACCTGCTGGTCACCGCCATCGTCCTGGAGGGCGTACACCATGCGGCGTCTGCGCTGCTCGCCGTGTGTGCCCTCGTTGTCTGTGCTCCGGCGCTGCTGGTGCGCAGGCGGTTCCCGTGGCTGGCGGTCGCCGCGACGGTGACGGTGGCCTTCACCGGTGCGGTGAGCGGGATGGCCTGCGTCGCCGGGTACACGGCGGCCCGGCGCTGGGGGCCGGGCCGGCGGCTCTGGATCGCGAGCGGACTTCTCAGCCTCGCGATGATCCCCGGCTACTACCGGGCGCTCGCCGGAAGCGCGGACCGGCTCGCGTACGTCGTGGTCATACCGCTGCTCGCCGTGGCAGCCTCGGTGCTGCTGGGACTGTGGGTGTTCCAGCGGGGTGCACTGCTCGCCAGCCTGCGGGACCGGGCCGAGCAGGCGGAACGCGAGCGGGATCTGCTCGCCGAACGCGCGGTCGAGGCGGAACGGCGTCGTATCGCAAGGGAGATGCATGATGTGGTCGCGCACCGGGTCAGCGTGATCTCCCTGCAGGCCGGCGGCCTGTCGGTGAGCGCTCCGGACGATCGGACGGCACAGATCGCCGAGGTGATCCGCCGTACCAGCGCTAGCGCTCTGTCCGAACTCCGTGAGGTGCTCAAGGTGCTGAGGGTCCACCAACCGATGGATCACGGTTCAGGGTCGCCCACCCTGGACGGCATCGCCACGCTGGTGGACGACGCCGTCGCGGCAGGGGCGAACCTCCGGGCGGACCTCCCCGATCCGCTCCCGGAGGTCTCCGGAGCCGTGGGCCGGGCCGCCTACCGCGTGGTCCAGGAGGCCCTGACCAATGCCACCAAGCACGCTCCGCACGCGGCGATACGCGTCACGCTCGACGTGGCGGAGGACCGACTCGAGGTCACCGTCACCAACCGGCGCGGGGCCGGCAGCCACATCGTCGCCGTCCCGGGAGCCGGTTACGGGCTGATCGGTATGCGGGAGCGCGTCACCCTGGCCGGGGGAACACTGCGCACGGGCGGGACAGACGACGGCGGGTACCGTGTCCGGGCGGTATTCCCCCTGGGTACGGATGAGGTTGCGGCGTGAGCGTCAAGGTGGTTCTGCTGGACGACGAGGAGCTGGTGCGCTCAGGCATCCGGCTCGTCCTGGACGCGGACCCGGAGATCGAGGTCGTTGCCGAGAGCGGCGATGGATCGGCCGTCACGGAACTCGTCGCCCGCCATCGCCCGGATGTGGTGCTCACCGACATCCAGATGCCCCGCGTCGACGGACTGGAGGTGACCCGGCGTATCACCGCGTTGCCCGAAGCCCCGGCAGTGGCCGTCCTCACCACCTTCGACTTGGACGAGTACGTCTACACCGCCCTGCGGAACGGCGCGGCGGGTTTTCTACTCAAAGACACCCCGCCGCGCGAACTCGCCCGCGCAGTCCACGTCCTGGCGCAGGGCGAGGCAATGCTCTCGCCGAAGATCACCACCAAGCTGCTCACCGAGTTCTCCTCCCGCGCCTCCGCCCAGGCGGCGAGGTCCCGGCTGGAGGCCCTCACTCCACGTGAACGCGAGGTCGCAGTAGCCGTCGCCCAGGGCATGAGCAACGCGGAGATCGCGCGCCACCTCTATATGAGCCAGTCCACGGTGAAAGTCCACATCGGCCGCATCATGACCAAACTCGACGCCGCCAACCGCACCCAGGTGGCCATCCTCACCCACAACGCCAATCTGGCCTGACACCAACGCCGGGTCTGTTTGCGCTGCCGCGGACGTTCGGCTTCGACGCCAACCCAAACGCCGACCCGGCCACCGTCAGTACCTTCGCCAGCTGCGAGTGGACTAGGAAGAGCCAGCCTCTCTGTCCGATCGGCGCCTCGTGGCTTTAACGGTCTGATTCGGCTCCACTTTCCGGCTTGGGTTCTATAGGTGGTTGCAACGCCTGACCCACAGGGGTGTTGCGATGGCCAAGTCGCGGCGAACATCGAAGAAGCGCGGGCCCGCTCCGCTGGCGGACAAACGTGACCAATACCTTCGCCTCATGGCGCAGGGGATGAGCAACTCGGCGGCGTGCCGCGAGGTGGGGATCAACCGCAGGACCGGCACCCGGTGGCGGTACGGACGCACGGAAGTCGATCGGACCGGGCGCGAACGCACCTACGCGCCGATCACCGAGGAGCGCAGTACCGGCGGAACTTCGGACCGGTTCTTGTCCGAGGACGAGCGGATCGTCATCGCTGATCTGCTCCAGGCCGGGAACTCGCTGCGCGCAATCGCCCGGGAGCTCGGGCGGAGCCCGGCCACGATCAGCCGGGAGGTGCGCCGCAACCAGGACCCGCGCACCGGCAAGTACCACCCGTTCCAGGCCCAGCGCCGAGCGGGCGTGCGTCGCGCACGCTCGAAGGAGGGCAAGATGCGGCGCGACCCGGAGCTGAAGGAGTTCATCCAGCAGCGCCTGGACCGGCGTTGGAGCCCTGAGCAGATCAGCCAGGCTCTGCGCTCTGCCTTCCCGGACGAGCCGGAGCGCCACCTGGCGCACGAGACCATCTACCAGGCGATCTACCTGCCGCACCGCGGCGGGCTGGAGCGAACCTCCGGCGCTCTGCGCACGGGCCGACCCGCTCGCCGACGCCGCCGGCGGGCTGATCAGCGCGCCACCAGGTTCATCGATCCCGGCACCCTGATCAGCCATCGCCCGGCGGAGGTCGCCGACCGCCAGGTGGCCGGCCACTGGGAGGGCGACCTCATCGTCGGCCGGGGCAACCGCTCCGCGATCGGCACCCTGGTCGACCGCACCACCCGCTACGTCAAACTCCTGCACCTTCCCAACGGCCGCACCGCCGAGCACGTCCGCGACGCGCTCGTGCACACCTTCGCCGCACTCCCCACCGACCTGGCCCACTCCCTGACGTGGGATCAAGGCAGCGAGCTCGCCCGCCACGACGAGTTCACCCGCGCCACCGGCATCCCGGTCTACTTCTGCGAGCCCGCCAGTCCCTGGCAACGCGGCTCGAACGAGAACACGAACGGACTCCTGCGCCAGTACTTCCCCAAGAGCACCGACCTGTCCATCTTCAGCGCCGAAGACCTCGCCTTCGTCGCCGCCGAACTCAACAGCCGACCCCGCCGGACGCTCGACTGGCAAACCCCTGCGGACCTCTTCGCTAAGCTCGTCGCAACACTGCAATGATCACTGTGTTGCGATGATCGCTAGAATCCGCCCGGTTTGAAGTGGCCCCACTTGTGGGGGCGTACGGGAGCGTTGGGGGGTTGTTCCGGTCTGATCTGGCCCCACCGGGCAGCGGGTGGTGGGAGGGTCGTGGTGGGCCACCGTGTGGGGGCGATGCCGGATGGAGTTGTCGAGGGAAGAGCTGTTCCTGCGGATCCGCCGCGACTCGTGGCAGGAGGGGCTGTCGATGCGGGCGCTGGCCCGCAAGTACGGCGTCCACCGCCGCCTGGTACGCGAGGCCCTGGCGTCCCCGGTCCCCAGGGCCGCGGAAGGCTCCAGTGCGGGCTTCTCCCCGGTTGGACCCGTTCAAGAAGACGATCGACGAGTGGCTGCTGGGGGATCTGGAAGCGCCGCCGAAGCAGCGGCACACGGTCCAGCGGATCCTTAACCGGCTCCGGCTGGAGTGCGGGGCGGAGATCGCCTACACCACGGAGGCCCAGAAATACAGCCTCCACACCGAAGTGATCCCTGACGGATGGGCCCCTTGACAGCCCAACTTCCCGCCAAAAGCAACGGTGTTGCACCTGGCGGGACGCCATCCGGTGACTGCGCCGAGAGTGCCCTGCTGAACTGCGGGGCCGTGGCGCCGCGTGACTCCAAGCATCCGCATCGTCCCGCCTGTGATTCACTGCCCCGGAATGGAGTGCGTTCCCCGGAGGCGTCCGCGACGGTGAATCTGACGCCTGACCTCACATAAATGCGCCGGGCGCCTGCGCCTCAACGACTGATAGGCCGAGGCCAGTGCGTTCCGACGGAGCTGGCCTCGGGCGGGCGGTCAAGGAACACGCCCACGCCCGACGCCGGTGCTGCGGATGCTGACGAACGCCTCAACTCGGGTTGACTGCCCGCGCTGCGGACGAGACGCCGACCACCGCCACCGCCTCGGCGCAGGGCTCCGGCTGGGGCGTGCTCGCCTGGGCACCGCTCGATCGCCACCTTGGTTATTGAAAAGCGTTATCGTTTCATTTTAGGATGGCGCCGCCAGCGCCCGGCGCATCTGGCCAACGTCGTGTCGGTGCGTCACTGTCGCCGGTTCCTGCCCCCTGCCCGCTTTGAGTGAGGACATTGTGAGCGCACCTCAGATATCCCGCAGATCCATGCTGCTGCGCACCATCGGCTCGGCAGCCGGGGCGGTGATCGGCGGGGGCCTGCTGGCGGCGTGCAGCAGCGCGACGAACCGTACGCCGCTCGGCGCCGGTACGGCATCGGCATCGGTCCCACCGCGTCGCGGGGGCAAACTCCGTGCCGCCTTCGCCGGTTCCAGCGGCGAGTCGACCAACGTGCTCCAGGCGACCGCGAGCGCCATCGACTACGTCCGCGCCAGGCTGATCTGGGACACCATCGGCGAGATCGACGGCAGCACCACGACGTGGCGGCTCGCCGAATCCGTCGAGCCCAACGCGGACGCCACCCGCTGGACCGTCCGCGTGCGCGACGGCGTGACGTTCAGCAACGGTCGTAAACTCACCGCCCAGGACATGCTGTTCAGCCTCCGCGCACTTGCCTCCAACCCCACCACCCAGAGCGGGGTGCTCGGCGGCCTCGACCCGGCGAAGTCCACGGTGCGTGACGCGCGCACCCTGGAGTTGCAGCTCAAGGGGCCCGACGGCTTCTTCGACCTGGTGCTCGCCCAGTCGATGTTTGTCGTTCCTGACGGCACCAGGGACTTCGCGCACGCCCCGGGCTCCGGTCCGTTCGTCCTCAAGAGCTGGACCGGTGGCAGCAGCAGCCTGCTCGCCGCCCGCAAGGACTACTGGGGATCGGCGACCGGCGGTCCTTACCTGGACGAGATCGAGCTGTTCTCGGTCTCCGACGCCGGTGCCCGCCTCAACGGAGTGAAGGCCGGCCAGTTCGACTACGCGGGCGGTCTCACCCTGGCCGCAGCCCGCGCCGAGGGGGCGAACGCGGCTCTGCGGATCCTCACGGCCCCGAAGGAGCTGTGGAGCGATCTGGCCTTCACCATGAACCTCGGCCTTGCGCCGTTCAGCAAGCCCGAGGCCGTGCAGGCGCTGCGCCTCGCGATCGACCGGGACGCCATGGTGCGTACCGTCACCCTCGGGTACGGCGAGGTCGCCGACGACGCGCTCGGCCGCCACCAGGCCTGGTACGACAGTTCCTTGCCGCCCCGCCCCCACGACCCCGACCAGGCCCGCAAGCTGCTGTCCTCGGCCGGCCTCGACGGGACCACGTTCTCCGTGCGCACCAGCGACTACGAGTACGGGACGCTGGAGAGCGCCACCGCCTTCGTCCAGCAGGCCCACGCCGCAGGCATGTCGGTGGCGGTGGACAAGATCCCGGCCAAGGACTACTACACCGACATCAAGACCCTGCTCCGCACGCCGCTGCAAACGAACCTCTACCACGCCCAGCCGCTGCCGCTGCAGCTCTCCCTGTACTACGGCTCCAAGGCCTCGTACCCGTTCACCGGACCGTCCAACGCCACCCTGGACGGCCTGCTGGCCGCCATGCACGCCGCCGTCGGGGACACCAAACGCACCAGTGCCGTCCACGACGTGCAGCACTACCTGTACGACCACGGCGGGGACGCGGTGTTCGCCCGGATACCCCCGATCGCGGCCTCAACGCCCGCTGTCCACGGCATCCAGCCGCATGGAGTCTTCGACTACCCGTGTCTGCGCGA
>CAYNNX010000008.1:0-52000 GCA_964398515.1 uncultured Streptantibioticus sp. | reverse complement strand
GTACATCCTCTTCAACGTCATCGCCGGGGCCTCGGCGATCCCGTCCGACCTGCGCGAGGCGATGACCACCTTCCGGGTGGGCGGACGGCTGCGCTGGCGCAGGTTCATCCTGCCGGCCATCTTCCCCTCCTACGTCACCGGCGGCATCACCGCCGCCGGCGGGGCATGGAACGCCTCGATCGTCGCCGAGGTGGTCACCTACGGGCACCACCACCTCACCGCGACCGGCCTGGGCGCCTACATCACCCGGGCCACCGCCGGCGGCGACTTCCCCAGGATCCTGGTGGGCATCAGCGTGATGAGCCTGTACGTCGTCGTGGTGAACCGGCTGTTCTGGCGCCGCATGTACCGCCTGTCCGAGACCCGCTACGCCCTCTGACCGAGCCCCCTCCCGTCATCCCCGAGGCAGCCCCATGACCAGCAGCGAAGCCCTCACCCCCCGCCCGACCGGGGACGCGATCGTGCGCGCCGACTCGGTGACCAAGGCGTTCACCACCCCGGACGGCCGGGCCCTGCCGGTGCTGGACGGGATCAGCTTCGAGCTGGCCGAAGGCGAGATCGTCGCCCTGCTGGGCAAGTCCGGGTCAGGCAAGTCCACCCTGCTGCGCTGCGTCGCCGGTCTGATCGCCCCCTCGACCGGCACGGTCTCCTACCGGGGCACGCCGCTGACCGGTGCCAACCCGGGCGTGGCGATGGTCTTCCAGTCCTTCGCGCTGCTGCCCTGGCTCACCGTGCAGCAGAACGTCGAACTCGGCCTGGAGGCACGGGGGATCGACGAGGAGGAGCGCCGCAGGCGGGCGCTGAAGGCCATCGACCTGATCGGGCTGGACGGCTTCGAGAGCGCCTACCCCAAGGAGCTGTCCGGCGGCATGCGCCAGCGGGTCGGCTTCGCCCGCGGGATCGTCGTCGAACCCGACGCGCTGCTGATGGACGAGCCGTTCTCCGCCCTGGACGTGCTGACCGCCGAGAACCTGCGCACCGAGCTCGTGGGTCTGTGGGAGGGGCACGAGGCCCCGGTGAAGTCCATCCTGATCGTCACGCACAACATCGAGGAGGCCGTGCTGCTGGCCGACCGGATCCTGGTGCTCTCCTCCAACCCGGGCCGCGTCCAGGCGGAACTCACCGTCGAACTCCCCCGCCCCCGCGACCGGCACCATCCGCGTTTCGAAGCCCTGGTCGACACCGTCTACGACATCCTCACCGGCCGCGAGGAGGCCGCCGCGGCCGCCGTGGAGGCCGCCCCCGTCCCGGCAGGCGGTGCGGCCCGCCCGGCCCCGGCGCCGACCCCGATCAGCGCCCCGCTGCCGAACGTGAGCGTCGGCGGGCTGGCGGGCCTGCTGGAGATCCTGGTCGCTCGCGGCGGCGAGGACGGCCTGGCGGAGATCTCCGACGAACTCAACTTCGAGATCGACGACCTGCTCGCGCTGGTGGACGCGGCCGTCATGCTCGGCCTCGCCCGCATCGACGGCCCGCGGATCGCCATCACCGACGCAGGCCGGGAGTTCGTCGCCGCCGACATCCTCACCAGCAAGCAGCTCTTCGCCCGCCACGCCGCCGCCCACGCCCCCCTCGTCCGCGCGATCGTCCAGGCGCTGGCGGCCACCGACGACCACACCCTGCGCGAGGGCTTCTTCCTGGACCTGCTGCGCCGCGGCTTCTCCGCCGAGGAGGCCCGCAACCAGTTGGAGACCGCAATCGACTGGGGACGCTACGCCGAGCTGTACGACTACAACCGCGACGACGGCGAACTGACCCTTGAACCCGGCGCCCAGACCGCACTCTGACCACGGTCACCGGGCGACAGCGCCATCCGGGGCGCGGTCATTCCGGCCGGGGATCCCAACGGAAGCGGCGGACGGCGACGAGCGCTCCGGCCGCGCCCCAGACGAGCAGCACGCCGAGGCTTCTCCGGGCGAAGCCGGTGGGTTCGCCGAGTGGGCCGAGCAGGGCCTCGTTGAACGGCCGCACCGGCAGTGCACCGGATACCGCGTTCTTCAGGGTTGCCGATCACCCCGAGTGCCAGGTCCAGTCGGCGCTTCCGGCCGCCGGACAGCGCCCCGGCCTTGCGCCGCTCCAGCCCGGCGAGGCCGACCAGTGCGATCACCTCGTCGGCGTCACGTGGTGACGGGTAGTACCCGGCGTTGCGCGAGACCGCCTAACGCACCGTCAGACAGGGCTCGACCGCGATGTCCTGCAGCACCAGCCCGATCCGCTCGCGCAGGGCCCGACCCGCCGCCCGGTCGCCGGGATCGATGCCGAGCACTTCGACCCGTCCGGCGTCGCGGGCACGGAATCCCTCAAGGATCTCCAACGTGGTGGACTTGCCGGCCCGGTTGCGCCCGAGCAGCGCGAAGACCTCCCCGTGCCCCATGGTGCAGCCCACGCCGCGCACGGCTTCCACCGCGCCGTAGCGCTTGTGCAGACCCGCCACGACGACCGCGACCGAGACGTGCTCCTGGCGAAGAGCGGCCGCGGCCGACTTCGTCAACCCCGTACGCACGTGGCCTCCACCGTCACGTCGAGACGGCGCCCGGCCAGCCCGCGGGAGGCGGTCACCCCGAAGTCGGTCCGGTCGATGCGCGTCGTGGCGCGGACGGTGAACGCCCGCGGCGAGACGGAGGAATGCTCGATCGCCAGGCTGACCGGCCGGGCGACACCGCCCACGGTGAGGGTGCCGCGCAGCGTCGAGGCGTCCACGCGGCCGCCCACGAACGTGATGGCGGGGTGGCGATCGGCGTCGAGGAAGCGCGACGAACGCACGACGTCGTCCCGTTGCCGGTTGCCGGTGTGGAAGCTCGAGGTCGCGATCTCGACGCGGATATCCGAGTCGGCGAGCGGCTCGGCGACGTCGACGGTCCCGCTGCGGATGGCGAAGGTGCCGTGGACCGGCGCGAGCCCGAACAGGTGCCGGGTCCTGAAGGTGACGGCCGACCTGGTGGGGTCGATCTCGTAGCGGCCCAGCAGGGGTGCCGCCGTGGTGGGTTCCGGTGTGGCGTCCATGCGTCCATTGCACGGCGGTCCCCGTGCCGGGCGGCAGGGCGAACCGTCGGTCCCGCGCACGACGAAGGGACCGCCGTGCGGGCCGGGCATGCGACTTTCGTAGGGTTGCGCCCCCGCCGAACGTTCGCCGGCCGGCTCCGGACGCGGGAGGATGGCATACCGTGTCCGCCATGACCGAGGGAGCGTGGCACCGCCGGCACCGCCTCGCCGTGGATGTGGCGATCGCGGCCTTCTTCGTTCTGCTCGACACCGGGGCCACGCTGCTGGGGGCGACGTGGTGGCCCGCGCACCCCGGCACGCTCGCCTGGGCCCTGTTGGGTGTGCAGGCTGTCGCATGTGCCTCGCTGACCGCCCGACGGCGTGCGCCCCTCGCCGTGGTCGCCGTTCTCGGCGCCTTCACGCTCACGGTGACGCTGCTGATCCGGCCGGCGGGTGCGCTGAGACCGGCGCACCCGGGAAACGTGTGGGCACCGTTCTCGACGGCGCTGGCGGCCTACGGCCCGCACTTCTAACGGACGGACCGGCGGTATAGGCAGCACACCCGTCGGAACAGCTGCGAGAACCCGCACAGCCGCCCGGACCGCCGCACTGCGTTCGTCGCGCTCACCGTCTTCACGCTCATCGTCGCGCGGCCGTGGCAGCCGTCTGTCACGATCACCACGATCGGGCTGCTCCGCACGGCCGTCGGGCCGCTCCTCGCGCTGTACTTCGACGCCCGCAGGCGGTTGGTGCTGGCGCTGACCGAACGCGCCGAACGAGCCGAGCGGGAGCGCCACCTGCTCGCCGGGCAGGCCCGCGCCGAGGAACGCGCACGGCTGGCGGGCGAGATGCACGACGTCGTCACCCACCGGGTGAGCCTGATGGTGTTACAGGCCGGCGCGCTGCGGATGACCGCGGCCGACGAGGCGACCCGGCAGGCGGCGGAGGAACTGCGGGCGGCGGGCTGCCAGGCACTGGAGGAGCTGCGGGATCTCGTCGGCATCCTGCGCACGGCACCGGAGGGGGACCGGACGCCGTCGGTGCCGGGGTTCGCCGCGCTGGTGGCGGAGTCGACGGCGGTGGGCACCCCGGTCGAGCTGGTCGAGCAGGGTGACCGGGCGCTCGCCTCACCGGTGGTCGGACGCACGGCGTACCGCATCGTCCAGGAGGCGCTCACCAACGTGCGCAAGCACGCGCCCGGCGCGCGGGCGGTCGTGCGGGTCGAGTACGACGGGGCCCAGGTGCGGCTCACGGTCCGCAACACGCCGCCCACCGGCCGGCCCGGCGACACCCCGCTGGCGGCGACCGGTTCGGGCCTCGGGCTCGCCAACCTCCGGCAGCGCATCGAGCTCGTGCACGGCACACTGCGCGCCGGACACACGGCGGACGGCGGTTTCTGCGTCGAGGCCACACTGCCCGCGTTCGTCCCGACCGCCGAATCGGTGGTGTGACCGTGGTACGGGTGGTCGTCGTGGACGACGAGCCGATGGTGTGCGTGTTCCTGCGCACGATTCTCGGCTCCGCCGACGACATCGAGGTCGTCGACGAGGCGCACGACGGCGCGGCCGGCGTCGAGGCGGTCGTACGCAGCGGGCCGGACGTCGTGCTCATGGACCTGCGCATGCCGGGCGTGGACGGGCTCACCGCGATCGAGCGCATCGGCGCGCTCCCCGATCCGCCCGCGATCGTGGTGCTGACGACCTTCGACGCCGACCAGTACGTGCTGCGCGCCCTGCGGGCGGGGGCTGCGGGCTTCCTGGTCAAGTCCACGCCGCCGGAGGACCTGATCGGGCTGGTGCGGGTGGCCGCCGAGGGGCACACCGTGCTGTCGGCCGCCGCCGCGCGCCGGCTGATCGCGGCGTCGACCGACGCCCTGTCGGCTCGCGACCGCGCGCGCAGGCTCGTCGGGTCGCTGACCCGACGGGAGATCGAGGTGCTGGCCTGTCTCGGTGAGGGGCTGTCCAACGCGCAGATCGCGTCGCGGCTGTACCTCTCGGAGGCCACGGTCAAGGGGTACGTGTCGCGCATGCTGGACAAACTCGGATGTGCGAACCGCACGCAGGCGGGACTGATCGCCCACGACGCCGGAGTGGTCGGCGGTTGAGGCCCTGCCCCGTGAATTCCGGCTGGTGGTAGGCGAGTTCGGTCCACTCGTTGCAACTTCCCCATCGTCCGTTGAACCGGTGCCGCCGGATACCCGTTAGTAGAGGCGTTCGGGATTCACGAGCCTCCGCCGCGGCGCCGGACCGGGCGGCGGCCGCGGACCCGTACGGCACACGGCATGGCAGCACACCATGCCGTGGCCGCACGAAGGCGGCGGCCGGCACGGAGACCGGCCACGTGGCGCGTCACCGATGACCCGAACGCCGCGACCAGCCGGGGAAGCCAGAAGGAGTGGTTCGGTGTCAAACAGACACTCGATGGGAACACATCGAGCAGAGTGGCAGCAACGCGTGCGCCGCTGGAGATTCTCCACGCTCACACTCATCGTCCTGGGCGCACCGCTGGCGCTGGCCGCACTCGCCGGGACGGTCTTCGCGGCCAACGTGCTCGGCAAGGCCGGCCAGGGCAAGGCCGCTGCCCAGCCGGCGGCTGCGGCGGCGGCGAATCCGAACTGCACGCTGATCGTGCCGGCCAACCCGCTCAGCGCGCAGGGCCTCGCGACGCCGTACCAGTTGACGGCGACCAACCCGGCGGCCGGAGCCTGCCACGAGGCCAACGCCGCCCAGTCGGCGTTCGTGGAGGCCGCCGTCCTCGACGCCAACGGCCAACTGACCCTCTACGACCCCCTGGTGGTCGACAAGGGGACGCAGCCGGCCGCGGCGCCCACTCCGGCACAGGTGCCGGCGGGCTCGACGGTCGGCATCTGGTTCGGCTTCAACGGCACCAACCTGACCTTGAAGTCGGCGGCCAACGCCAACGCCCTGATGCAGGGCAAGTGCGTCAACGGCCAGGCGAATTCCGTCTTCGGAGAGTTCGCGTACTGCAACGCGCCGGCGTTCTTCCAGGCCGCCAACGGGGCGATCGGCAACAACCAGTTGCAGATACCGGCCCTGGGGATGGCCAAGGACGGCATGCCGTGTCCGACGACCCGGGACTTCTCCGTGGTGGACCAGGACCCGAGCGACAATGTGGTCACCCACTACCTGGCGAACGCGAACGGGCAGACCGCCCAGAACAACGCGGCGGGCAAGGCCGCCATCCCCAACGGCACCGACCTGGCCAACGCCAGCGACAACCTGCTGCTCACCAAGTTCATCGATCCGGCTCTGGGCTGCACACCGCTCACCAAGCCCGACCAGTCCAGCGATAACCAGCCCAGTGGCGCGATGCCGTTGGACGAGCTGTCCGCGGCGGCCAACCAGCAGGCACCGGTGGCCACGGTGCCGATGAACGACCCGATGACGTTGAACAACGCCAACGCCAGTACGGCCAAGACCAACCTGTACCGCATGGGTGTGGACCAGCAGCCGGTCGGGGCCGCCGACAACGGTAACGGCACCACGTTCTGCCAGAACCTGTTCGGCAACGCGGCCGGCATCCAGCGGGTCTTCAAGGACATGGCGATCTTCGCCAACGCTCCTTCGCCGGATGCGGCGATGGCCACCAACCTGTTCACATTCCTGGGGATGCGGGCCAACCAGTCGTTCACCAACCTCAACTGCGGCAAACTGCTGAACGCGCCCAATCCCATCACTCTGACGACCAACGGCAACGGAGTGGTCACCGCCGCGACCTTCACCCCGCTGGGGAAGATGCCGCCCGCGGCCGGTGCCGGTGCAAACGCCGGTGCGGGCGCAAACGCCGGTGCGGGTGCCGGTGCCTCGATGAGCGCCGCACCGCCCGCGGCCCCGGGTGCCTCGGCCCCCGCCACGGCTCCCGGCATGCCCGCTGCTCCCAGCGCCCCGGCCATGGGCGGTCCCAGCGCTCCGGCCATGGGCGGTCCCAGTGCTCCGGCCATGGGCGGCCCGGCGCCGACGGCGACGGCTCCGGGGGCCGGTGCACCCGGCGGTGCCGCACCGGCACCGACCAATACGGGCAGGCCGCCCGGGAAGGTGAGGTGGTAGCAGCCAACAGCCGGCCGTATCGGTAGTCCCCGCTCGCGTGTGCCACTCGGCCCGCGGGCGGGGACTGCGCAGCGTCCGGGGGCCGGTGCCCCCGGACCGCGGAACGAACGTCAGGGGCACGGCTTCCAGGCGAAGTGGTAGACGGTGTTGATGCTGCCGTCCGTGGAGTCCATCGACACGAAGCTGGTGGTCGTGGCGGGATCGGAGGTGCCTGCGCTCACGCGCAACTCCGTGTTGATGTTGAAGTTGCGCTCTTCACCGCACGGGGCGTAGACGAGGGAGGCGACGTCGGTGGTGTCGGTGGTCTGCCAGTCGTCGTCCTTCGGTCCGGTGAAGGGGTGGTTCGCGTAGGCCGTCTGCCGCATGCCCTGGAAGTAGTAGTTGGCCCGTTCCAGGCCGGTCGCGCCGTTCGCCAGATGCGCGAAGCCCCGGTAGTCGGCCTCGGCGACCGCGTAGGTGAAGCCCTGCGGGACGTGCACGTCCAGCGCCAGCTGGCAGTTCTTGCGGAAGTCCGTGGGCTGCGAGCCGACACCCACCTGGGCCAGGTAGCTGCTGTAGGTGACGGTGAAGGCCGTGTTGTCCGGTGAGACGGCGACGGCGGCGGTTCCCGCCGGACACCCCGAGCCGTTGACGGTCACCAGATCGATGACGATCTTCCCGGGCGGCGGGTTGGTGATCCTGGCCTGCGCGGACGGGGCGAACGTGGTGGCGAGGAGCGCCGCGGCCGCGGCGCTGACGAGCATGGGTCTGAGCATGGAGATCCCTTCCGATCGCTGTGCCGGACTGTGCGGGCCTCGCTCGAACGTGTTGCGGGTCCATGGGAGCACCGGCGGTGCGCCGTGCATAGGGCACGTTGAGCCGATTCCGGCACACCTCTTCGGCCACGGGCACGCCGCACCTTCGGGAGGCGGGCCGCTGTGGCCACCGCCCGTGCGGCGGTGACCACGGCCGCTGTCAGGATCCGGCGTCCGCCGGGCGTACCACCACCGCGGCGACCGTGAGCGGCGCGCTGTCCCGGAAGGGCAGAACGAACGGTACGAGCTCACCCGCGCCCAGCCGCGGCGGTTGCCGGACCATGACGTCCAGTCCGAGCCGGTCCCCTCCGGCATCGCGACTACCTGATGGACCGTCATACGGCTGGTGGTCAGGATCCCGGTCCTGTCCAGGACGACGGTGTCGATGCGCCGCAGCCCCTCCAGCGCGCGCCGGGCCGCGGACCAGGATGCCCAGTTGGGCCCCGCGCCCGGTGGCCGCGAGCAGGTCCGTCACAGTGGCCGGGCCCAGTGCGCAGGGGCAGGCGACCACCAGCACCGCGACCGCCGCGGTGACCGCCGCCCGCGGTGCGGCCCCGGCGCCGAGCCAGAAGCCCAGCACCGGCCGGAAGCCCTTCGCCGGCCCTCCCCACCGCTGTGCTGCCGCCCTCGCGAGGCTCGCGGCCACCCGGACAGCGACTCCACGGCACCGGCTGCGGCGGGCGGTCCGGAACGCCGGCGCCGGAACAGCTTGCAGGAGAGGGTGAACTGCCGGCCCGGCGCCCGCGGCGCCGCGCACCGCGGCACCGCCCTCGGGCGGCACTAGCGGCACCCTCATCTCCCGCGCAGAAACACGCCCGTTCGCGAAGCGCTCGCCTGAGCCACCGCCATCGGTGTTCCCTCGGCCACGATCCGGCCGCCGGCGGAGCCGCCCGCCGGGCCGAGGTCGATGACCCAGTCGGACGCGCGGACGACGTCGAGGTCGTGCTCGATCGTGATGACGGTGTTTCCGGCGTCGACCAGCCGCTGGAGCACGCCCAGCAGCCGCGCCGTGTCAGCGGCGTGCAACCCGGTGGTCGGCTCGTCGAGCAGGTACAGCGTGCGGCCGGTCGCGCGGTGGCCGAGTTCCTTCGCCAGTTTGACGCGCTGGGCCTCGCCCCCGGACAGTGTGGTCGCCGGCTGGCCGAGCGGCAGGTAGCCCAGGCCGACGTCGGCCAGGCGTTGCAGCCGTACGGCGGCCCCGGGTATGGCCTCGAAGACGGTGAGCGCCTCCTCCACGGTCATGTCGAGCACGTCGGCGATGCTGTGGCCGCGGTACCGCGCCTTGAGCACCTCACTGCTGAACCGTCGTCCGTGGCAGGCCGGGCAGCGCACCTGCACGTCGGGCAGGAAGTGCATCTGCACGGCCAGCACGCCCGCGCCCGTGCAGCGCTCGCAGCGGCCGCCGGGTACGTTGAAGGAGAAGTGGCCCGGGGTGAGCCCCCGGTCGCGTGCGGCGGTGGTGGCGGTGAACGCCTCGCGGATCGGGGTGAACACCTCCGAGTAGGTGGCCGCGTTGGAGCGTGGAAGGCGGCTGATCGGCTGCTGGTCGATGGTCACGACCCTGTCGAGGTGCTCCCAGCCGTCGATCCCGTCGTGTGCGCCGGGTGCCTCGCCCGTACCGTGGAACCGCCTGCGGGCGGCCCGGTCGAGGACGTCCAGCAGAAGCGACGACTTGCCCGAGCCCGAGGGGCCGGTCACGGCGACGAGGACCCCGAGCGGCAGCCGCACGGTGATGTCCTTCAGGTTGTGCGCCCGTGCGCCGCGGACGACGAGCGCCGTGCCGTCACCCGGCCGGGGCGCCGCCGGTACGGGCATGGCCAGCCGCCCGGTGAGATAGTTGCCGGTGACCGATTCCGTGCTCGCGGCCACCTGGGCCGGTGTGCCCGCGGCCACCACGCGCCCTCCGTGGCGCCCGGCCCCGGGGCCGATGTCGACGAGGTGGTCGGCCGCGCGGAGCACTTCGAGGTCGTGCTCGATCACGAGCACGGTGTTGCCCAGGTCGCGCAGGCGGCGCAGCGCCTCGACCAGTCGCGCGGTGTCGGCGGGGTGCAGGCCGATGGTGGGTTCGTCGAGTACGTACAGCACCCCGGTGAGCCCGGAGCCGAGCAGCGCGGCGAGACGCAGCCGCTGGGCCTCACCGGCCGAGAGGCTGGGTGTGGCCTGCTCCAGCGTCAGGTAGCCGACGCCGACGTCGGTCAGCCGGCGGGTGCGCTCGCGCAGGTCGGCGAGGACGGGTTCGGTGACGAGCCGCTCCTCGGCGGTGATCCGGCCCGGCAGCGCGTCGATCCACGCGGCCAGGGCGTCGATCGGCAGGCGTGCCGCCTCCACGATGGTCAGCCCGGCGACGGTGACGCTCCGGCTCTCGGGGCGCAGGCGGGTGCCCCGGCAGTCCGGGCACACTTCCCTCACCAGCAACCGCTCGGTCTTCTCCCGGTGGTTCGCGTCGTGGACGTGTTCGGCGTAGCGGCGCAGCACGGCGGTGGCCACGCCCTCGAAACGTCCGCGGCCGACCGTGGCCGGCGGCTCGACGCCGGGGAAGTGGCGGCGGAACTGCGGGCTGTCGGCGCCGTGGAGCAGCAGGTCACGTTGGACGGTGCCGAGCGCGTCGACCGGCAGGTCGGCGTCGAAGGCGAAGCCGTAGTGCCGTGCGGCGGCGTGCAGGACGGGGATGGTGCGTTCGGTGAGCTTCGGGTGCCAGCCGAGCACGGCGCCCGCCGCGACGCTGCGTGCGGGGTCGATCAGGCGGTCGACGTCGGCATGGAGCGCGACGCCGAGGCCGGTGCAGGTGGGACAGGCGCCGGCGGGTTTGTTGAAGGAGAAGTTCCCCATCACCATCTCGGGCACAGGTGTTCCGCAGTGCGGACACGGCACGGCCTGCCCGTCCCCGGGGGCCTCGTCGGGTGTGCCGGCGGGGGGTTCGTCGTCCCAGGCCGCGTCGATGCGGGCCGGGTCGCCGCCGAGGTGGTAGTCGGGCGGGACGTTGCCCGCGCACGCCGGACACGGGCGGTGGCCGATACGCGCCCACAGCACCCGCAGGTAGGTGAACACTTCGGTGACCGTGCCGACCGTCGACCGCGGGCTGCGGTTCGTCAGGTGCTGGTCCACGCTGATCGACGGTGACAGACCGGTGATCGAGTCGACCGCGGGCTTGCTGACGAAGCCCGTGACCAAACCCAGCGACTCCAGGTACTGCCGCTGGCCTTCCTTGTGCAGTGTGTCGAAGGCGAGTGTGGACTTGCCCGAGCCGGACAGGCCGGTGACGACCACGAGTGCGTTCTTCGGGATGGAGAGTGTGACGTTCTTCAGGTTGTGCAGACGGGCGCCCTTGACATGGATCGTGCCGTCCCTTCGGGAAGCGTGAGCCGTTGACGTGTTGCCGCTGCTGCCGACATCCATGCCTTCAAGTGTGTCATTGAACTGCTTGTGGAGACTTTCCCCGGAATCTCCCTTGGTGGAAGCCGGGTTGAAGCCGGTAACCTTCAACTCGCTGGTGGAAGCCGCGGCCGGAGAGGAGAGCCGATGAGCGGGGAGGAGGCGGGTCTTCGCCCCATCGATCTGGCGCGGATGGCGGGTATCTCGGCCCAGCAGATCCGCAACTACGAAGAAGCCGGCATCCTGCCCCCGGCCCCCCGAACCCCCGCCGGCTACCGCACCTTCGGAGCCGGGCACCGCCGCGCTCTGCTCGCCTACCGTGCTCTCGCCAAGGGGTACGGCCTGCACACCGCGCAGGCGATCATGCGGGCGGTCCATGCCGGGGACGTTCCCGGTGCGCTCACACTCGTGAACGCCGGCCATGCGGCGCTGCACGAGCAACGGCTGTCCCTGCAGAGGGCGAGCGATGCACTGGAGGCGATCGCCGGGCAGGGTGCGGACCCTTCGGCACCGGTGCCGCGTTCGGGCGTGCGCATCGGAGAGGTCGCCGCCCGCCTGGGGGTGCGCACCTCGGCCCTGCGGGTGTGGGAGTCCGCCGGCCTCCTGACCCCGCAACGCGAACCGGGCACCGGGTACCGGTGCTTCGGTCCGGCCGACGTGCGGGACGCGCGGATCGTCGCCACACTCCGGCAGAGCCACTATCCCCTGCCCCAGATCCGGCCCATCCTCGACGGTCTGCGCCGCACGGGCAGCAGCGACGCGCTTCGCGCAGCCCTGGCGCAACGCCGGGCGGCGCTGACGCAGCAGACGGCAGCCATGCTGGAGGGCTCAAGCCACCTGCACCACTACCTCACGAGCGCATGAGGTCACGGCCCGCGCGGTGCCGGGGACGGTCGGCCTCGGTTCAGCGCAGCCCGTGGCGGCGTGCCACCACACGCTCGACGGCCGCGCGGGGCAGCAGCCGGCGCAGGGCGAACACCAACGGCGCGTTGCTGCCCACGGCGTAGAGCGGCTTGGGGTGTGCGGCTTCGATCGCCTTGACCACGGTCGCGGCGACCTTGGCCGCAGGGATGCCCTCGGCCTCGTTGGCGTTGAGTGCGGTGAGCATGGTGTGGTACTCGGCTTCGAACGGCGAGCCCTCGGCCAGGTATTGGGTGCGGCGCTCGCTGATACCCGTTGCGATGGAGCCCGGTTCGACCGTCGTGATGCCGATGCCGTAGGGCGACAGCTCACGCCGTGCGGCGTTGGCGAAGCCCTTGATCGCCGCCTTGGACGCCACGTAGGACGAGCGGTAGGCGAGGGGGAAGCTGGCCAGCATCGAGCCCACCATGACCACGCGCCCGTAGCCGCGGGCGCGCATGCCGGGGAGCACGAGCTGGGTGAGCCGCACGGCGCCGAACACGTTGAGCTGGAACATCCGTTGAACCGCGTCCATCGGCAGCTCCTCGATGGGCCCGCTCTGGCTCTCGCCCGCGTTGTTGACCAACACCTCGACCTCGCCGGCCCGGGCGGCGCACGCCTCGATACTCGCGTCGTCGGTCAGGTCGAGCGGGAGGTACTCCACGCCGGGGATCGGACCGCCGATCGCCGACGGCCGGCGGCCGGTGCCGAGCACGCGGTAGCCGCGCCCGACGAGCGCCGCGGCCACGGCGGCGCCGATGCCTGAGGAGGCGCCCGTCACGAGCGCGACCCGGCTCATGCCAGGCTCCGGGCGAGGGCGCGGCCGGCCGCGCGGCCGGAGAACACGCAGCCGCCGAGGAACGTGCCTTCCAGCGCGTTGTAGCCGTGCATGCCGCCGCCTCCGAATCCTGCGGCCTCGCCGGCCGCGTACAGTCCCTCGAAGACCGAGCCGTCGGGACGGACGACCTGTGAGTCGAGGGTGGTCTCCAGCCCGCCGAGCGTCTTGCGGGTGAGCAGGTGGAGGCGTACCGCGATCAGCGGTCCGTGTGCCGGGTCGAGGAGCCGGTGCGGCCTGGCGACGCGTGTGATCCTGTCCGGCCAGTACCGGCGCGCGTTCCCGATCGCCATCAGCTGCAGGTCCTTCGAGTAGGCGTTGCCGATCTCGCGGTCGCGGGCCGCCACCTCGCGCTCCACCTGCGCGAGATCGAGTACCGGCTCCGGTGTGACCGCGTTCATCGCCTTGGCGAGCTCCCTGAGCGTGGGGCGCACGACGAAGTCCTCGCCGTGGTCGAGGAACGCCTGGACGGGCCCGGGGGCGCCCTTCTTCGCCCGGCCCAACGCGGCCTTGAGGTCCTTGCCGGTGATGTCCGGGTTCTGCTCCGATCCGGAGAGGGCGAACTCCTTCTCCACGATGGAACGGGTGAGGACGAACCACGTGTGGTCGTGCCCGGTGCGCACGATGTGCCGAAGTGTGGCGAGGGTGTCGTGGCCGGGGAAGAGGGGCACGGGCAGCCGCCGGCCGGTGGCGTCCAGCCACAGGGACGAGGGCCCGGGGATGATCCGGATCGCGTGGTCGGGCCAGACCGGGTTCCAGTTCCTGACGCCCTCGGTGTAGTGCCACATGCGGTCGCGGTTGACGATCGAGGCGCCGGCGCCCTCCGTGATCTGCAGCATCCGCCCGTCCACATAAGCGGGAACACCCGTGATCATCGACTTGGGGGCCGGTCCGAGGCGGTCCGCCGGCCAGTTGGCGCGGACCAGTTCCTGGTTTCCGCCGATGCCGCCGGAGGTGACGACGACCGCCTGCGCGCGTATCTCGAACTCGCCCGCCGCATCCCTCGACGAGAGCACACCGCGCGGCTGCGAGGAGGGCACGAGCACCGTTCCGCGCACGCCGACCGCCGCGCCGCCTTCGACGACCAACTCGTCGACGCGGTGCCGGTACTTGAACACCGCCAGCCCGCGCTCGGCCGCGGCGAGGACGGGTTCGCGGAAGACCCGCACGACTTCGGGGCCGGTCCCCCAGGTGATGTGGAAACGCGGCACGGAGTTGCCGTGGCCGGCCGCGGTGCCCGCTCCGCGCTCGGCCCAGCCGACCGTCGGTGTCAGGCGCAGACCGAGCCGGTGCAGGTAGTGCCGCTTCTCACCGGCGGCGAAGTCCACGTAGGCGTGGGCCCATTGCCGCGGCAGGCGGTCCTCGCGGTCGCGGTCGAAGGCCGCCGAGCCGAGCCAGTCGGCCAGCGCCAGCTCGTGGGAGTCCCTGATGCCCATGCGTCGCTGCTCGGGGGTGCCGACCAGGAACAGCCCGCCCAGTGACCAGTACGCCTGGCCGCCCAGGTTGGCCTCGTTCTCCTGGTCGACGACGATGACCCGCCGCCCGGCCCGGGTGAGTTCGTAGGTCGCGACCAGACCGGCCAGTCCGGCCCCCACGACGATGACGTCGGCGTCCTCGCTCACTGCGGCTCCTCCGCGATCGGTGTGCTGTATGCCCGCAGAACGCTCATGAACAGCTCCTCACGCCGGCGCACCGCTTCGCTGCCGGGCTCCAGGAGGACCTGCACGGCGGTGCCGTCGTGCACGGCGACGAGCGCGTGCCCGAGGGCCGTCTCGTCGGTGACCCGGCGGCCGGTACGGCGCAGCGCGTCGACCACGACCGGCAGGATGGTGTCCAGGATGGACTGCTCGCGCGCGGCCATGACACGGCGCAACGGCGGGTTGCGCAGCGCGTGCGCGGTGAACTCGGCCGTCACCCTGTACCACGCGTCGTCGACGGGGATCGCGGCAAGTGCGGCGCGCAGCGCCTCCTCGGGCGCCGCCGCGGACACCTCGCGCAGCGCGGCGCGCACGTCGGCGAGCATGCGCGTCGAGCGCTCCTCCCACATGGCGAGGAACAACTCGTCGAGGGAGCAGAAGTTGGAGTAGAAGGCGCCGCGGGTGTATCCCGCGCGGTCGCAGACCTGCTCGACCGTCGAGCGGCCGAAGCCCTCTTCTGCGAACACCTCCAGCGCGGCGTCGATCAGACGCTGCCGGGTCCGCGCGCGTCGCGCGGTGACCCGCCTGGGCGCCGGTGCCGGTTGCTCCGGGGCGGATGCCTCCATCGCTCGCCTCCCCTCCCCTTTCGATACACGAACGTATTCGATACGTTCATGTATCGGCAAGAGGGCAGCGAGGCCCGGTGCGCAGGGCGGGCCCAGTGCGGTCACCGCGCCGCCCGACACCCCGCAGCGCTCAGGAATCCTCACTGGCCAGAACCGCGCCGCCACCCCCGCCTCGTGGACGGCCTCCCGCCGAGGCCGTGCCAGGCCGGCACCGGCACACCCCGTCCGCGGCGGGTGCTCGGCCCAAACAAGGGGGGTAAAACGGACATATGGATGTCAGGCGTGTGGATCGCTTCCTGACGCAGACGTCAAGCCGTGGCCTGATGGCGATCCCGCTCGCCCTGATCCTCGTGATCACCGTGGTCGACCTGCGCTCGCCGACCACCGTCCACCTGGGTCCCCTGCTGGTGATCGCGCCCGCCATCACCGCCTCCTTCTCGGGCCCGCGGCACACGGCGGCGATCGGCTCCCTGGCGGTGGCGGCCCTGCTATTCATCGCCGTGTTCCACGGCGGACTGACCACGGCCAACCACATCGCCCAGATCATCGCCCTCGCCGTGCTGTCCACCCTGATCATCTACTTCTGCCACGTGCGGGAGCGGCGCAGCCAGGAGCTGAGCCGGGTACGGTCGGTGGCCGAAACCGCACAGCGGGTCCTGCTGCGCCCTCCGCCGCGCCGGATCGGGCCGTTGCGGGTGGCGTGGCTGTATCTGGCCGCCGAGGACGAGACGCAGATCGGGGGCGACCTGTTCGCCATCGCCCGGGCGGCGCGGGACCGCACCCGGGTGGTCATCGGCGATGTCCGGGGCAAAGGCCTGGCCTCCATCGGCGAGGCGTCGGTGGTGCTCGGCGCGTTCCGGGAGGGGGCGCACCGGTACACCACGCTGCCCGAGCTCACCAGGGCACTGGAGGAGAGCGTGTGCCGGAACATCGACGAGGTCGCCGACACCGCGCACGACCCCGGCGAGCACTTCATCACCGCCCTCGTCCTCGACATCCCCGATCACGGTTCCCATGCCGAGATGGTCAACTGCGGTCATCCCCCGCCCCTGCTGCTCCACGACCACCAGGTCACGGTGCTGCATCCGCGCCGGCCCGCGCCGCCGCTGGGCATGTGCGAGCTGCCCTCTCCCACCCACCGCTGCGACCCGTTCACCTTCGAGCCGGGCGACATCCTCCTTCTCTACACCGACGGCGTCATCGAGGCGCGCTCGCCCGGCGGGGCCTTCTACCCGCTCATCGAGCGGATCGCCTCCTTCCAGATCGCCAACCCCGACGCCCTGTTGCAGCGCCTCCACCGCGACCTGGTCGCCCACGTCGGCGGGCCGCTCGCCGACGACGCGGCGCTGCTGGCCATCGAGCACACCGCCGTCCACCACTTCCCCCACCCCCACGTGGGCGACCGGGCGAGGGCCGACTCGTAGCCGGGTGCGCTTCGGCCCCGGCCGAGGGAGAACGGGTCGGCGGCCGGGCGGACGGCCGCGGGTCAGCGGGATCAGCGGTCGGCGTGGCCGTCACCGAGGACCGGCTGGTCCCAGTCGATGTGGTGGCGGTGGACCGGTCCGGGCATCTGCTCCGGGCCGGGCATGGCGGCTTGTCGCCGGACTTGCCGGCCTTCGCCTTGTTCGTGGCGGCCGCGTTGCCGGCGATCATCTCGACCCGGGGACGCCGGAGCCGCTCGTACGCGCCGAAGTCCGCGGTGCGGGAGGGCCCCGCGTCCATGCGCATCCGCTCGCGGAAGGCCCGGTGCACGCGGCTCAGCCCGCCACCTTGTGGGTACTCACGCGGAAGGCATATCGCGGCTATCGCTGACTGTCACCGTATGTGGCACCCCGCCTTCAGGTCCGAGGCGGACCGCGGTCAGGGGTCCGATCGCCGCACCGGATGGTCCACGGCTAAGATCTGACACGATTGGTTCGGGCATGTGGCCCGGTTTTACTGGGGGGTTGCAGTGGTTGTTGGTCGCGTGGTGCGGTTCGATGGCACACGAGGTTACGGATTCATCGCTCCCGAACACGGCGGCGAGGACGTCTTCCTGCATGTGAACGACATGCTGATTCCCGAGTCCTTCGTGCGCTCGGGTCTGGCGGTCGAATTCGAGATCGAGGAGGGCGACCGCGGACCGAAGGCGTCGTCCGTGCGGCTCGCCAAGGGACCTGACGGCACACCGCTGACGCCTCCGGAGGCCGTGGCCCGGCAGGCGGAGCGCAGGGATTCGCTGGGCGATGTGCTCAGCGCGGAGGAGTACACCCGGGACGTCACCGAGATCCTGCTGAAGGCGCAGCCGTCGCTGTCCGCCGAGCAGATCCTGCGGATACGCCGGGAGCTCGTGCAGTTCGCGAAGACCCACGGCTGGACCGAGGGCTGACGCACAGGGCCCGGAAGTACCGAGAGTAGCTGAAAGCAGCGTGATTCAGGAGGAACCGGCCGTCGACGCCGACGGCCGGTTTCCCGTGCTGTTCGAGCGCCGTTCAACCGGCGCGCTGCGGCCGTGGACAGGCGCAAGGCGGCGGCCTCTCGCGGGAGCGCCGGCAACTGCCTGAACTTCCTGTACGGGTTGAACGCCACGCCCGAGCAGGTGCGCCGCGCCTACGATCCCGAGGCGTACGAGCGGCTGACCCGGCTGAAGGCCGTCTACGACCCGGCCAACCTCTTCCGCCTGAACCCCAACATCCCGCCGGTCACTGGGTGAGGCCGCCGGACCGGCGGCGCCGCCCGGCGGCACGGGCCGCGAGGTCCAGGAGCTGTTTGAGGGCCGCGAAGCCGCCCTCCCGGTCCACCAGGGAGTCGAGGGTGTGCAAGGTGTTCACCCCGACCCCGCTGCTGAACAGGATCGTCGCCAGGTCCTTCGCATCCGGCAGACCGGGGCTGGCGGCCACCAACTGCTCCAGGTAGCCGATCCACTGCTGCCGCGTCCGCTCGTAGCCGCGCAGGTACGCCTCTCTCAGCGGGCTCTCGCCCCGCATCACCTCCGGCAGCACGGCGGCGAAGACGCGCCCGCAGGGAGCGTTGACGACGGCCAGGTGGGCATCGATCAGCAGGTCGAACGAGAGGGCGCCGGACTCGCCCAGGCGCCGGCGGTACTCCTCCTCGGCCGTGCGGAACGCCTGCTCGACGACTTCGGCGATCAGTCCGTCCTTCGAGCCGAAGTGCCAGGCGACGGAGCCGCGGCTGATGCCGGCTCGGTCGGCCACCGCCTGGACGGATGCGGCGCGCGGCCCGCCCTCGGCCACCAGTTCCGTCGCCGCGTCCAGCAGACGGCGGCGGCTCTCCCGCGCGGACTCCTCACGACGACCGGCCATGCGGTGATTCTTCCACAGCCCGCGTCCGCTCCCCAGGTCCTCGGCCCGCTGTACCGATCATGTGCAGCCCCCTTGACGCTCTATGTCAGGCGTCCAACGATTGGACCACCGTCCAGTTACAACCGACGAATCCCAGCGGGCGTGTCGGGACCGCCCGTGCCCCCATGCCCCGTGCCCGGCCGTGCCGGGATGCCTTGAGCCGCCGACACACGATGGGAAGACGCCATGCGTCTGGTCACGTTCCAAAAGGCGAACCACCGAGATCCGCAGGGCGAGCAGCGCCTCGGCGTTCTGCTCGGCGACGACTCCCTTGTGCTCGACCTCGCCGCCGCGGCCCCCGCCGACGCGGCGTTCACCTCCATGCAGGCGCTCGTCGAATCCGGCGAGAGCGGCCTGGAGCGGGCCCGGCAGCTGTGCGAGCGGTGCCCCGGCCACGCCCTGCTGCCCCGGGAGGACGCCGCGTTGTGCGCGCCGCTGCCGCGCCCCACCCGAATGCGCGACTGCGGGCTGTTCATCGCCCATCTGGCCGCCGGGCTGAAAGAGCTGGCACGGCGTCAGGCGGCGGAGTCGGACGACCCGGCCTCCGAGTTCGAACGGCTCATGGCCAGCGGCCGCTTCGACCTCAACCCGCTGTTCTACGAGCGCGTGCTGTACTACACCGCCGACCACCTGTCGGTGAGCGGACCCGAGGACGAGATCGGCGTCCCGATCGGCTCCGGCGAGCTCGACTACGAGCTGGAGTTCGCGGCCGTGGTGGGGCGTACGGCCCGGGACGTGAAGCCGGGCAGCGCGCGGGAGCACGTCTTCGGGTACACGGTCTTCAACGACTGGAGCGCCCGCGATCTGCAGGCGGCGCTGATGAGGACGGGCGTCGGGCCGGGCGAGGGCAAGGACTTCGACGGCTCCAACACGCTCGGGCCGTGCATCGTCACCCGTGACGAGCTGCCCGACCCGTACTCCCTGACGATGACCGCCCGGGTCAACGGCGAGGAGTGGTCGCGGGGTGGCACGGACGGAATGCAGCACAGCTTCGAGGACGCGATCGTGCAGTTGAGCCGCGGCCGCGCGGTGCACGCCGGCGAGGTCATCGGGTCGGGAACCGTGCCGTCGGGCACGGGGTTCGACATCGCCCGGAGACTGCGCGACGGCGACGTGGTGGAGCTGGAGGTCGAGGGGATCGGCGTCCTGCGCAACCGGGTCCGCATCCCGGCGGACCGCGACGGCAACGGGGACGGGACATGAGCGATGTGTATGTGCTGGGCGTGGGCCGCACCGCGTACGGCAGGTTCCCGGAGCGCAGCGTCGGCGCGCTCGCCGGTGCGGCGCTGAGGCTCGCCCTCGCCGACGCCGGTGTGGAACCGTCCGACATCGGCGCGGTCTTCTTCGCCAACGCCACCCAAGGCGCTCTGGAGGGGCAGCATCTGATAAGAGGTCAGATCGCTTTGCGCAGCATCGGTTTCGGGCGCGTCCCGGTCTTCAACGTGGAGAACGCGTGTGCGAGTGGCGCCTCGGCCTTCCACCTGGCGGCCACCGCGGTGCGCGCGGGCGAGGCGGAGGTGGCCCTGGCCCTCGGTGCCGAGAAGATGTACGGCGCCGACGGGCAGCGCACCCGGGAGGCGTTCCACGCCGGGCTGGACGTCTCCCGCTGGGAGGCCGAGCTCAAGGCGCTGCGCAGCGCGGCGGGTGCCGAGGAGCCCGCGGGCGGCCGCCGTTCGGTCTTCATGGACGTCTACGCCGCTTTGGCCGTGCACTATCTGCGTCGCCACCCGGGCACCACCGTGCGCCAGCTGGCCGCGGTCACCGCCAAGAACCGCGGGCATGCCGCGCTCAACCCCCGGGCCGCCCACCGGGAGCGGCTCACCGTCGAGGAGGTGCTCGGCGCGCGGGAGATCGTGGCACCGCTGACCCGACCGATGTGTGCGCCCATCGGCGACGGCGCTGCTGCGGCGCTGCTGTGCTCCTCGCGCGTGCTGCGCCGGCTCGGCGCCCGCCGGGCGGTTCGGGTGAGGGCGTGCGTCGTGGCGTCGGGGTCGAACCGGGGGCTCGACGACGACGCCGATCAGATCAGCAGGCGCGCCGCCGCCATCGCGTACGAGCGTGCGGGGCTCGGCCCGGGTGACGTGTCGGTCGCCGAGGTGCACGATGCGACGGCGGTCGGCGAGGTGCTGCAGCTGGAGGCGCTCGGACTGGCCGCGCCGGGCGACGGCGGGGCGGCGGCCGAGCGCGGTGAGACGGCGCTGGGCGGGCGCCTGCCGGTGAACACCTCGGGCGGTCTGGAGTGCAACGGCCACCCGGTCGGGGCCACCGGTATCGGGCAGGTACACGAGCTCGTCACCCAGCTGCGCGGCGAGGCGGGTGACCGCCAGGTGCCCGGAGCCCGCGTCGGGTTGGCGGAGAACGGCGGAGGGTTCCTGGGCTTCGAGGAGGCCGCCGCTGCGGTCACCGTCCTGGAGGCCGCCGCCACCGCCCGGAGGCGCACATGAACATCGCGACACTGCTGCACCAGGCGGCCGTCCGCACCCCGGAGGCGCCTGCGGTGTGCGAGGGCGCCTCCGTGCTGCGCACCTACCGCGAGCTGGCCCGGCGGGCACATGCGATCGGGCTGGAGCTGGTCCGCCGTCACGGGGTACGGCCGGGTGACCGGGTCGCGCTGGCGATGCGCAACTCGCCGTACTACCTGGAGATCCTGTTCGGGGTGTGGTGGGCCGGGCTCGTCGCCACCCCGATGAACGCCCGCCTTCATCCCAAGGAGTTCGCCGGCCTGATCGAGGACTGCGGCGCCCGCGTGTGCGTCGCGACGGACGACCTGATCGGACCGCTGCGCGAACAGTGCGCCGACACCGCGCCGTCGGTCGAGGCAGCGGCCCTGTCGGAGGCCGCCGGGTGTACGACGGCCCTGCGTCCGGCGCAGGTGCGGCCGGAGGATCCCGCCTGGCTGTTCTACACCAGTGGTACGACCGGCCGCCCCAAGGGCGCGACGCTCACCCACCGCAACCTGACGGCCGCCACCCTCAGCGCTCTCGCCGACATCGGCTCCGGCATGGACGCCTCCATGCTGCACATCGCGCCCATGTCCCACGCCGGCGGACTGTTCGCCCTGGCGTCCATCGCCCGGTCCCGGGCCCAGGTCTTCCCCGCGGGCGGCGTGCTGGACCCGGCGTCGCTGGAGGAGGCGCTGCGCGCGTTCGGTCCGGCGACGTTCTTCACGGTTCCCACCGTCCTGCGCCGACTTCTCGACCCCGGGCTGCTGCCCGACGAGCTGATCGCCCACGTGCACCGGATCCTGTACGGCGGCGCACCGATGTACGCCGAGGACCTGAGGCGGGTCATCGCCCGCTTCGGCCCCGAGCGGCTGTGGCAGGGCTACGGGCAGGGCGAGTCCCCCGGGACGATCGCGCACCTGGCCCCCGACGACCACCGCGCTGCGGACGAGGACGCCGCCCTGGAGCACCGGCTGGAGAGCGTGGGCCGGGCGCGCACCGGGGTCGAGGTGCGCGTCGTGGACGAGCGCGACCAGGACGTGCCTGCCGGGACCGTGGGCGAGGTGGTCGTCCGGGGCGACACGGTGATGGCGGGCTACTGGAACGCACCGCAGGCCACCGCGCAGGCGCTGCGCGGCGGTTGGCTGCACACCGGCGATCTGGGCACGCTCGACGGGCACGGCTTCCTCACACTGGTCGACCGGGCCAAGGACCTCATCATCTCCGGGGGTTCCAACATCTATCCGCGCGAGGTGGAGGAGGTGCTCCTCGGGCACCCCGCGGTGGCCGAGGCCGCCGTGGTCGGCGCCCCCGACCCCGAGTGGGGCGAGCTCCCCGCCGCCTTCGTCGTGCTCGCGGACGGGCGTACGGCCACGCCCGGCGAGTTGGAGGAACACTGCCTGGCCCGCATGGCGCGGTTCAAACGTCCGCGCCGCTTCGCCTTCCTGGGGCGACTCCCCAAGAACTCCTACGGAAAGGTGCTCAAGACCGAACTCAGGCGGCTGCTCGACCAGCCCGTCCCCCCTCCCCCGCTCACCCATCGCCCTGCCTCGAAGGAGAGCCGCACGAGATGAGCCGCATCGTCGACCTGACCGCCCCAATCGATCCACGCGACCTGAGCCTCGTGCCGGAGGACATGCCGGACCTGGCCGCCGTGATCGCCCCGAGAGTCGAGTACCAGTCCCATGACGGCTGGGGCCTGGACTTCATGGTGGCCTCCTTCGGCTGCGACCCCGACGACCTCCCCCACGGCGAGGGGCCCGCGGGCGAGATCCTGCGGGAGATCAGCACCCACTGCGGGACGCACGTCGACGCCCCCCTGCACAGCGGGCGGTTGTGCGAGGGGCGCCCGGCGCGCGCCATCAGCGACGTCGCCCTGGAGGAGCTGTACCGTCCGGGCATGGTGCTCGACGTGCGCCCCTGGGCGCAGCCGGGGGAGGCCATCCCCGTGCGCGCCCTCCAGGAGGCGATCGCGGCCACGGGCCGGGACGTCGAGGACGGTGACGCGGTGCTCATCCGGACCGGGCAGGAACGGTACTCCCTGGCCGATCCCGGGTACTTCAACTATCCGGGGATGTCCGCCGAGGGCACGCGTTTCCTCACGGACGCGGGCGCGAAGATCCTGGGCACGGACGCGCTGGGCTGGGACCGGCCCATCCCCGCGATGCGCAAGGCGTTCAAGGAGACCGGCGACCGCAGGCACATCTGGGACGGCCACTACGCGATCCAGGACAAGGAGGCGTTGATCGTCCAGCAGATGGCCAACCTCGGAGTGCTTCCGCTGACCGGTTTCATGGTCGGCTTCTTCCCGTTGAAGCTCACCGGCGCCACCGCGGCTCCGGCGCGTGCCGTCGCCTTCGTCGAGGACGGCTCCTAGCTGACCCGGCCGAACGCGGCCGTGCGGCACGGTGCTGTATGGCGGCCGTGCCGTGAACCGGCCGCGTCCTGAAGTGGCCGTGCTATGAAGTGGCAAGTGCCCGCTCGTCGTTCGGGAGCGGCACGTCCTCGGGGTTCCCCGGCCTCGACGCCTTGCGCAGCGTGCCGTAGGTGAAGAGCGCCAGGCCGCCGAGGAGCCAGCAGGTCAGGACGACAAGGGCGTGGGCGCTGCCGGAGCCGTGGAAGAAGGCCGTCGACCGCAGCAGCGTGCCGCCCGCGCCCGGTGGCAGGTACTGGCCGAAGGTCCCCCATCCTGGCGGCAGCCACTCCGGCCCGCCGGACAGGCCGGACAGCGGATTGCCCAGGAAGATCATCGCGGCGGCGCCGAGGGCGAGCCCGGCGTTGCCGAGTACGGCCCGCAGACCCATGATCGTCCAGCAGGTGGCGGCGGTGCTGAAGGCGACCGCCAGCGAGGTCGCGGCGTAGTGGCCGTCGATCACCCCGAAGCCGTACCGCAGCAGCGCCGTGAGGGCGAAACCTCCGGCGAGCGAGAAGCCGAAGGCGGCGACGGCGCGCTGGGCTGCGCCGTGCACCAGCAGGACGATCAGGGTCGCGGCCAGGTAGCCGCCCAGCACCAGCGGCAGCGCTCCGGCCGACAGGCCGACGGCGTACGGATCGCCGGCCGTCGGCGGATGCAGATCGGTCACCGTGACGCCGGAGTGCGCGGAGGCCGGGTCAAGGAGGGGCGCGAGGGTGCGCAGCGCCGCGGCGATCAGCGGGCTGGCCGTGGTGGCGACGAGCATCTGCGGCCGGGCGCCGGGCGCGGCCGGGAGGACCACGGCACCGTAGGCGTCCCGGTCGTCGATCCTCGCGCGCGCCGCCTCGGCGTCCGGCACCACGGTGACCCGGAAGGCACCCGGGCGGACGTGCTCCAGCCGTCCGGCGACCGCGGCGGCGGCCTGCTGGGGACCGGCGACGGCGATGGGCACCTTGTGCGGGCCGGAGTTGACGGCCGGCAGGGCGAACGCGGTGAGCATCGCGACCAGGAGCGCGGTCAGACCGACGACCAGGACGGGGACCTTGCGCCAGCCCGATAAGGCGGGGGCGTCGCTGGCAGGCTTGCTGGGCATGGGAGACGACTCCTTGTGCGTTCGGGGGTGGCCGAGGCCGGTCCGGGCGGGCGCTTCGCCGGCCGCCCGGCCTACGGAGTGACGTCGACGCGCTCCAGCGCCTGCCGGATGGCGTCCACGACCGGTGTGTCCGACTCGCACGCCACCCAGTGTTCGAAGGCGAGGCGGGCCGTGGTCAGTGCGAGTGTGGCGGTGAGCCGGGGGTAGAGGTCGCGCCCGGCGTCGGTGCCGGTGCGCCGTGCGATCTCGGTGGCCAAGGTGGCCGCGAGTTCGGCTTCGAATCTCAACTGCTCGGCGGCGAGCTGCGCGTGCGTCAGCGCCAGCCGGGCGCGCAGGATCGTCGCCGGGTCGATGGTGGGTGTCTCGTCCTCCATGGTGGTGACGAACGCGTGCGTCAGCGCCTCCCACAGCGGCTCCTCGGGCGGCCGGGCCTGGAGCGCCGCACACATGCGCTCGGCGCGGTCGGCGCCGGTGGCCATCACGGCTGCTTCCTTGCTGGGGAAGTAGTTGTTGAACGTGCGGGCCGACACCCCGGCCTCGGCGGCGATGTCCTCGACACGCACACTCTCCCAGCCGCGGTCCGCGACGAGCCGTAGGGCGGCGAGGCTGAGCGCCCTGCGCGTGGCCTGCTTCTTGCGCGTGCGGAGTCCGGTGGGATCGGTGCGCTGCTGCGCTGTGGGCATGCGGTCAGGCTAGCGAACATGCGGGGCACGCAAAATTTCGTACCACGCAATTCGAGCCGGTCGGGGATCCCTCCGAGCGGCGGGACGGGCGCGCCGCTCGCCTCGCCGGACCAGGCCGGGCAGGGGCCGGGCGTCCGTCGCAGCCCGGCGGGGGCGGCGCGGGAAATGGCCGAAAGAGATCGGGGACTTCGCCGCCCGGAAGCAATGCACGGCAATCCATGCCAATACGGGGAAGCAAACTGACGGTGCGTCAGACACTTGCGGAGTGATCGGGAATGCCGAATCCCGTTAATTACCCCCGGTAGGAGTTGACTTAGCCTTGCCGCCAATGCACGCACCCCGGCCGACCAGGGCGGCCGGACCCTGCGGACCACCCGTCGGCCACTGGCCTGATCTCACCGGGGAGGGAATGGCCGCGTTGACCCGGTAACGCTGCGCGATGTAGCGTTACCGCTCAGTAGCGTAGCGACCGAGGGGGGAAGCAAATGTCGGCAGACGCTGCGAACCAGCACTTCCCGGTGATTCCTCACCGCTGTTGCGGCTACCGCTGCCGCTTACCGTTCGGACGCAGCAGAGCACACTCACTGGGGAGTTCATGCGTAATCCAAGCGCCATTCTGACGGCCCCCGGCAGACGCGATCGGGTCACCATGGCGAACACACGTAAAGCCACGGCCGGAGCGGAAGGCGACATCGAGCAGGCACTGCTGCGGCTGCGTCCACTGGTCGAGTCCTTCCTGAACGGGAACCAGGTGCACACGCCGGAGTCGATGCTGACGGTGATCGGCGACGCCGCCGCGGCCGCCGAGACACTGGACGGACTGATCGGCCGGGCAGAGCGCTCGGTGAGCGTGCTCCTGCCGGCCTCCCACGACGACCTGCACATGGTCGGCTCCGCCCTGCGCCGCCTGTCCACCGCGACCGCGGAGCAGGTCAGGGTAAGGATCCTGGCCGCGCCGCAACTGGCCGCGGCGGGACGGCTGGCCGACGCCGCCGCCCCCGCGGGCCAAGCCGCGATCCGGCTCACCGACGGCGTGCGCAACGCCGTGGTCGTCGTCGACGAGCAGGTCGCACTCATACGGCCGGCTCCGTCGGCCGCCGGTGCGCAGACCTCGCTCGTACGCGCACCGGGCGTGGTCAAGGCTCTGCACGACACGGTGATGACCGCCTGGCGCGCTGCCCTTCCACTGGCGAGACACCGGCAACTGGGCGAGTGCCTGCGCCAGGAGAGCGGTACGCACATTCTCCGGCTGCTGAGTGAAGGCTATACGGACGAGGCGGCCGCCCGCGAACTCTCCATCTCGGTACGCACCTACCGCAGACGGGTCGCGGAGATCATGCGATTGCTGGGGGCGCGTTCCCGCTTTCAGGCCGGGGTCCACGCGTCGAGCATCGGGCTGTTACCTGAGTGATACCACGCCCATGTCGTCGTTGTAACGGCCAGACAGCAAGCTGCCACGCTCGATGGCAGCTTGTGGACTGGCCGTTGCATATTACTCACTCGTATTCCAGAGTCGGAGTCGAACCCGCGCAAGTCCGCCGGAGATTGCCGTACCGCAATCGGCCCACGCGCGAATCCGGGCGCAATTGAGCCGCCTCCCTCACGAGTAAGGAAGTCATTCACATCATGGGCAAACACGCCCCCGTGCCGCCTTCCCCGATCGCCGTCGTCGGAATGGCCTGTCGCGTTCCCGGCGCGGACGGCCCGTCGGCGTTCTGGAGACTGCTGCTGGACGAGGTCTGCTCCGTCCAGGACGCGCCCGCCACGAGGTTCGGCCGGCCGTACGGCGTTCCCGGCGCCCGGGTCCGGACCGCGCTGCTGGACGACGTGGACCGGTTCGACGCCGAGTTCTTCGGGATCTCACCGCGCGAGGCGGCGGGCATGGACCCGCAGGCGCGGCTGTTCCTGGAGACCGTCTGGGAGGCGCTGGAGGACGCCGGCCAGGACACCTCGACCCTGGCGGGCACCCGGACCGGGGTCTACGTGGGAACCACAAACGTGCACTACTGGGAGTTGCAGCAGGCCGCGGGCCACCCCGACATCCATGCCTCCCTCGGCGGCGGTTCGCGGTCGACGACCACCGGGCGGGTCTCCTTCGCCCTCGATCTGACCGGCCCCGGCCTGTCGGTCGACACCGCATGCTCGTCCTCACTGACCGCCATAGCCCTCGCCTGCCAGAGCCTGCAATCCGGCGAATCCACCGCGGCGATCGCCGGCGGGTCGCAACTGCTGCTCACCAACACCGAGAACCACGGCTTCGTGGACGCCGGCGTGTTCTCCGAGAGGGGCTGCAGGTTCGGCGACGCGTCGGCGGACGGGTTCGTCTTCAGCGAAGGGGTCGGCGCGGTCTTCCTCAAGCCCCTGGCGCAGGCCCTCGCCGACGGGGATCCGGTCCACGCGGTGATCCGCGGCTGGGCGGTGAACAACGACGGCGCGAGCAGCGGCAGCATGATCGACCCCGCCCTCCGCGGCCAGCAGCAGATGCTGCGTCAGGCATACGCACACGCAGGTGTGGCGACCTGCGACGTGGACTACGTCGAGGCGCACGGCACCGGAACCCGTGCGGGCGACCCCGTCGAACTCGGGGCGATCGCCTCCGTGCTGGGCGCACGCCCGGCCGACCGGCCGCTGCTCGTCGGTTCGGTGAAGAGCAACATCGGCCACACCGGCGCCGCCGCCGGAGTCCTCGGACTGATCAAAGCCGCGCTGTGCCTGCGCCACCGCACCGTCCCCCGCAGTCTGCACGTCACCGAACGCACCCCCGCAGTCGACTGGGACGCCGCCGGCCTCGACATCCCGCTCGCCGCCCGCCCCCTCGACGCACAGGGCCGGCCGCTCGCGGCAGGGGTGAGCGGTTTCGGCATCTCCGGCACCAACGTGCACATCGTCCTCACCGAGGCCGGAGCGACCGGCGACGGCGTCCGGCGCCCGAGCGGGACCACCGCGGCCGAAAGCGGCAGCGACCACCTCCTGGCGCTGTCGGCGGCCTCCCCCGAGGCGTTGGAGCAGCGCGTCCGGGACATGGCACACCACCTCGGGCCGCAGGGCGCCGGCCCCTTGGCGGATGTGGCCGACATCTGCCACACCGCCGCCGTCCGCCGCGCACACCACGACCACCGCGTCGCGGTCGTGGGTGACAGCCACGAGACGCTCGCCGCACGGCTGCGCGAGGCTCTGGCCGAGGGCGGGCGGCCGGCCGTCGCGGAACGCGCGCAGGTCGCCTTCGTCTTCTCGGGCCACGGTTCGCAGTGGATCGGGATGGGCCGGGAACTGATGGACGCCTCCCCGGCGTTCAGGGCCGCGCTGGACCGCTGCGACAAGGCCGTCGCCGCGGAGACGGGCTGGTCGGTCGTCGAACGGCTGACGGACGGCAGCGACCTGGTGGGTGAGACGGTGGCCGTCGTGCACCCGGTGCTCTGGGCCGTCCAGGTGTCGTTGGCCGAGACCTGGCGGGCGTGGGGCGTCGCGCCCGATGTGGTGATCGGGCACAGCATGGGCGAGTCGGCGGCGGCCTGTGTCGCGGGCGCGCTCAGCCTTGCGGACGCCGCCTCGGTGGTGTGCCGGCGCGGTCGCCTCATCCGGGACCGGGCGGCCGGCAGGGGCACCATGTCGGTGGCCGCCCTCACCGAGGCGGAGGCGGAACAGCTCATCGCGGACCTCGGCGTGAACGTCTCGGTGGCGGCCGGGAACGGCCCGCGGACCACCGTGTTCGCCGGAGATGTCGCGGGCATCGAGAAGATCAAGGCCGAACTCGACGCCAGGGACGTGTTCTGCCGTGTGATGAAGGCCGAAGCCGCCTCGCACTGCGCCCAGATGGACCCCCTGCTCGACGAGTTGGCCGAGGCCCTCAAGGGGATCACACCGCGCACCGGCCGGATACCGCTGCGCTCCACGGTCACCGGCGAGCTGCTGGACGGCTCGCAGCTCGACGCCTCGTACTGGACCCGCAACCTGCGCGGACGCGTGCGCTTCCGGGAGGCCGTGCTCAGCACCGCCGAGCAGGGCGAGACGGTGTTCATCGAGGTCAGCCCGCATCCCCTGCTGCTGGGCGCCATCACGGACACGCTCGCGGACGCCGGCCTGCCCGGCAGCGCCACCGGTTCCCTCGTGCGCGGGGCGCCGGAGCGGGAGACCCTGCTCGCCGCCCTGGCCCAGGCCTACGAAGCCGGGGTCGCCGTCGACTGGAACGCGCTGTACGGGGGCGGCCGCTGCGTCCCGCTGCCCTCGTACCCCTGGCAGCGCGAGAGCCACTGGGTCGAGGACCTGGACGCGCTCCCGCGGTTCCACGAATTCCCGGTGGCGGCCGAGGGATCGGTGTTCCTGGCCGACCCCGCCTCCGACGGACCGGCCGTGGTGCACGGGCCCGAGTTCCTGGAGGCCGCCAGGGCTGCTGCCGCACGGGCCGCCGGCGAGACCGCGACCGTGGTGCTGACCGGTGTGGACATCGAGGACGCGCTCGTGGTGCGCCCGGGGGACACTCCGGTGCTCCGGGTCGGCCTCACCGCTGCGGGCGCCGAGGGCAGTTGGGAATTCGAGGTCGCGAGCCGGGCCGCCGCGGGCGAGGGAGAGTGGATCGTACGGGGCACCGGCACCGCCTCGGTGGTGCCCGGTTCTGCGGCCGCCGCACGCGAACCCCTCGCGGATCTGCTGGCCCGGTGCCCGGAACACCGGGACGCCGACGCCTTCTACCGCGGCGTCCCCAAGGCCGAAGGGCTTCGCCGCGTCCTGGAAGAGATCTGGGTCGGGCAGGGGGAAGCCGTCGCCAGACTGCGGCGCCCCGACGCGCTGGAGCCGCGTCCCGGGCACCCGGTGCACCCGGATCTGGTGCGGTCGGCCTACCAGCCCGCGCTGGCACTCCTGCCCGAGGTGTCACAACTCACCCCGCACGTCGCCGAGTTCACGGTGACGGGTCCGTCGACGCAGGTGCTGTGGAGCACGTGCCGCATCACGCAGGGCGCCGACGGTCTGCCCGCCCTGGACGTCGCGCTGCTCGACGCGCAGGAGCGGGTCGTCGCCGAGGCGAAGGGCATGCCGCTGGCCCCGCGCGCCCACGAGGCCACCGAGGACGACAAGGAGAAGGCGGCCGCCATGCCCGACGAGCACACCCGAGCGCCCGAACCGGCCGGGCCCCGAAGCGCCGGCAGGGGCGCGGACACGAGCGCCGACCGGGGTCTGGAACTCACCGGTGAGCTGCGACTGACCGACCCGTCCAGCGGCTTCGTCATCGAACTCCGCGGCAGCCTGCGTGTCTCGACCGCTGCCCCCGCCGGACCGGCCCCGGTCCCCGCCCGTGCCTCCGCCCCGGTGCGGGCGGCGGTCCCGGCGCCGGCCGTGACGCCCGCCGAGGCGCCGGTGCCCGTGCCGGTGCCCGAGCAGCGCACCGACACCACGTCCGACGAGCGGCCGATGCTCGACCGCGTGGCGGAGCACGTGGCGGCGGTTCTGCGTATGCGTGTCGCCAAGCTCGATGTGAACAAGCCGTTCCAGAAGCTCGGAATGGACTCCCTGATGGCGACGGAACTGCGCAAGCGGCTGGAGCGGGAACTGGGCGTCGCGCTGCCGGCGTCCCGGCTGCCGCGCGGCACGACCACGGCCGCCCTGGCCCACGAGCTCGAAGCCCACACCGCGGTGTGATCCCGGCGAGTCATGCGGCCGTCCGGCGCGGCGGCCGGTCCTGTCAGAGCAGTTGACGCGAGGTGAGGAAAAGTTGACCAAGGATCTGTACGGCATCGGCGAGCTTCCCCCGCTGGGCCACGTGCCCGCCCGCATGCACGCGTGCGTCATCCGGCCGGAGCGCTACGGGCCGCCGGAGCGCGGGTTCGCCACGGAGGTCGTGGACGTTCCGCCGGTCGGCCGCGGCCAGGTCCTCGTCTACGTGATGGCCGCCGGCATCAACTACAACAACGTCTGGGCCTCGCTGGGCTACCCCCTGGACGTCATCGCGGCACGGCGGAAGCGCGGCGCCGCCGAGGACTTCCACATCGGCGGCTCCGAGGGCTCCGGCGTCGTCTGGGCGGTGGGAGAGGGCGTTTCGTCGGTGAGCGTGGGCGACGAGGTGATGCTCTCGGGCTGCAACTGGGACGAGACCGCCCCCGACATCCGCCTCGGTGCCGACCCCATGACCTCGTCCACCCAGTCGGCGTGGGGTTACGAGGCGAACTACGGCTCGTTCGCGCAGTTCGCGCTGGTCGACGACTACCAGTGCCACCCCAAACCGGCCGGCCTCGGCTGGGAGGAGGCCGCCTGTTTCCTGCTGACGGGGGCGACCGCGTACCGGCAGCTGTGCGGATGGCCGCCGCACACGGTGGAGCCCGGAGACCCGGTGCTGATCTGGGGCGGAGCAGGCGGTCTCGGCTCCATGGCCATCCAGATCACCAGGATCCGCGGCGGCATACCCGTCGCGGTCGTCTCCGACGACGAGCGCGGCAAGTACTGCCTCGAACTGGGCGCGGAGGGGTTCATCAACCGCAACGAGTTCGACCACTGGGGGCGGCTCCCCGACACCTCGGACGGCCGGGCGATGGCCCAGTGGCTGAAGGGCGCCCGCGCCTTCGGCAACAGGTTCTGGGGCGTCATCGGCGAGCGCAGGGCGCCGAAGATCGTACTGGAGCACAGCGGCCAGAACACCATCCCCACCTCCATGTACCTGTGCGACACCGCGGGCATGGTGGTCATCTGCGGCGGCACCACCGGCTACAACGGGGACGTGGATCTGCGCTTCCTGTGGATGCGTCAGAAGCGGTTGCAGGGCTCGCACTTCGCCAACACCCGCCAGTGCCGGCAGGTGATCGAACTGGCCGCGAGCAAGAGGCTCGACCCCTGCCTGTCCTGGGTCGGCGACTTCGAGGACACCGGCCGGGCCCACCAGCTGATGTACGAGAACAAGCACCCGTCGGGCAACATGGCCGTCCGGGTCAACGCACCGCGCTCCTGACCGCGTTCACCGATCCGCCGGGCCCCCTCTCACCCGGGCGAAGCGGCCGCCCCGGGCGGGAGGGCCAGGGCGGCGGAGATCTCGGTCAGGCGGCACGGCTGGTACGCGAACCGGTTGGCCGGGTTGCGCCGGGACCAACGGCCGTTGTCGGTGCGGGTGCCGTCGGGGGCGGTGGTCCAGTGGGAGGGACCGGCCCATCCCTGGTCCTCCAGGAGGAGGGCGGCGAGGCGGTGGGGGTCGTCCACGGCGGTGCGCGCCATGAGCGCCTCCGCGAGGACGGCCGAGGCGGTGTCGGGCAGCTCGTCGTCACCCAGGGCCGGCAGCAGGAGCAGCAGGCGGGCGTGCGGGTCGCCGGTGCTGCCGCCCGGCACACCGCCGTGCGATGCTGCGGCCAGCTCGGGCCAGGACAGTCCGGGGCCGATGAAGTGTCCCTGGTCGCTCGCGAGGACGGCGGCGCAGTCCCAGTCGGGGTGGTGGAGCAGGTAGTCGGTGCCGGGATCGTCCCGCAGGGTGCGCTGGACGACGTGGAGGCGGTGGCCCGTGCGCAGCGGCACGGTGAACACCGGCCAGTCGGCCGCGTCGTACAGGTCGCGGTGGAACTCCTCGGCGGCTTCGAAGTCCGCGCCGAACAGCAGCTCTTCGGCCTCCTCGGTTCGGGCGCAGGAGGAGATGTGGTCGAGCCAGAAGAGGGGCTCGTCCAGCAGGCCTGGACGGTGGGTGAACGGGCCTTCGCCGTAGCCCGGTATCCGGCGTGGCGGGCGGTTCGCATCGCGTCGGGTCACGCACGCCATGATGCCGCCCGATGCAGCGACGCCCACGACCACCCGCCTCGCGCCGATGGTCCCCCGGTCAGGACGCGTGGGGAGCCGTAGGTGGCCCGCACGTCCTCGGGGGTGTTCGTGCCCTGCGGACCCGAGACGTTGTACCGGGTCAGGGCCTGGCCCCACACCGTCCACAGCACCCACGGCGTGTCGTCGAGGGTGCGCCGCTGGTGGGCGTTGACCGGCACGTGCGGGGACTCGGCCATGATCCGGGGCTTGCGGTAGCCGGCGAGCCCCTCGTACCACCGCTTCGTCCACGGTCCCGTGCCGAAGGGCCGGTCGGGTCCGCCGCTGTAGTCGTCGACGCCGACGACGTCCACGTACTCGGCTCCCGGGTAGTACGCCCACGGTTCGCCGCCGTGTACGCCGTCCCAGGCCGCGGGGGCCCACACGAAGATCAGGTTGTGCAGGCCGCGCGAGCCGACCAGGTAGGAGTAGAGCGTGCGCCACAGCGCCTGGTAGCGCTCGGGCGGCAGCCCGGACCACCAGAAACCGGGCCTGCCGCCCGCCGGGTTCATCTCGTGGTACGGGCGCAGCAGCACCGGCACGTCGTGTGCGGCGAGGTAGCCGAGGTGGTCGGCGAGGAAGGACAGGTCGAGGATGAGCGCCTGGTGTTCGGCGGTGCCGGGGGTCAGCACGTTGCCGAGCCAGCGGGGATCGGTGGCGGCGGGTGAGTTCACCTGGAGGGTCTCCCGGTAGCCCTTGACGGGGCTGCCCGGCCACGGCTGGTGGAAGGACATGCCGACCAGCCCCGCCGGCCGGCCGCCGTTGTCCGGCAGCACGTCGCGCGGGCCGTCGCGCAGGCCGTCCCTGCCGTCGGGGTTGTACGTGCCGTCGGCGCGGCGCGGCAGACCGAACCACACGCCGGTGGCCAGGTCCACGGCGTCGTCGGTGTACGACCAGGCGGGACCTCCGCTCGGCCAGGTGGCCGAGGAGTAGCTGCGCGGACGGCCGACCCCCCACCCCGGCTGCTCGTAGCCGGGTCCGAGGTCGACCTCCAGGAAACCGGGGAGCCGCCCGGTGATCTCGGCGGCCTTGCGGTAGTAGTAGCCCGGCGGTTTGGTGCCGAGGCGGTCGCCGTATTCGGGGTTGTAGAGCTCGTTGTGCAGCTCGACGTGCTGGCCTATGACCGTCCGGCCGGGCTTTCCGCGGCGTGCGTCGTCCTCCAGGGCGAGCAGCATCCGGTACACCGATCGGGCGGCGGGTGACGCCTGCGGGTCGCGGACGGCCAGGTCGCCCGAGCGGAGAGGCGAACCCCCGGGTGACTTCGGGGACTTCAGGGCCTCGACCCCGGCGACGGCGAGTCCGCCGACCACCGCGGCGCCGGTGCCGAGGATGGCGGTGCGACGCTTCATGTCAAATCCTGAACGATTAACCCTGGGCGATTAAGCCTGGAACGGTGAACATGGCCATTCGCGGCGAGTGACGGGGATGTCTCGGTACTTCCGCTGAATTTTTTACGCGCCGGTAACGTCCGGCCCTCGCAGTGTCCGGCGGTAACTTGATAGGCATGTAGAGGCATGCCCATGCCAAGCATGAAACGCATCGCCATCATCCTTCCATCACTATAAGGCCTCTGGCACGGGAGAATTGTGACTGTCTCTCAGGAGCAATCCGTCCCCTTATCACGTAGTGGCGTGGCCCTCGTCGGGCGCCACTCCGCCTGGCTTCCCGGAGTCGTGCCGATCCTTCTGGCATTCGGCGGCGTACTGGCCTTCTCGCTGTGGCTCTTCCGGCCCGGCGCGGGGCTCACCGGCTGGTTCGTGACCGTGTTGTGGACGATGCCCACGGTGAGCTCGGCGGTCGGAGTCATCGGCGTCGTGCTGACCCGGCGCAGACTTCGAGCCCAGCGCCGCCGGCCGCCGGCCGGGCCCGTGCGCGGCGACAAGCTCGTGGTGGTCGTGCCCACGATAGGCCGCACCGACACCTTTCCGGCGCTGAGGCGATCCGTTCTCACCTACGGCGAGTTCCTTCCGCGCTATTTCCCCGATATGAGGGTGGACCTCGTCACCGAGGAGGGGTGCGAGGCGCAGGACGCCATCGACGCCCTGGCCGCCGGAAATCCCCTGCTGCGCGTGGTGGTCGTGCCCACGGCATACAGAACTCCGCGCGGTACGCGTTTCAAGGCCCGGGCCAACCACTACGCCCATGAACTTCGCATCACCGAAGGCGAAGCCACCGGCGACGTGTGGGTCCTCCACATGGACGACGACACCGGCGTCGGCCCCGACACCGCCGAACAGCTCGCCCACTTCATCAACGAGCAGCGCGACGCCGGAGCGTACGCCAAACACCTCGCCCAGGGCATCCTCACCTATCCGCGGGACCACGCCGTCAACAAGCTCACCTGGCTTGCCGACGCCGTCCGACCGGCCGACGACATCACCCGCTTCGCCGTCCTCACCGGCGGCGGCACCCCGCGCGTCGGGCTCCACGGCGAACTGCTGCTCATCCGGGCCTGCGTCGAAGCCACCATCGGCTGGGACTTCGGACCGCAGGCCATCGTCGAGGACGCCCAGCTCGCGCTGAACTTCTGCAGCCGGTACCGCGGGCGCAGCGCCTGGTTCTCCGGCCGCTGCTACGGCGCCTCCCCGGCCACCGTCCGGGACTTCGTCAGACAGCGGGAGCGCTGGGCCTGGGGGCTGATCGGCCTCGTACTCAACCGCGAGATCCCCCTGCGCAACCGGCTTCTCCTCGGCTACTGCGTCAGCACCTGGGTCCTCGGCCCCCTGCAGCACGTCGCCGTCGTCCTGCTCGGCGGAGCGCTCCTGGACGACCTCAACACCTCCCCGGCCAGCGTGTGGGTGCTCCCGCTGTGGGCGCTGAACATGGCCTACGTGGTGTGGATGTACTGGGAAGGCCTGCGGATCAACGCCGCGTCGTCCTCCGACGGCCGCCGCAGACTGTGGGAGTCCGTCGCCGTGGTGCTGCTGATCCCGGTCTTCTCGCTCTGGGAGGGCACGGGCGGCTTCCGCGGGCTGCTTCGCTTCCTGCGCGGTCAGGACAACGCGTTCGTGGTCATCGCGAAACCGGCCTGAGCGCCCGACCCACCCCACGCCTGCCGCACACTCCCACCTCCCCCCACGAGGATCATCACCGTGTCCAAGACGACGTTGTCCGTCAGCACCGACACACCGACCGGCGCACCGCCCCACGCATTGGTCGCCCCGTCCCCACGTCCGGCCGCGGCCCCCGTTCCGGAGCCGGACCGCGACGGCCCGCCCGCCCGGCACTTCCCCGCCGTCGACGGCCTGCGCGGGATCGCCATCATCTCCGTGCTGCTGTACCACAGCGACTGGTTCGCCAACGGGCTCTTCGGGGTCGACGCGTTCTTCGTCCTCTCCGGCTTCCTCGTCACACTGCTGCTGATGCGCGAGGCGCAGCGGACCGGACGCATCCGCGTCGGCCGGTTCTACGTGCGCCGCTACAAGCGGCTGATGCCCGGTCTGATGACCGTTCTGGCGATCGTGGTCGCCTTCGGCTATGCGCTGGGCACACTGCAACAGGCCCGCGACATCGGCGCGCAGGCGGCCGCCGCGCTGTTCCAGGTCGCCAACTGGGCGCAGATAGCCCGCGATCAGGGGTACTGGGACCAGTTCGGCCAGATCCGGCCGCTGGGCGCCATGTGGTCGCTGAGCATCACCGAGCAGTTCTACCTGGTGTGGCCGATCGTCCTGGCCCTGCTGTGGCGGCTGACGCGACGACGCGGGCTCGCGGTGGCGGTGGTCGTGCCGGTGCTGTTCGCCGGCTCCGCGGTGGTCGCTCCGGCGCTGTTCGACGGCGGCAACTCCGACGCCCTGTACCTGGGCACGCACACCAGGGCCGTGGGCTTCCTGGCCGGGGCCGCCGCGGCGTGCCTGGTGCACCTGGCACACCAGCGCCGCCGATACCTGCTTCCGGAGCGTGTGCGGAACGTCCTGCCGACAGCGGTCGGCGCGGCCTGCCTGCTGGCCGTGGTGACGGCGAGCGTGCTGGTGACCAGTTACCACCAGCCCTTCCTCTACGAAGGCGGGTTCGCCCTGGTCGCCGTGCTCACGGCGACGCTGACGGCCACCTTGTGCCGGGACCGCGGCCCGCTGGTCAAGGCGCTGTCGGTCAGGCCGCTGACCGAGATCGGCCGCATGTCGTACAGCATGTACCTGCTGCACCTGCCGGTGTACTGGCTGCTCCAGCAGGCCGAGCCGCAGATCGAGCCGTACGCGCTGCTGGTCGTGGGCGGTTGCGCCACCTGGTTCTGCTCGCTGTTCCTGCACTACGCCTTCACCGAGCGGCTGCGGCGGCGCACCTGGCGCGTCCGGCGAGCGGTCCCGGTGTCGGCGCTGACCTGCGCGGCGATCGTGGTGTCCGCCCACTACCTGCCGATGACGGTCGAGCACCGCATGCACCGCGGCGGCGAGCCGCTGGTCCTCACCCTCGGCGACTCGCTCGCGAACGACCTCGCCACGGCGCTGACGCAGCACGGCCACCGCTACAGCGTGGTCGACGGAGGCCTCGCGGGCTGCGGCATCATGAGCCCGGACGAGACCGAGGACAAGACGGGCAAGGTCGTCCGCAACTGGGACGCCTGCCGCCGCTGGCCGCGTACCTGGCAACGGCTCATCGCCGGCAACGCCCCGGACGCCATCGTGGTCCACCTGGGCTGGGACGTGGTCCGGCAACACGTCGGCGGCCGGTGGCTCACGCCCTGCGACCCCAGGTACCGCACCCGGTACCTCGACCAGTTGCACGCCGCCGCGGCCGTCTGGGCCAGGACCGCCCCGCACGCACCCGTGCTGCTGATGACCGAACGCACCGAGACGGGTGCCGGGACCGCCGCGTGGGGCCGGTGCTACGACGCCCTCGTCACCGGCTACGTGCGCTCGGCGGGCCCGCGGGTGCGGCTGCTCGACCTGAACGGCTTCCTGTGCCCGGACGGCAGGCGGTGCGCCCAGTACACACCCGGCGGCAGGCAGCTCTACCCGACAGGCGACGGCGTCCACTTCACCGCGGCCGGCATGGACTACGTCACGCCCTGGCTGGAGCACCGGATCGCCGAACAACTGCCGCGCAGGACCGAGGGGAGCCGAACGTCATGAGTGAAGCCGTCCTTCTCGTCGGCGGCAAGGGCACCCGGCTGCGCCCGCTGACCGCCCACACCCCCAAGCCGCTGCTCCGGGTCGCCGGAGTGCCGCTCCTCACCCACCAGTTGTCGCGCGCGGCCGCGGCGGGCGTCACCAGGATCGTGCTCGCCACCTCCTACCTCGCCGAGCTCTTCGAGCGGGAGTACGGCGACGGTTCCGCCCTCGGGCTGGAGCTGGTCCATGCCGCCGAGAAGGTGCCGCTGGGCACCGGCGGAGCCATCCGCAACGCCGCCGCCCACCTCACGTCGGGCCCGGACGATCCGGTCCTGGTGCTCAACGGCGACATCCTCAGCGGCCTCGACCTCGCGGCGTTGCGCGACGGGCATCGTGACTGCGGCGCCGACGTCACCCTGCACCTCACCCGCGTCGCGGACCCGCGGGCGTTCGGCCTGGTGCCCACCGGCGCCGGCGGGCGGGTCCACGCCTTCCTGGAGAAGCCCGCGACGCCCGAGGAGATCGTCACCGACCAGATCAACGCCGGGTGTTACGTCTTCACGCGTTCCGTCATCGACCGGATCCCCGCCGGACGCGAAGTGTCCGTGGAGCGCGAGACGTTCCCCGCACTGCTGCGGCAGGGCGCCTTGCTGCGCGGTGTGACGGACGAGAGCTACTGGCTGGACCTGGGCACCCCGGCGGCGTTCGTCCAGGGCTCCGCCGACCTCGTCCGCGGTCGCGTGGACTCCCCCGCGCTGCCCGGCCCGACGGGCGAGCGGCTGGTGCTGCCGGGTGCGCGCGTCCACCCGGGCGCGGTGCTGACGGCGGGAACGGTGGTGTGCGAGGACGCCGTGGTCGAAGCGGGCGCCGTGCTCCACGGGAGCGTGGTCCTGCCGGGCGCCCACATCGGCGAAGGCGCCCGGTTGCGGGACGCGGTCGCCGGCCGCGGCGCCTGGATCGGAGCCGGCTCCCGGCTGCTCGGCGCGATCGTCCCCGACGCCGCCGAGATCGGTCCGGACGACGAACCCGCCGAATCCCCCGCCACCGAACGAAACCAGCCTCTACCCATCGGTAACTTTGGCTGACCACCGCCTCTTCGGCCGTGGCCGTGCGCATCTACCCTCCGGTCATGACGCAATCGCACTTCCTGCGCGGTCTTTTGCGCAGCCGCCGGTGGGCAGCAGGGGCCACGGCCATGGCCGTCCTGTCGGTGCCGGCCGCCACGGCTCACGCCTCGGCGGCCGCACACCCGGCCCGCGCCGCCGCACACACGCCGGCTTTCCGCCTGGCCGACATCGCCGCGAAGGACGGTGTGGTCCTGAAGGCGGACGTGTTCACCCCCGCCCCGGGTACGCCGGGCGCCGACGCGCAGGGCCGCTACCCGGCGATCGTGCAGCCCGCCTCATGGGGGCAGAACGACCTCGAATACGTCGCCGAAGGACGCGAACTCGCCGCCCGCGGCTACGTCGCCGTCACCTACACCGTGCGCGGCTTCTGGCTCTCCGGCGGCCAGATCGACGTCGCGGGGCCCGACGACGTCCGCGACATATCCTCGGTCGTCGACTGGACCCTCGCGCACACGCCGGCCGACCCGCGGCGGCTGGGCATGGCGGGCCTGTCGCTGGGCGGCGGACTGGCGTTGATGGGTGCCGCGTTCGACCCGCGCCTCAAGGCGGTGGCGGCGATGAGCGGCTGGGGGGATCTCGCCGACGCGCTCGACAGCGGGGACACCCGGCACCTGCAGGCGGCCGCCCTGCTGGCCGCGATCCAGGCTCCGACCGGCCGGTTGAGCCCCGAGACCAGGCGCACACTGGCCGACCTGTTCGCCGACCGCGACATGCCCGGCGTCCTCAAGTGGGCCCGCACGAGGTCCCCGGCCACCTATGCCGACCGGATCAACGCCCACGGCACCGCGGTGCTGCTCGCCAACGCCTGGGGAGACAGCTTCTTCAACCCCAGCCAGATCCTCTCGTTCTACCGACGGCTGACCGTCCCCAAGAAGCTCGAACTGCGTCCGGGCGACCACGCCACGCAGGAGTTGACCGGCCTGCTGGGTCTGGACAACACGACCTGGCGCAGCGCCCTGGCCTGGTTCGACCAGCGCCTCAAGGGCGCGGCCGGGCACGACGGGCAGCCGGTGGAGCTCTCCGTCCGCCCGTCCGGCGCGACGGAGACCTACCCGAGCTGGCCGGGCGCCGGCTCGCGCAGCACCCTGTGGCCGCTCGCCGGAGCGCAGTCGTTCACCGGCGGCCTGGACACGGGGGCCGACGGCGGCATCGCCGCACTGTCGGGCCTGCTCGACCAGGTGGCCGAGCTTCCGCCGGTCGTCGAGATCCCGCTGCTGCCCCGCTGGGCCGGCGCGGTGTGGCAGTCATCGCCGTACGCGGCGGGCCTGCGCATACGCGGCATCCCTCGGCTCCACACGACGGTCACCGCGTCCTGCCCGGACGGCACGGTCTTCGCCTACCTCTACGACGTGAACGCCTTCGGCCTCGGCAAGCTGATCACGCACGCCCCGCAGTCCTGGTCCGGCGCGGTCCCCGGGCGCCCCTTCCCGCTCGACGTCGGCCTCTTCGCCACCGCCTACGACCTTCCGGCAGGCCACCGTCTCGCCCTCGTCCTCGACACCGAGGACCCCCTCTACGCAAGCCGCACACCACTGGGCAGCAGGATCACCGTGGGCTCGCGACCGGGCGATCCGTCCCAACTGGCGCTGCCCGTGAGGTGATCCGGGCAGGGTGGCACACTCCCCCCATGACCTCACACGCGATCGACGCGGCAGCGGCGGGAACATGGAGACTGGGCGACCTGACGGTCAACCGGATGGGGTTCGGCGCGATGCGCCTGCCGCAGCACGGCAAGGCGTTCGGCACCGACGCCACCCCGAGCGACCGAAGCACGGCGATCAGCGTGCTGCGCCGCGCGGTCGAGCTCGGTGTGAACCACATCGACACGGCCGCCTTCTACTTCTCGCCGCTGCGCTCCGCCAACGAACTGATCAACCGGGCTCTCGCCCCCTACCCGGACGACCTGGTGATCGCCACCAAGGTGTGGCCGGGCAGGGACCCCTCGGGCGAGTGGGTGTGGGCCGCCCCGGAGCAGCTGCGCGGCCAGGTCGAGGAAAACCTGCGTCAGCTCGGCCGCGACCACCTCGACGTGGTGAACCTGCGCATCCCGCCGAGCCGGGCGAACGGCTCGATCGCCGAACACTTCGGCGTGCTGGCCGGCCTGCGCGAGGCCGGGCTCATCCGCCACCTGGGGATCTCCAACGCCGCACCGGAGCAGCTCGCCGAGGCCCAGGCGATCGCACCGGTGGTCTGCGTGCAGAACGCCTACGGCATCGGCGCGAGCCGCGCGGACGACGAGTTCCTGGACGCCTGCGGTGCGCAGGGCATCGCGTTCGTCCCGTTCTTCGCGATCGCCGGCGCCGGGCGCGAGGCGGGAACCGACGGCACGGACGGCGACGCGGTGCTCGCCGTGGCCCGCGCCCACGGTGTGACGGCCGCGCAGGTGCGGCTCGCCTGGACCCTGCAGCGCGGGCCGCACGTGCTGGCCATCCCCGGTACCGGCAACCCGGACCACCTGGTCGCCAACGTGGCCGCCGCCGCGCTGCGCCTGTCGGACGACGAAGTGGCCCGCCTCGCCTCCGTTCGTCCGCGAGAAAAATAACTGACATACCATCAGGAATGGCGGCGATCCGGCCGGCCCGTGCCGCCGGAGCCGTTCGGGGCCCGCCGGATCCTCACCCGGGACGCGCACCCCGAACGGCCCGGCGCGGGGCCGGCCGCTCCCGTTTCCGGCCCCCGGCGGGCAGGGAAGGGGGCGCGCACGGGTGCGGCGCCACGACGCGACCGCCCGGCCGGACACGCGAACAAGCCGGTAACGGCGCAACATGGATATGTGATGATAAAGAGTTCATGACGGCGGCCCTGACGCTGCGGGGCCTTCCGATCGGGGCACACGACGTCGACCTTCTGCTACAAGGGCGCTGCGGATTGTGACGGAACAGGTCTTGGTGCTCGGCGAGGCGGTGCTCGCTGCTGTCTACGTGGTGGACGAGGAGGCCGACGAGCTGCGCCTGTCCGAGACAGCGGGCGACAGCCCCATCGCGTGCGGGCTGGCGCCGAGCTACCCCCTGACCGGCGGCTCCCCCGTCGCCGTCGCCTTCCGCACCGGCCGTCCCCTGTGGCTGACCTCGGCGGAGGCCGCCGCATCCGGCCACTGCGACTTCGACTCGGACGTCCCCTCGGCCGCCGTCTCGCTCGGCGCCCTGCCGCTGGGAGCCGACGGCAGGCGGCTGGGGTGCCTGGTCGTGGTGGACCGCGGCGGGTACGGCTTCGACGCCGACCGGCGCGACTTCCTGGAGCTGTACGCCGACCAGGTCGCGGCACGACTGGAGGCCGGCTACGGATCGGGCGGTACCGGCGCCACCGACGGGGCGGCGCCCGAAGCCGTGCCGGGCCCCGCCTTGGACCGCGGCCACGTCGGCTCGTTCAGCCTTGAGCTGAGCACGGGACGCATCGAGGCGGACGCACGCGTGCTGGACCTCGTCGGCATCCCCCACGACGACTTCGACGGGCACATCGAGACGCTGCTGGCGCGCACCGTCCCGGAGGACCTGCCCGCGCTCATGTCCGTCGTCGATCCGCGCCACATGACGCCCGGCAGCCGCGAGCTGGAGTTCCGGATCCGCCGGCCCACCGGCGAGCTGCGATGGCTGCGGCTGCGATACCGGGTGGTCGTGGACGCCGTCGGCAGCCCGCAGCGGGTGCTGGGCGTGATCGCCGAAGCCTCGCACCTGCGGCCGGGCACGGACGAGGTCTCCAGGGTGCAGCGGCTGTCCGCCACCCTGGCGACCGCGATGACCCTGCGCGACGTCGGCCAGGCCGTGGTGACCGCCCTGGGCGAGCCGCTGGGCGCCGACCGGGTGGCGCTCGCCGAGCTCCAGGCCGGACGGCTGGTGGTCACCGTGCTCGACCCGCCGGAGCCCACGGCATGGCCGGAGCTCTGGCGCTCCCGGTGGCGCTCCGAGTGGCCGGACGCCGCGGTCCGCGACCTCCCGACGCTGGACGACGCGCTGCGCGAGGGGCGTGTCGGCCTGTGGGACACGGACACCGGCCTCGAACCCGGTCTCGCCGGAATCGGCCCCGGGGGGCTGGCCGTCCTGCCGCTCCCGGCCGACGGGCGGGTGGTCGGGGCGTGCCTGCTCGGCTGGGAAAAGCCGCACGGGTTCAGCCCCGAAGAGCGGACCCTGCTGACCGCGGCCGCGTGCCTGGTGGGGCAGGCCCTGGTGCGAGCGCGCGCCTTCGACGCCGAACACGAGCTCGCCGCGATGCTCCAGCGCAGCCTGCTCCCGCGCACGCTGCCCAAACTCCCCGGCTGCGTCGCCGTCGCCCGCTACCTGCCCGCGACGGCAGGGCTCGAGGTGGGCGGCGACTGGTACGACGTGATCCCGCTGTCCGACCGGTATGTGGCCCTGGTCATCGGGGACGTCCAGGGGCACAGCGCCGAGGCCGCCACGATCATGGGCCAGATCCGCACCGCCATCCGGGCCTACGCCGTGGAGGGCCATCCGCCCGACGTGGTCATCTCGCACGCCAACCGCCTGCTCGTCGGCATGGAGACCGAAGCCTTCGCCACCTGCGCCTACGTCGCCTTGGACCTGGAGGAGGGCGACGCCTGGTTCGTCCGGGCCGGGCATCTGCCGCCGTTGCTGCGCGCCCCGGACGGCAGCACCCAGGAGGTCGAGGTCGACGGCGGCCCCCCGCTGGGCGTGCTGGCCGACGCCGAGTTCCCGATGACCACCGTCGGCCTGGCCCCCGGTACGGTGCTCACCCTGCTGACGGACGGCCTGGTGGAGTCGGCGAAGCTCCCGCTGGAGGACGGCATGCAGCGGGTGCACGAGGTGCTCGCCGCAGTGGACGCGTCCGACCTGGAGCGGACGGCCGACGCGGTGATCGGCGGCGCCGACCGGCGCGACGACGACGTGGCGCTTCTGCTGCTGCGCTACGACGGGATGCGGGTGCGCCCGCTGCGGGCGGGCTGGGCCGTGTGGCGGCTGCCGGACGCCGTCATGCACGCACGCCGCTTCACCGCGCGCACGCTGCGCTCGTGGGACGTCACCGAGGAGACCGACGCCGTTCTGCTGGTCGTCTCCGAACTGGTCACCAACGCGATGGTGCACACCCAGGGCGAGGTCCGCCTCGACCTCATACTCGCCGGCGACCGCCTGCGGGTCGCCGTGAGCGACTCCTCCCCCCGGGCGCCCGTGAAGACGGAGAGCATCGACTGGGAGGCGACCGGCGGCCGAGGGCTGGTGCTGGTGCAGGCCGTGTCGACCTCGTGGGGCTCGGTACCGCTCAGCGGCGGCAAGCAGGTGTGGGGCGAGATCGCCCTGCCACCGCGGGAGCCGGACCGCACGGACAGCAGCTCCTGAGCCGAATTTTCCGGACATTTCAGCTATCGTCGGTTAGGCGGGCGGCCCGTCCGCCTGGCAAAACCAGGGCAGGAAGTCCCCTCGGATGAAGAGCTATCTGGGTCGTGCTGCCGCCGCCGCGACGGCTGTGTCCTTGGCCGTCGGCCTCGCCGCCTGCGGGACGGCCCGCCAGGGCGTCACGCCGGGCGAGAGCACGGCGGCGAAGGGCGGCTTCTCCATCGGCCTGCTGTTCCCCGACACCCACACCGCCCGCTGGGGGACCGCCGACCGGCCCCTGATCGATAAGAGGATCAAGGAGCTGTGTGGCGAGTGCGAGGTGACCTACGCCAACGCCTCCGCGGACGTCGCCACCCAGCAGGCGCAGGTGAACTCCATGATCGCCAACGGGGTCAGGGTCCTGGTCCTCGACCCCGTCGACTACAAGGCGCTGCGCTCCTCTGTGATCAAGGCGCACGACGCACACATCCCCGTCGTCTCCTACGACCGCCTGGCGCAGGGCCCGGTCTCGGCCTACTCCAGCTACGACTCCGAGCAGATCGGCAGACTCCAGGCCGAGGCGCTGCTCACCGGCCTGCGCCACAAGACGCACCACCCGCGGATCGTCATGGTGAACGGCGACCCCACGGACCCGAACACCGGCGCGCTGATGAGGGGCGCGCTCTCCGCCTTCAAGGGCAGGGCCAAGGTCGCCAGGTCGTACTACACCGCCGGATGGATCCCGGAGAACGCGTTCAGCAACATGTCCGCCGCCATCGCGGAGCTGGGCCCGGGCGGGATCGACGGTGTGTACTCCGCGAACGACGGCCTCGCCTTCGGCATCGTCACCGCGCTGAAGGCCGCACACGTCACGCCGCTTCCGCCGATCACCGGCCAGGACGCCGATCTGGCGGCCGTGCAGCGCATCCTCCTGGGCCAGCAGTACGTCACCGTCTACAAGTCCTTCACGGTGGAGGCCGATGCCGCCGCCGAGATGGCCGTCGCCCTGGGCCGCGGCGCCAGCATCGACGCCATCGCCAAGGACCGGGTAGCCAACGACACCAGCAAGGAGATTCCGGCCGCCCTCGGCACCCCGATGGCCGTGACGCTCGGCACCATCAAGGGCACCGTCGTCAAGGACGGCCGGTACACCCTCGGCCAGATCTGCACCCCCAAGGTCCAACCCGCCTGCAAGAGCGCCGGACTCATCGGCTGACGCCAGGAGATGGTTCACGTGTCGACCCCACCCGTGCTGGCGCTGCGCGCAGTGAGCAAGCGATTCGGTGCCGTCCAGGCGCTCACCGACGTGGACTTGGAGATCCACGCCGGCGAAGTCGTCGCGTTGGTTGGCGACAACGGCGCGGGCAAGTCCACTCTCGTCAAGGTGATCACCGGGGTGGGCCCCGCCGACGAGGGCGTCATCGAGTGGCAGGGCCGGCCCGTGCGGATCAACCGGCCGCATGACGCCCAGGCCCTCGGCATCGCGAGCGTCTACCAGGACCTCGCGCTGTGCGAGAGCCTCGACGTCGTCGGCAACCTGTTCCTCGGCCAGGAGATCAGCATCGCCGGAGTCCTCGACGAGGTGGCCATGGAGCGCCGTGCCCGGGAGCTGGAGCTGCTGGACACACTCTCCATCCGCATCCCCAGCGTCCGCGTCCCCGTCGCCTCGCTCTCCGCGGGCCAGCGCCAGACGGTCGCGATCTCCCGTGCGCTGCTCACCGAACCCGAGATCCTCATCCTCGACGAGCCCACCGCCGCCCTGGGCGTCGAGCAGACCGCGCACTTCCTCGACCTCATCGACCGCCTACGGGAACAGGGTCTCGGCATCCTCCTGATCAGCCACAACCTCGGCGACGTCAAGGCCGTCGCGGACCATGTCGCCGTGCTGCGCCTCGGCCGCAGCAACGGCTTCTTCGACGTGCACATCACATCCCAGGAGCAGATCGTCTCCTCCATCACCGGCGCCACGGACAACGCCGTGACCCAGCGCAAGGCGCGAGCGTGGGAGAGGCCGCTGTGAGCCGGACCGGAGGCTCCAGGAATCCCGCCCCCACCAGGACGGGCGCCGCCCCACGCGTCCGGCCCTCCGCCGCCAAGCGCCGCAGCACCCCGGAGCCCGGGCTCGCGGGCCTGTTCCGCGAGTTCAGCCGCAAACTGCGCGACGGCGAACTCGGTTCGGTTCCGAGCATCATCGCCATCGTGGTGATCTGGACCGTCTTCCAGTCCCTGGACCATCACTTCCTCTCACCGCGCAACCTGTCCAACCTCAGTGTGGACATCGTCGGCACCGGCCTGATCGCGGTCGGCCTCGTCTTCGTCCTGCTCCTCGGCGAAGTTGACCTGTCGGTCGGCTCGGTCAGCGGTCTCGCCGCGGCGGTGTTCGGTGTGCTCAACGTCAACCACGGCATCCCCGAGGGGGTGGCGATCCTCGCCGCGGTGGCCACCGGGGCCGCGATCGGAGCCGCGCAGGGGTTCTTCTTCGCCAGGATCGGCGTGCCCTCGTTCGTCGTCACCCTGGCCGGACTGCTGGCGTGGAACGGCCTGATGCTCAACGTGCTGGGAGCGAGCGGAACCATCAACCTCCACGACCAGGGCGTCGTCCCCGCGCTGACCAGCCGCTACTTCCACAACGGCGCGGTCGCCTACGGACTGGCGGCGCTCAGCACGGCCGTGTTCCTGCTCGTGTCCTACCAGGACAGGCGGCGCCGCAGGGCGGCGGCGGTCCCGGCCCGGCCGTTGAACGAGACCGCCGTGCGCGCAGCCGGGGTCGCGCTGATCGCGTTCGCCGTCGCCTATGTGCTCAACCGGTTCGAGGGGCTGCCGCTCGCCCTGCTGCTCTTCCTCGCCTTCGTCATCGCCCTCGACTTCGTCCTGCGCCGCACGACCTACGGCCGGAAGATCTTCTCCATCGGCGGCGGGGTCGAGGCGGCCCGCCGTGCGGGCGTCAACGTGGTGTCGGTGCGCGTCTCGGCGTTCGCGGCATCCGGCACACTCGCCGCGATCGGCGGACTCTTCCTGGCCTCGCGGGTGGCCTCGGTGGGCCAGACCTCCGGCTCCAGCAACCTGCTCATCAACGCCGTCGCCGCGGCGGTCATCGGCGGCGTCAGCCTCTTCGGCGGGCGCGGCACGACCTGGTCCGCCGTACTCGGCATGCTCGTCATCCAGTCGGTCGCCTCCGGCATGGTCCTCATGGGCATCCAGACGGCCGTGCAGTACATGATCACCGGCGGAGTGCTGCTCGCCGCCGTGGTCCTCGACTCCCTCTCGCGCCACTCGCAGCAGGTGCACGGCCGGGGTTGACCCGCGTCCGCGTCGAGGGCGGCCCCGGTTTCCGCGTACGCGGCGCCGTGCGCGGACGGCGAGGCGGCCTGGTCCGTCCACACCGCCCGCCCGAGCTGTCCGCGGGAGCGGCGGTCGGAGAAGGCGCAGCCGCCGCTGGTGCGACTCGTGCCCGGAGAGCCGCGCCCCGCCCTGTACCCGGCGGGCGGCGGCGAAGCGGCGGGCACGTCCACACTCGGCGGACGGCCCGGCTGGGTCCAGGACCCCGACCACCCGTCCTGTCCGGCGTGCGGGAAGGTCATGTCCTACGTCGGCGCCGTCGCCGGAGCGGACGTCGCCGAAGGCGGGGTCGGCGTCTTCCACCTCTTCCTGCACACGCCCTGCGGAGTGGCCGCGACGGTCTCGCAGTTCAGCCGAGCCGTCGGGCATCCCGGCGCCCGCTCCGGGCCGAACTGCGGCTTACCGCCTGCACTCCGCTGCTCACTGCGCGCTGAACACCAGGTCGGCTCGGTGGTTGACCTGGCTGCCGGGCTCGACGAACCGGTCCACGGCCGCGCGCCAGGCGGTGAAGTGCGGCGTCGTGCGATGCGCCTGCGCAGCCTCGGCGTCGGTGAACACCTCGTACAGGAAGAAGCGGTGCTCGTCCTCTTCGTCGGCGCACACGCCGAAGCGCAGACAGCCCGGCTCGTCACGCACGGACGCGGTGGCGTTGCGGCGCGCGGCGGCGAGGAAGTCCTCGCACACCCGGCTTGACCTGCAGGGTGACCATGTAGGTCAACAATGCGAACGCCAAGTGTGTCGGGGCCGGGCGCGGGCGGCGGAGCGCCGTCGTCCGGCCTTGGGGTGTCAGCTCCCCGGGACCACCGCGGCGCCCTCGATCGCCACCGGTTCGATGGGGACGTCCTGGTGACCGCCCTTCGTGCCGGTCGGGACCGCTTTGATCCGGTCCACCACGTCCTGGCCCGCGGTGACCCTGCCGAAGACGGTGTAGCCCCAGCCGTTCGGGGTCCTCGACGAGAAGTTGAGGAAGTCGTTGTCGGAGACGTTGATGAAGAACTGGGACGTCGCCGAGTGCGGATCGCTGGTGCGGGCCATCGCGACCGTGTACGCCGTGTTGGCCAGCCCGTTGTCGGCCTCGTTCTGCACGGACCCGCGGGTCGGCTTGCGTGCCATGTCGGGGGTGAAACCGCCGCCCTGGATCATGAAGCCGTCGATCACACGGTGGAAGATCGTGCCGTCGTAGTGCCCGCTGCGGACGTAGTCCAGGAAGTTCTCCACGGTCTTGGGGGCCCTGGCCTCGTCGAGTTCGAGGTCGATGGCGCCGAAGGTGGTGTTCAGGCGCACCGCGGTCATGTTTCTCCCTTGTGTGGTGGGTACGGCAGTGGACAGCTTGCCACGAATCGGGCCGCGCTCGTGGTCAGACGACACACGCGATCGCCGTCGACAGCAGTTCCGGCACCGAGCCGGTGAAGCCCGGCAGCAGGAGCGACGCGGTCGCCCACGCCCCGCAGTCGGTGCCCAGGTGTGCGCGGACGAGCTCGGCGGCGTCACGGAGGGGCGCACGCCAACCGCGCCTTGCGGGCCGGTGGTTGATACCCGCTGCGATGAGGAAGGCGAGGACCACCGGTGCCGGGCGGGCGTACCGGATGACGTCGCCGGTGGTGAGCCTGCCGTCGTCCAGAGCCTGGGTGCCACTCCATGCCTTCGGCCCGCGGTCGCAGTGTCTGCGCCCGCAACGCCTCCAACGGCAGGGCTCGCGGGCAGTCCCGCAGTGCGGCGAGAGCGGCCAGCAGGTGCTCCGAGAACGGCTCGACGGCGTGAGCCCGCGTCAGTTCGGCCCACGGCAGGGCCGCGCCCTCCACCCAGGTGGCGCACCCGGTCGGCGACGGAACCGGCCGCGGTCGTGCGCACCACGGCCACCAGGTGCGCGCTGCGCATCGCGGGGGCTCCAGAGCAGTTGCCCGCCGGCGCGACCCGCAGCTCCCGGTCACGGCGGGCGATCACCATGTCCGTGAGCCGCCGCGGCACTTCGCAGCCGTGGCGCAGCAGCTCCGGCGTCGCACCCCGCATCCGCTCGTCGAGCGCGTCGGTCATCGGCGGCTCGGCCGGGTGGTACGCGGCCGCGATCGCGGTGTGCTGGATCTCCCCCACTCGAATGCTCCTCACAGGCCGTTGCCGGACGGCATGCTGTCGGGCGGGGCTGACACTCCGGTCGCTGCCGCACTCGGTCACGCCCGGCACACGCCGCGCCCGAGGCGCGGCGCGCACAGGCGGGCGAGCCCGCGCAGCAGCCGCACGTACCAGGTCCACCGGGCCGGATGCGCCACGTGTCCGGTGAGGGCGCGTTCGGCCTGGTCGAGGCTGTCCTCGAAGGCGGCGTCGTGCAACGGGCGGAAGAACAGCAGCCAGCCCAGCCACCGCCATCCGCGCGGACGCAGCACCAGGGTGTGGCGCAGCGAGGTGACGCCAGGGGCGTCCGGTTCGACGGTGAACTCGTGGAAGCCGTGGAAACCAGGCGGTCCGGTGAAGCGGAAGCGGATCCACCGGCCCGGGACGTAGTGGCTGACGACGTAGCGGACCGGGCCGTGGCCGCCGCGCGCCCCGACGGCCAGCGGGCGGTCGAACCGCACGGCGGGCCAGCGCGTGCGCGGCCAGAGCCGGTCGTCGTCGCCGGCCAGTCCGTCGATGAGGGCGCCCACGGCCTCCTGCGGGGCGGGCACGCGGCGTTCGTGGACGTTGACGACGGCGATCGAGGCGTATCCGGATGTGCTGCTCATGCCCGGTAGGTCTCCCGTGGCGGCGCTCCTATTCGCCATGTCCCCCTCAGGTGTGGCCGGTCGGCGGCCGACTGCACCGCGTGGCGCGATGGCCCGCTCCCTACGGGCGCACGGCTGCACACCGCCGACGGGGACGGCGGGTTCGTGCGCTGTCTCGACTCGTTCGGGTGACTGGCCGGTCTTGGCGGCGGCGCAAGACTCTGACGTGCGGCTGAGGACGCCGCCGGGCCGCCGCCTGGTAGGAGCAGGGGCCGCGGCCCGCCTGCACACCTCGCAGAGGAGCAGCACCATGACCTTTCCGTCGCTTCCCGGATTCAACCAGAAGAGCGCGGTGTCGGACGTCACGGAAACGCCGTCCCGGCTGGCCGCGCTGGGCGAGGCCGTCTACGACGGCGTTATCTCCACCGTCGACGTCGAGGCGGGCGCAGACGACTTCGGCAAGCCCCTGACCGAGGAGCGTCCGCGCCCGGTGGTGCTGGTGCACGGCACCTTCGGCAACCGGGGGTACGTGTGGACCAAGGGCGCCGCCGTGCTCCGGGCGGCGGGATACCGCATCTTCCGGCCCGAATACGGCCAGTACCTCAACCCGGTGCTGTTCGGCCTGGGCGAGATCCGCACGTCGGCCGGCCAGTTGTCGGCCTTCGTGGACAAGGTCCTGGAGCGCACGGGCGCGAAGCAGGTGGACATCGTCGGCCACTCGCAGGGCGGGATGATGCCGCGCTACTACATCAACCAACTCGGCGGGGCCGAGAAGGTGCACCACCTGATCGGACTCGCGCCCGCCAGCCACGGACTGACCATGGAAGGGCTCATGCACCTGGCCCGGCAGATCCCCGGCGCCAATCAGTTCATCGAAAAGGGCGTCGTCAAGGTGACCTGCCCGGCCTTCACGGACCTCATGCACGACTCCGACTTCGTCGCCGAGCTCTCCCGTCCGGGCGACACCGCCGCCGGAGTGCGCTACACCGTCATCTACACCAGGTGCGACGAGGTCGTCACCCCCTACGAGACGCAGGTGCTCACCCCGGCCGCGGACGGCCACCAGGTGCGCAACGTCCTTCTGCAGGACCTGGATCCGAGCGACCAGACCTCGCATCTGGGTGTGACCTACAACCCCAGGGTCTGGGAAGAGGTGCTCAAGGCGCTCGCCGGGACGTAGGCCCGCAGGCGGCGTCCGCCACCGGGCGGCGCGCCTCGGTGACCGCGACGGCGGCGAGCAGCACCGCCGGGGGGCTTCAACTAATGAACCCTCAGCCTCCCTTCGTCTTCCTTCTGTTTCATGTCTTGACTGGCGGTGAGGTGGGCGGGAAGGTCTCTTGCTGTGCAACCGCCGCGCCGCCGTGGGCCATCCGGCCACCCCGGCGCGGCGGAACCGTGACAAGCCCGTCCCGACCAGGGAGGACAGCTTGAGACTTCACCCGTATCGCAGGGGTCTGCGCGCTCTGCCGCAGCACGCAGCAGGTCGAGGACCGCGGCTCCTCGGCGCGTTCCAATCCACGGCGAAACCGCACTACGCCGCGCTTCCGGCCGCGTCGGCGCAGC
>CAYNNX010000007.1:38243-52799 GCA_964398515.1 uncultured Streptantibioticus sp. | reverse complement strand
CTCCTGGTTCGCTTCTCCGCTTGCGCGGCGAATGCGCCGGTAGTTGGTGAGGTGCGGCCCGGCGGCCGCGCACGCGTCGCTCGCTGGTGTTTCTTGGTTCGCTTCTCCGCTTGCGCGGCGAATGCGCCGGTGGTTGGTGAGCTGCGACCCGGCGGCCGCGTACGCGTCGCTCACGAGACCTCCCGCAGGCGGCCCGCTGCCATCTCCACCACCCGGTCGCACCGCTCGGCCATCGCGCGGTCGTGGGTCACCACCAGCAGCGTGACCGGCAGCGAGACGAGCACCTCGGCGGCCTCCTCCTGGCCCGCGAAGTCCAGTGCGGCAGTCGGCTCGTCCGCGAGCACGACCCCGGCCCCGGCGGCCACGCAGCCCACCGCTCTGGCCAGATGCATCCGCTGCAACTGCCCGCCCGACAGGCTCGACAGCGGCCGGTCCGCCAGGCCGCCCACCCCCAGCCGTTCGGCCGCACGGGCGGCCTCCGCCGGGGCGCCGCTGCTGCCCAGCAACTCGCGGGCGAGCAGCGGAAAGCGCCCGGCGGCCGGGCGCTGCGGGATCCACGCGCAGGCCCGGCGCCGCCACGCCCACTCGGCGGCCGTACGGCAGCCCCGCCCGCCGACGAGGATCTCGCCGGAGGTCTGGCGGTGCAGGCCCAGCACCGCCCGCAGCAGGGTCGTCTTGCCCGAGCCGTTCGTGCCCGTCAGCGCGACCCGCTCACCGGGCGACACGTCGAGATCCACCCCGGACACGGCCTCCAGACGGCCGTGACGGCACCCGACGCCGCGCAGTCGCACGTCGAGGGCGCCCACGCCGCCATCCGACGAAGCCGTTGTCGGATGGTCGAGCTGCTTCCCGCTGCCTTTCACGGGAAGGTGGTCGGGCGAAGCCCGTGGCCGGTTCCCGCCGGTTTTTCAGCCGTTCCGGAAAGCGCTTCGCGTCGCCCCGGTGTCCGGTGGCGAAACCCGGATGCAACGATGAGGCCGTCATGGAAGCAGGGCGGGAGTCTCGTACGGTGCGGGCCGCGGTGTTCGCGGCCGTCTGCGTGCTGCTCGCCGCCCTCGGCCACGTGACGATGTCCGGCGTGGGCGTGCCGTCGTGGGCCCTGGCCGCCGCCTGCGCCGCCACGGCGGCGGCGGGCTGGTGCTGTACGGGCCGCGAGCGCGGCCGGGTCTTCGTCACGGCGGTCACCGTGGTGACCCAGTTCGTCCTGCACTCCCTGTTCTCCCTCGGCCAGGTCAGCGCCGAGGGGATGTCGCGCGGTGGCGCGTCCCTTGCGCAGCAGTGGGCGAAGGCGCTGCTGTGCGGAACGGGCGCGGCGGCGAGGCTGTCACCCGCCGAGGCCGACCGCGTCGTCCACGCGGCAGGACTCGGCCACCAGCTGAGCGGCCTGCCACCCGGCATGGGCTCAACGGGTTCGATGGGCTCCATGGGCTCTATGGGCGCGATGCCGGGAATGGGTTCCACGGGTTCGATGGACTCGATGGACCCCATGCCGGGAATGGGCTCCATGAGCCCGATGCCCTCAACGGGCATGGCCCACATGGCCGTTCACGGCGGCGCCTACGGAATGCTGGCGGCCCACCTGCTGGCCGCCCTGCTGTGCGGACTGTGGCTCGCCCACGGCGAACGCGCGGCCTTCCGGATCGGCCGCGCCCTGGCCGCCTGCCTGTTCGCCCCGATCGTCCTCCTCATCCGGATCGCCGAGCCGCCGCACCGGCCGCGCGTCCGCGCCGACCGCCACCCGGACTCGCGTCCGCTGCGGTCACTTCTGCTCGTCCACGCCATCACCACCCGGGGCCCGCCTCGCGGGACCGCTGTCGCCTGACAGCCGAGCCACTGACGCCATGCCGCGCAGCGGCGTGCCCGCACACGGGTGCGCCGACGCTGCCGCGCGCCCGCGTCAGGTCCCGCGACAGCCGCGAGGGCGTACCGGCAACCCCGCCGGGCCCTGGCCGCGGCCGTCGTCCCACGTCACCGGGCCGCCTCGGGCTGCCCGGATTCAGCGAAGGACACCCCAGGTGATGACTCCTGCCCTCACGCCCGTCCTGCCCGACCGGCGATCGCACCCATCCGCCGCACGAGGTTCGGGCCGGCCCGCCGGCAAGCACGACGACGAATCGACGACAGCGCTGGCGCTCGCCGCACGTGGCGGCGACCCCGACGCCGTCGAACGCTTCGTGCGAGCCACCTGTCAGGACGTGCGGCGCTACGTCGCGCATCTCAGCGCCGATCCCCAGGCCGCGGACGATCTCACCCAGGAGACGTATCTGCGCGTGTTGCGCAGCCTGCCGCGCTTCGAGGGCCGATCGTCGGCCCGCACCTGGCTGCTGTCGATCGCCCGGCGCACCGTGATCGACCGAATACGGTTCGCCGCCGCGCGCCCCCGGCTGTCGGACACCGCCGACTGGCAACTGGCCGCCGAACTCGCCCAACCGCGCGGTCTGCCCGGCTTCGAGGAGGGCATAGCTCTCGGCGAGCTCCTGGACGCGCTGCCCGACGAGCGCCGCGAGGCGTTCATCCTCACGGGCCTGCTCGGCCTGCCGTACGCGGAGGCCGCGGCCGCGACCGGATGTCCTGTCGGCACCGTGCGTTCCCGCGTGGCACGGGCCCGGATGTCCCTCATAGACGCGATCGAGGCGTCCGAAAGGGAAGGCAGCCGTCGGGGCGCGGCTGTCAAGGGCGTCGCGGCCTGAACCGGCCGGTGCCCGAGGGGTCGGTCGGCGACGCGTCGCAGGCCGACCCCGGCGGGCGGCCGCGGGCTGCGGCCCTGCGCACTCCGCGGCGTCAAGGCCCGCCACCTCCCCAGGTAGTCGTGGGGCACGCCCGACCGGTTCCCGGCAATGGCGGCGAGGCCGCGGCATCGGGCGGAGCACGGGAACACGCCACGTCCACCGGTGTGCTCCCCACATGTCGCCACCTCGTGCTTCCCGCCGGGACCACGGGGTATCACCCGGTCAGTCGGCCCGGCCCAAGGCCGTGGCGTTCGCTCGGGAGGTTGGGATGTCGGGTATGGATGGCCTGGAGCCGGTGGCTACGTTCTGCGGCAAGTGCAGCTGCGGCTGCCCGCAGCTCTTCGTGGACCCCTCTGCCACGGCCGATCGCCGTGTCGTACTCACCGACGACTTCGGTCAGCGCGTCCAGATGAGCGGCGAGCAGTTCGCCGCGCTGATGGAGTGCGTCAAGGCCGGCCGGCTGGACGGGGTCGCCACAGCGTAGGGCCGAAGCCGCGCTCCTCGGGTGCGTGCGGCCGGGGACGGCACCGGCGGGGCCGGTTCCCGTCGGCCCACCCGTGCCGCGGCACCGGACGATGGCGGGCGGCCCCGCACGGCCGACGGCGAAATCCGGCCATGTTCCGTGTGCCCGCCCGCACACTCGGAGCCGGCGGCGGGCGGTCCGCCCGTGATTCTCCGCATGAGCGTTTGCGACCTGCGATTCCTCTCCCTGGGCGGGATGCCGGTGCGGCGCCTGCGCACCGGCCGCAGCGCACCCGAGCCGGTCTCGGCGCGCGTGATCGGGCCGGAGCTGGTCTGCTGGTGCTGAGAGGCCGTTGTGCCGGCACTCGGGAGAGATCCAGATGAGTACCTATCGAGTCGCGCAGGTCGCCGCAGCGGGCGGGCCGTTCGAGATCGTCGAGCGTGAGGTACCGCGGCCGGGCCCCGGTCACGTCCGGATCGCCGTGGATGCGTGCGGGGTCTGCCACAGCGACGCCATGTTCGTCGAGGGCCAAGCGCCGGGCGTGACGTTTCCGGTGGTTCCCGGTCATGAGATCGCCGGGCGCATCGAGGAGCTCGGCGAGGGGCTCCAGAACGTCTGGCGGGTGGGCGACCGGGTCGCGGTGGGCTGGTTCGGCGGCAACTGCGGCCACTGCACGCCCTGCAGACAGGGCGACTTCATCGTCTGCGAGAACCTGGAGGTCCCCGGATGGGCGTACGACGGCGGATACGCCGAGAAGGTGATCGCGCCGACCCGTGCCCTGGCCCGGATCCCGGAGACGCTGTCGGCCACCGATGCGGCGCCCTTGGCCTGCGCGGGGGTGACCACGTACAACGGGCTGCGGCGCAGCTCCGCACGGCCTGGTGACCTGGTCGCCGTGCTCGGCATCGGCGGCCTGGGCCACCTGGGGGTGGGATACGCGGTCGCCATGGGCTTCGAGACGGTGGCCATCGCCCGCGGAGCCGACAAGGCCGACTTCGCCCGGCGGCTCGGCGCGCACAACTACGTCGACAGCACGGCGGACACCCCGGTCGCGGAGGCGCTGCGGTCCCTCGGCGGCGCCAAGGTCGTGCTGGCCACCGCCGCCAACTCCGCCGCCATCACGGCGACCGTGGACGGGCTGTCCCACCGCGGCGAACTGGTGGTCATCGGCGCGGCCGCCGAACCACTGGGCGTCACCCCGGCCCAGCTGCTCATGCGCGGCATCGTCGTGCGCGGCCACCCGTCCGGCACGGCACAGGACATCCAGGACACCATGGCCTTCAGCGCCCTGCACGGGATCCGTCCGATGATCGAGACCGTGCCGTTGGACCAGACCGATGCGGCGTACCGCAGGATGCTCTCCGGCGCCGCTCGCTTCCGGATGGTGCTGCAGACCGGCTGACCGTGCGGACGCCGACCGGTCGACCGCCCCGGGCCGGCGCTCACGGCTCACGCGACAGGAGGCGGGCGCCGTATGAGGCCTGCCAGATCGGCGGGGAGCGGTGCGCTGGGGCGGTAGAAGGGCGAGGCCTCGTCGATGGCGGCCGCGGGGGCGTCGGCCAGCTGGAAACGCTCCCGCACACGCCGGTAGAACTCGAAGGGTGTGAGCCGCACCAGGCGCAGGCGGTAGGGAGCCCGGTAGGCCGCGACCCAGTCACCGGGATCCAGCACCCCGCGCAGCTGCCCGTCGATGCTGACCGCCACCCGCCCGGAATGCGGCAGCACCCGCACCCCGACCACCTCGTCGGCCGCGGCGATCACGGTGCGGTCGAACGCCATGTGCGGGGCGACGGGGGTGAAGACGAGCGCGTCCATGTCGGGCGAGAGCACCGGCCCCCCGGCGGCGAAGCTGTAGGCGGTCGAGCCGGTGGGGGTGGCCACGATCAGCGCGTCGGCCGAATAGGAGGCGAGCAGTTGTCCCGCCAGGTACACGGCCACGCTCGCCTGCCGGTCCCGGGCGAGCTTTTCGAAGACCACGTCGTTCACGGCGGTGACATCGAGCCCGACGCCCCAGCCGACCTCCTCGGGATCGCCGGGTCGGACGGTGGGGGCGGGCAGCGCGGGGCCGCGCCCGTAGCACAGCAGCGTCTCCAGTCCTACGGGTACCTCCAGCGGCCGTGACGCCCGCAGGGTGAGCAGCATGCGCTCTTCGACGGTGGCCCGGTCCTGGTTGAGGGCGTCGAGCGCGTCCTCCACCTGGTCGGGGTTGATCTCGGTGAGGAAGCCGACCCGGCCCACGTTCACCCCCAGCACCGCGGCACCGTTCTTGGCGGCGATCCGTGCCCCGCGCAGGAACGTACCGTCGCCGCCGAACGTGACGATCAGCCCCGGGTGGCCGGCGGCGGCCGCCTCCTCCTGGCCGCCGCGCCGCGGTCGGTCGCCGCTCCACACGTCGACGTCGGCGCAGGCGATGTCACGCGCGGCGCACCACGTGCGGGCGGTCTGCGCCGCCGCGACGGCAGCGGAGCGGCCTTGGTGGACGACCAGGCCGAGTCGGTGGAAAGGCATCCTCCTCTCACACTAGGCCGCGTCGGCCCCCTTGCGCCTACCGGCGAGCGCCGCGACCGCACGGCCCCGCCGCCGGGGAGGGCGACCGAGGACCAGGGCCGCCGTCAAGCGGGCGTGCACGGCTGCCCGGCATCGGCCGCGGCGGCCGGGACAGCGCGAGGCGGCACGGAGCGCGCAGCGGCACGGCCTGTCGGCGTGCGGGCCGATCCGGTCATCGTCGGTGGCAGGTTTCGTGTTCCAACCTCGGTGACGATCACCAGCCCGGTGAGGATTCCCACACCAGGCAGTCGCGCGAGGGCCGCCGCCCGTGGATCGCCAGATCCGCGGGCCGGGTGTGAGGAGCGGATCAGTTGACGCAGGGGATGCCGCCCATCTTCACCGAGTCACCCGCAAAGGCCGTCGACGCAGCGGGCGAGGGCTCGCTCGACGGCGTCGTCGCCTGCGGTGCTCCCGCGGAGCCGGTCGAACTCGCGGCGGGCGGGGTGAACTCCGTGCCGAGGGTGATCTGGACATGGCCGGCTGGGACGGAGGGGTCCGCGACCGGTGCCGCGGTGCCCAGGCGGCCGGCGATCTGCCGGGCCGCCGTCTGCGCGCCGGAGCCGTACACGATCGTCGTATTGAGCCGGGTGGCGGCGTTGGACGGTTGTCCGGCTGTGTAGCCCACAGCGGCCAGGGCCTTCAGTTCCGTTGCGGCGGCGCCGGTCTTGCCGGATCCGTTGAGGACGTCCACGGTGGCCGGGGCGGCAGAGGCGGAGGGCTTGGCCGTACCACTGCCGGGTGAGGGTGAGGGGTCATGCCCGATCATCGACTGCACGATCGCCTTGATCTGCTGGGGGTCGACCGTGTTGACGTCCTGCCACCCCTCGCCGCGGATGTACACCTTCGGCTGGTCCTTGATGGGCAGGGTGTGGAACTCCACCTTGCCACCGGTGAGGTTGGTCGCCTGCTGGGCGAAGTCCAGGACGTCGAACTTGTCGTCGATGACCAGGTCCTTCTTCACCACCCCGAACAGGTCCTGCAGCTTGCCGAGGTCGCCGAAGACGCCATCGGATTTGAGTTTGTGGGTGACCGACGACAAGAAGGCCTGCTGCCGGTGGGTACGGTCCAGGTCGCCGCCGTCGAGTCCGTGCCGCTGGCGCACGAAGGCCAGCGCCTGCTTGGGGTTCAGGTCCTGCAGGCCCGCGGGGAAGTCCGCGCCGGAGTACCGGTCCTTGACCGGATGCTTCAAGCAGACCTGGATCGGTTGCAGCACCTTCGCGATGTCGTAGAAACCGAGGAGATTGACCTCGGCGAAATGGTCGATCGGCACCCCGAGGAAGTTCTGCACCGTGACCAGCGTCGCCTCCCGGCCGGCCTCGCGGCTCTGCGCCTCCAAAGCCGCATCCCGAACGCCCTGGTTGTACAGCCTGTCGCGCCTGCCGGTGTAGGCGTTGGCGTACGCCTCCTTGATCTTGAAGTGGCCCTGGACCGACCCGTCGCCGTTGAAGGTCTGCACGTAGTCGTCCCGCGGGATGGAGAACGCGGTGACCTTCCCGCCGTCGGCGGGGATGTGCATCAGGATCAGCGTGTTGGTGTTGTAGTAGCCGATGTCGCTGGATCCGGCGTGCAGTTGGTCCTGGACGAACTCCTTCGGCAGGTCGTTGCCGTTCATGTCCTTGCGCGAGTCCAGCCCGATCAGCAGCAGGTTCACCGAGTTGTCCAGATGCGACGGCGCCCCCTTGCGCGCCGCGTCGAGCGCGCTGGAGGTGTTCAGGCCGCTGTTGACCCAGTTGTACGCGGCCCAGGAAACCCCACTGGCCAGCAGTACCGTCGCGGAGGTCAGGCCGATCATTGCCCGCCCGGCGATCACCCAAGGAGACGGCCGCGCTGCCCCGCTGCCGCGTTCCGGGCTACCGTCGGCTGCCCCGGTGAGGCGGCCCCCCCGCTCCACCGTGCTGCGGCCTGACCCGCTTCGGTGTTCCTCAGACACGGCTGCCCCTCCTGCTCCGCTTGGACCGGATCGCGCGCGCCGCCAGCACGGCGATCACCGCGAGCTCCGCTGCCGCCATCGCCGGGAACGCGTCGACGGCCCAGTGCACCGCTGAAGTGGTCGGTGTCTTGCCGGAGGATCCGGCGCCCGCGAGTTGCCCGGTGACGATGGTGACCGCCATCACCACCAGCGGCGGCGCGTACAGAACCCACCAGGCACCCGCACGGGAACACACCCCAGCGGCCACGGCGCCCGCGACGACCGCGGCGATCGCGAAAGCCCATCCCGGCGCCGAGCCCAGCAGTTCATCCGCGCCTGCCCCGACGATCGGCAGACCCCATATGAGCAGCGCCGCTCGGCCGCGCCTCGGCCGGCGTCCGCCGACTCGCGTGCCACGCTCGGCGGACGCCGAGGGACGCCCCCCGTCGGGTTTGCGCGAGGGCGTTGCCGCACGGGTCCGCGACCCCGGTACCCCGCGTGGTTCCCGTGCCGTGGCAGGAGATGCCACGCCGTCGCGGGAGAGGTACGTGTCCTCGCCCGCAGCGCTGGCGCGCTGGCCTGTCATTCACACTCCTCGTCCGAGTCCGCTGACGCGTCGTAGTGGGTCCTGCCGACTCGTGCGTAGCGCGCCACGACTCTGCTACCTACTACCAAGACGCTCCACGCCTGTCACCCGTTACATGGTTGCGCGACGCAGCAAGCATGGAGGCTGCGCTGTGCCGGTGATCGGCGGCAACTCCCGGGGGCCGTGTCGCAGGGGCGGGAGGGCGAACTGCACGGGGAAGGATCAGTCGGTGGGGGCAGCAGGGGAGGTGGTCAAGGAACCCTTCCGGGGAGGTTTCCAGTCGCGATGTACCGGGACCCGGAGCTGTATTCCGTCGTCTTCACCGACTGCAAGATGCAAGGGGCGAACTTTCAGTGGGCCTCCATGCATAACCTGCGCTTCGGATAATACATGACCTGACAGGAGCCCAATTTACCAGCGCCGAAGTAGGGTTGTCCGATTCGATGGCTGCACACTCATCGACGTCGGTGGAGCCGAGAGCCTGAAGGGCGCGACAGTGCAAGGCCCAGGGTCGATGGAGCCGGCCTTGAGCCTGGCACGTGATGCGGGAATCCTGTTCGAGCGGTCGGCCGCGTCGGGCCGCGTCAGGCGGTCGGTAGCCTGCGGACTCCGGACTGGAGATCGTCCGGGCAGCGTGCGTTCGCTGCCAGTTCGTCGCCGACTGATCGTGTCATCACGCTCAGTTGACCGATCAAAATTTTCCGGTCGAAGGTCACCTTTCCCGGTCAGACGACCTTGACAACCGACGTCTCCCTGTCGGCAGGGCCTCTTGCCGAGGGTCGAACATTCGGTCAATTGGCCGACCTTCGAAGAGTTCCCCGGGAGTAGGGTAGAGGGCGAAGCTCGATTGAGCAAAAGAGAAACTTGGTGAAAGGGCAAATGACCAGTGAAAGCGCATCGCGCCACAGCATAAAGCGCGCTATTGGAATTGTTGCAGCCGCAACAGCAGCGGTCTGGACATTCGGCGGCGCCGGGCTTACGGCCTACGCGGAGTCGCCCAGTCAGGGCGGTCACGCCATCGCCTCAAGTCAGCTCAAGCCTCCGCCGGGCGGCCACGGTTGGCACAACGGTCACGGCGGCGGCTGGTACGGCGGCCATGGTGGTTGGCACAGCGGTCACGGCGGCTGGTACGGCGGTCACGGTGGTTGGTACTGCGGTCACGGCTGGTACGACAGTCACGGTGGTTGGCACTGCGGTCACGGCGGCGGCTGGTACGGCGGTCACGGCGGCGGCTGGTACGGCGGCCATGGTGGTTGGCACAGCGGTCACGGCGGCTGGAGTGGCGGTCACGGCGGCGGCTGGAGTGGCGGTCACGGCGGCGGCTGGAGTGGCGGTCACGGCGGCGGTCGCCGATGAGCTGACTACCCGTTTCCCCAACCCACTCCCCACTCGCTGGAGAGTGGGTTTTGAGAACGCACACTTGCCGATCGAACCGGCATGCAGCATCGTCTGCCTCGCCCTCCTTCGTCACGCACACCCCGGCCAGATCGCCGAGGGGCTGCGGCGGCTCACCAAGGCCCTGGCCGCGGCCGACCGGTGACGGAACTCGGCGCGGCAGCTGTCGCGGACGCGGCGGACGCGGCAGGGGGCTCCAGGCCGACGGTGGTGGCGAACACGCTCGCGAGCACCGCGGCGGCGGCGGTTCCGGTCCTACGGGATCCCTCCATGCGGCGTTCACCTCTGCGTGCCGCTGCGGACGGAGGGTGGCCGCGCCGGGTGGCGGAACTCACCAGGCACGACGGGGAGTTCGCAAGGGTGCGGCTGGTCGGGCCGCACCCTTCCCCGTGCGCGTTCCGGACGTCGGCCGCAAGGGTCTCCGCACGGCGTCCGTCCGTGGTCACCGCTCAGCAGCTCAGGTTGTCACCCGGGCTGACCCCCAGGATCTGGGCGAACCTCTGGTAGGAGTTGATCCGGTCCTGCACCTCGGCGGGGTTGCCGCCGTTGCACTCCACGCTGCCGTTGATGCTGCGGATCGTCTGCCCGAAGCCGGCGCCGTTGACCATCGCGTCGTGCGCTGTCATCGTGCCCGCGCCGTTCTGGGTGTTCCAGAACCACAGGGCGGTCTTCCAGGCCACGGCGGAGTCGTTCTGCACGAGGGACGGATTGTCGATCAGATCGATGCCGAGGGCGTCCCCCGCCGCCTTGTAGTTGAAGTTCCAGGACAGTTGGAGCGGGCCGCGACCGTAGTATGCCGACTGCCCGGCCGGGCAGCCGTACGGCTGGCTCCAGTCGCAGTAGTGCGAGTAGTTCGCCGTGTTCTGCTCGACCACGTAGACCAAGCCGCCGGTCTCATGGCTGACGTTGGCCAGGAACGCGGCAGCCTCCTGCTTCTGGACGGTGTCACTGCCCGTCGTCGCGAAACCGGGGTAGGCGCTGAGTGCGGCGGTCAGGCCGCTGTAGGTGTAGAAGCTGTTGCGGTTCGGGAACATCTGGTTGAACTGGGCCTCGCTCACCGCGAATCCCGACTGGCTCCCTGATCCGGTGCCGCAGTCGTAGGGGTTCCAGAACCAGGTGCTGATGGTCGGGTCGTAGCCGGGATTGTCGTGTGTGGCCTGGTAGAACCGGCCGTTGGTGTACCTGACGACGTCTCCGGCGACGTAGGGCCTGCCGGCCACCCAGTCCGAATAAGCGCAGCTCTGCGCCTGCTGCGGGGCGGCCGACGCGACGGACACGGGGACGGTGACGGCCAGGGCGGCCGCCGTCACCAGGGCTGAGAGTAAGGCTGTAGCGCGCCTCTTCAGCACGTGATCACTCCTTTGCGTGCTTTACGTGCTCTACGTGCACTGGGCGTGGGAATCGACGGCAGGACGGACCGGGCAGGCGGCAGCATGGCTTCCCACCCCGGCTCGGCTCGCCTCGACACTGTCGCCGTGGGGACACTCAAGCGGAATGGTCTGTACCAGTCAAGGTATAGACCAGACATTGGCCGGAGACCGGCACCGACTGCGAGATGTCCCGCACCGTCCGGCCGGCGGATGATGCCGGTCGGGGTCCTCGGTGCCTGCGACAGCGGCGGATTGACGCCACGTCAGTTGAGCTGGCGCTACATGACCAGACGGCGCCGGTTGTGTGTGGGCCGCGAACCGAGTGGGTCTACGACCGGCGGCGAGGCTTGCCGCGCCTGCCGCCCTTGGGGGCCCCGGGACTGCGGCGCGGGGTCTTGCCCGTTGATCTGCCAGCTGCGGGCTTGCGCTGCGCGCCGCCTGCGTCGGAGCGCTTTTCCTTCGGCTGTGCCGGGGTCGGGGGGCGCCCCCGTGTGCTGTTGACGGTTCGCCCTCGGACGATCCCGATGAACTGCTCCACCAGGTCGGTGGTCTCCTCCTGCGGCCACGACAGCGCGACGCGCGACGTCGGGGCGTCCGAGACCGGCCGGTAGGTGAGGTCCTTGCGGTGGTACAGGCGGGCGAGTGACTGCGGAACGACGAGGAGTCCAATCCCCGCCGCCACCAGTTCGACGGCGTCCGCCGTCGTGGCGGGGCGCTCGATCGCGGGCCGCCCCGGCAGACGTTCCCAGTCGAGGGTGTCGTCGAGGGGGTGCAGCACGATGTCGTCGGCCAGGTCCTCGGCGCACACCTCGTCGACCGCCGCCACGACATGGTCCTTGGGGACGACGACCACCGTGGTCTCGGTGTAGAGGGGGATCGCGCAGAGGTCCGTCCCGTCGACGGGCATCCGCACGAAACCCGCGTCGGCGCCGCCGGCCCGCAACATCCCACATGCCTCGGCGGCGGGCACCTGGATGAGAGTGAGTGGGACTTCGGGCAGCCGCTCGTTCCAGATCCGCACCCATTTCGTGGGCGTCACTCCCGGGACATACGCGAGCCGGAACGAAGGGGATACTTCCGAGCCTGTCACTCCGCAAGGGTACCGGTCGTGGTCGGAGGTAGCGCACACGCTCGATATCCTTGACTCCATGACGTCGCACAAGACCACCCAGACAATGAAGCCCGCGACCGCGGCGAAGAAGCTGGGTGTGTACCTCCAGGCCACCCCCGCCGAGTTCCAGGAGGGTGTCGTCTCGCGCACCGAGCTGAACGCCTTGCAGGCCGATCCGCCGGAGTGGCTGCAGGAACTGCGACGTAACGGCCCGCATCCCCGCCCGGTGGTCGCGGCGAAGCTGGGCATCTCCATCTCGGGTCTGGCACGCGGCGGAATCACAGAGCCCCTCACCACGGAACAGATCGACGCGCTGAAGCGGGACCGTCCCGAATGGCTGGAGCGGGAACGCGCCACCCAGGCCGAGGTCCGGAAGGAAGCGGAACGCATCAGGCGGAAGAACGCCGAGCAAGGCGATCAACCTCGCCGACAGAGTTCCTGATCTCCACCCCGTTCCTGATCTCTATTCCACGGCGGGGCCGAGTTCGCCGGCAGAGGCAGCCCGAACCGCGGACCTCCGCCCGCCTCGAAAATCCGGTGGCACGCCGTGGCAGCGGGAATCCATGAAAGCCGGGGCGGTCGGACCGGCCCCCGTACGCAGTGCGACGAGGCGGCGACAGATCGGCATCGTCAGGCACCTGAACAGGGCCGCGACGCCGCGCAGAACCAGATCTGGCTGGAGATCGTCCGGACCGCTCTCGGCCTGCTCGCCCGGATGCCCAGGCTCGCCCTGACCGGGACCGCCCGCTTGTGGGAACCCCGCCGGCTCCGCCTGCGGTCGTTCTCCGTCGCCGCCCAGCTCGTCAGCACCGGGCGCCGCCGCATCCTCCGCCTCGCCGGGCACTGGCCCCGGACAGACGTGATCACCGATGCCGTGGCCCGGCTCGCCGCCTCGCCAAACCCAGGCTGACCGGCGGCATTCCCCGTCCCTGCGAACCCGCATCACCCCCGCCGGAGCCGTGGGACCCGGCGCCCACCCGACGCGTCAGCTCTCGATCGACTCGGTTCGGGTGCCCGGTCGTTCCCCGTCGCCGGGCCCGCAGCGATCTCGGCGGCGGAATGTGCGGGCACGGGGTCCACCGATGCGGCGGCAGTGTCTGCCACGGTGCGATCCCCTCGTAGTGCCAAGCCCGCCGGCAGACGATGTTCGAGGGCCTGATGGGCCGGATCGCGGGCCGCTCAGCCCGAGTGAACCCCGGCTTCGGGCGGGCAATTGGTCCTCGGGTTGCCGGCGGAGCCACCGCGCAGGAACCGCTGGACCATCGCCGAGCACACCGGGGACATCAGCCCCGCCGGGCAAAGCTGACGGAAGCCTGACGCCGAAGCGGATCGGAAGCGGATCGGAAGCGCAGAACTCTGGCCGCGGAAGCGCCGGCACTGGTCGCATCGCGTCATGACGAAGCTTCTCCCCATCCACCGCGATGGCGCCCGGCAGAGACAAGACACGGTCCGGTCGTTCACGGCAATGAACTGCGATGCCGAATCGGCGAATCACAACAATCCGTGACGCTGGTCGCCCGAGCGGACTCAAAGCGAAATTTGGCCTGGATTCACAATTATTGAGGTGATACATGGACGAGTTCGACATCACTGTCGATCTCTCGGGGCAGAGATCACCGTCGAGCCATGCCGCTCACCGCCCGCAGCGCTCCTATGCGGCGCCGGGGCTGGCGCTCGCCCCGGGCAGGGTGCGTACCTACGCCCTGGCCGTCATGGGCGTACCGCTCCTGCTCGTGGTGCTCGCGCTCCAGCCGTGGTCGGCCCTGGGCGGCGGCTCCGTCGCGTCCCCCGGGAGGGCCGCCGACGGTCCGGCCGGGGGTGCCGCGCAAGGGGGTGCCGGGCCAAATGCCCTCAGCCCGCCGCCGATCGGGGGTGAGCCCGCGGCGCCGCCTGCCGGAAGCTCCAGTGCGGCGACACCGTGGACCACGCCCGCCGGCACGCCGACGGCGTCGGAACCGGCCGCCGCCGACCAGGCGGGCGGGCCGCCGTCCGGCACGGACTCGTCGTCCGCCGCTTCGAGCCCCTCGGGCACGCCGGGGCCGGATTCGACGGTCACGAGCTACTACGCCGCGATCAACCGGGGCGACTTCCAAACCGCCTGGAACCTCGGTGGCAAGAACCTCGATCCGACCTATTCCGCGTTCGTTTCGGGCTTCGCCGACACCGAGCACGACACGGTCTCGATCGTCTCCGTCCAGGGCAACGACGTCTCCGTGAACCTTGCATCCCGGCAGAAGGGCGGCAGGAGCCACACGTACAGCGGCACCTACACCGTAATCGCCGGAGTCATCACCGCCGCCCACATGAGGCAGACGGGCTGAGCCGCGGACCTGCCGCCGGCGTCCACCGGCCGACCCCCCCCCCCCCTACAACAAACCCATTCACCACCCCCCCAGCCCACCCCCGGGGCCGTGTAAATGGACAAACCCCCCCAATGCCCCCCCCC
>CAYNNX010000007.1:32961-38233 GCA_964398515.1 uncultured Streptantibioticus sp. | reverse complement strand
TCTCGCCACCAGGTCACCTGACCCCCTTACCTGTTCCTCCTCACCCTTCCTCCTCCGCCGCTCCCTCCACCGGAGGCAGTCTCATGGAACAACCACCCACACGGCCCCCGAGCCATCCCCGACAGGGCCGGGTACGCAGCCATCCGTCAGTCGGCCTCAGCCTTGTCGCGGGCCGTGTACGTGCCGTGGCGGCGATCGTCATCGGCGTCCCCTTCCTTCTGATCATCCTGTTCAGCCGGCCGTGAAGGCCGGGCGGGACGAGAGCGGAGTAACGAAACACCATGGGAAGCAAGGAAGTTCTCCCGCACGACGACGCCACGAGCGATGCGACCCGGCTCCTGTGCGCCGGCACATATCTCGACCCCCTCTACCGCAAGTCGGTGATCAAAGAGCTGCTGGTCAACCGGTTCCGGGTGGTGGCGCCGTCCTACGGATACGACACGGTGTCCGTGCTGGCCCACGCCCTGGCGGCGCACAACCTGCGCCGCAGTCAGCTGCGTGCCCTCGTCGTCGGCTCCGTCGTCATCGTCGTTCTCACGGCCGCCGGGCTGTTCGGCTTCGTCGGCGCCGCGCTGCTGTTCGTGTGGCTGGTCTGGGCCCTCGCCTACCTCCGGCGGATCGCGACCCTCCAGATCCTGGCGACCTACCTCAGGCGATGGGACGGCCGGGAGGGCTTCGACGGCCGGTATCCGGCGACCCGCGCCCTGACCCGGGAACTCGTCGCGAAGGTGGCGCACGAGCAGGAGTCCGGCAGCGGGGTGGTCTTCTACGGCGGCTACAAACCGTTCGTAGGCGCCGGGGAGTTGGTACGCAGGTGGTCCAACGCCGAACTGCTCATCGGGGCTCCGCTCAGCCCGCTCGGCAAGGTCTTCCCGCACGGCGGAAACGACAGAGCGGGCGAGGCCGGCCGGGAGACACCGGAGCGCAAGAGCGTTGTGCCGTTCACGGTCGACGAGATCACCTCCTACGTCGCCGGGCGGATGACCGCGGAGTTGCGTGACGAGGCGCCGCAGCCCGAACGCGTCGAGGTGCTCTCCGTCGAGCGGCGCAAATACGCAACGGCCCTCAGAACCATGACGGGAGCGTCCTGCGCAACGCCGTCGTCCGCTCCCGAGGTCCACTGGCAGGACGACTACGACTCGGCGCGCGAATACCTGTGCATGAGGGTCGGTTCATGGCGCCAGGAACTCGTCACCTCGGTGTTCGTGGGATTCGACATCAAGGGAAACACGCTGCACACCGAGTTCTACACCTACGTACTGCCGCCCATCATCAGCAGCTTCCATCTGGTCGACCGGCTGCCCGCCGCGCTGAGCGGGCGTCTGTTGCTGCGGGTCGCCTGGGACGTGACCAAGAGCGCGCCGAGGGATCTCGTGCGGCTGATCACCAATCCGTTGCGCGAGCGGCTGCCCCGCCGCCTGCGGCGAGGAAGGCTCCGGGTCCAGGTGGCGCAACCGGTAGACACGAGCGAGTTCGGGCTGGGCCGCTACGCGCTGACGGCGGTGAACTGCGGTGCGCTCGCCAGCGTCCGGGAAATGGCGACGAGCGGCGACTTCCACCACTTCTTCCAGGAGTCGGACACGATCAAGTACACGCAGATCGTGGAACGCCGCCTGCTGCACATCGTCCGCGAGTTCCTGCGCGACCACAACGTGGACCTCACCGATCACGACGCGCAGCAGACCAGCATCCTCCAGCAGCACTTCGGCCACCACAACAACTTCGGGCCGGGGAGCCAGGACAACAGCAACACCGGAAACCAGGCGTTCGGCCGCAATTCACAGGCGGGGACGGAGGCGCAGCTCGCATGACCGGATTTCAGTTCGGCGAACACAACATCGGGGACGGCGCCGACTTCGGGCACAACAACAACTTCGGGTCCGGGCACCAGGACAACAGCAACTCGGGAAACCAGGCCTTCGGGGAGGGGTCCTCGATCGGCGCGGAGCCCGGCGGCCGTCACACCGGGCGGGTTGCCCGCCCACGGCCTGCCGTCGGCGACAGGTCCCGCAGCGTCTTCGTCGTCCACGGCCGCGACGAGCAGGTGCGCCGTGAGATGTTCGGCCTCCTGCGCCGGCTGGACCTGCGCCCGCTGGAGTGGGAGGACCTGGTCAGGGCCAGCGGCCAGACGGCGCCGTTCCTCGGGGACGTGGTCGCCCGGGCGCCGTCGCAGGCGCAGGCGGCCCTGGTGCTGCTCACACCCGACGACGTCGCCATGCTGCATCCGCAGCTGCTCGGTGAGAACGAACCCCTCCACGAGACCCAGCCGACCGGCCAGCCGCGGCCGAACGTGCTGATCGAACTCGGCATGGTCCTGATGGCCTACCCCGAGCGCACCCTCATCGTCGAGGTCGGCGCGCTGCGGCACATCGCCGACATAGCGGGCCGGAACGTCATCCGCTTCGACGGCTCGCAGACCGCCCTCGGGAAGGTCGTGGAGCGGCTGAAGCAGGCGGGCTGCCAGGTGAACGACACGGGCTCCGACTGGCGCCAGACCTGGCCGTTCCGGCACCTGGCCGCCTATCGGCGCAAGCCGTGAAGGAACCCCTCGGGCCGCAGGCGCGATGAGGCCCGCCGTTCCTGATCCCGGCACGGGGGCACGGACAGGGGTCAGGAACGGCGGTCGGCTCCGGACGCGAGAGCCCTGAGGAAGGCGTCGACCTCCGGCATGTCGATCTTCCCCAGGTCGGTCGGGCGGACCACGACGCGCAACTCCCGGCAGATGACACGCTCCCGCGAGCGCGTGATGAAGGAGAGCAGGATCAGCCGCAGCAGGCTCTCCTCGTCGAGGCAGTGCACCCGTGACAGACCCGAGCCGATCAGCGGCATGGCGACGCATTCGAGCTGGCCGTGCCGGTGGACGGCGTCCCAGAGCCGGCCCAGGCTGTACCAGAGCTCCTCCACGCTGGAGCCGGCCACGTAGTCGTTGCCGATCCGGCTGTAGGCGACCGCGAAGACGAGCCGCGGCCGCGTGCCGAGGACGGCGACGGTACCGATGCCGTACCGGTTGAGCTTTCCGCGCGGCTTGCGCTTCCGGGTCTCCGTGGCGACCGGCGGGACCGTGCTCAGTGCGGTGCTCAGCTCCTGGTCCAGGCGTCGTACGTCGCCGCCGTAACGGCGGGTCAGCAACTGCCCCTGCACACTGGTGTCGTTGATGACGATCCCGTCGTCCGCGATGGTGTCGAAGGTGTCGCTGAACCCCACAACCAGGTGCGCCTGCTCGTCGAAGAGATCTCCCGCCTTTACCACGACCGTCATGTCCGGGCGCCTGAAGTGCCGGCGCACGCCGGTGGACCTGGGAGAGGTTCGCACCACCCCCCACGCGATACAGAGAACGACCGATGCCAAAGTGACCGGGCCGGGCTCGGAGAAAGCCCTGGGAAACAATTGTCCGATAAACTGAATGATCGCCGATACGCCTCCGAAGGCCGCCATCAGATTCCCCAGGAACGCGCGGCGCGTACGTCTCGCCCCGAGGATCCGCAAAGGTCGGCGGGCCAACTCGGGCCAGTGTGGACTATCCGATCCCACGGCCTTCTCCAACACCCCTTGATATAATGCGATCGCCGCTCCAGAGATCGCTCGGCGCGGGGGGACGAAGCGTGTGGAGGCCCGTGTGGCACGCATTCGAGTGAGCGTTCTGGGACCGGCCAGGCTCGAGGTGGACGGCGCGGCGGTACGGCTCACCCCGTTGACGACGCGGCTTCTGGTACGGCTGGTCGCGGCCGAAGGCTCCGCCGTGCCGGTACGGCAGCTGCGCCGGGAAGTCTGGGATCTGCCCGCCGAACTTCCCCGCCAGGCGCAGCGCAGTCGCAACGAGGTCCAAAAGCGCATTCTGGAACTGCGCCGGGCGCTGGACCCCGCACAGTCGGGCGACGGCACCCGGATCCTGCGCACCGAGCAACTGCTGACGGCCCGTGGGCCCGAGACGGCCTACCGCCTGGTGCTGCGGGCCGACGAGCTGGACTGCGCCGAGTTCACGGAGCTGGTCAACAGCGCTCTGCACGCGGCCCCCGCCTCGGCGGCGCGCAAGCTGGCGGACGCCCTCGAACTCGTCCGCGGGCGGCCGCTGGCCGAGGCGAGCGGGGAGGAGTTCGCCGGTATCCTCACGCGACGGCTGACCATGCTGCAGGAGACGGCCCGCCGCGAGCTGATTCGCAATCACACCGAGCTCGGCCGCTGTGACCTGGCCCTGCCGGTGGCCGAGCGGATGGCCCACGAGCGGCCGGACGACCCCGAAGCGGCCGAGGTGCTCGGCGCCCTGCGGGTCCGGCTGCGCCAGTCGCACGGGGACGAGTTGCTGCGGCACCCGGTGCCCGGTCTGCACACCGACATCGTGGTGGTCCGCGGCGACCTGTTCGACCAGTCGGACGCCAATCTGGTGGTCGGGTTCACCGACACCTTCGACACCTCGACCGGCCAGGACTCTCTGATCAGCAGGGACAGTGTGCAGGGCCAACTGATCGATCGGGTCTTCAACGGCCAGCGCAGGCAACTGGACGAGAAGCTCCGCCTCGGGCTCAGGGCGTTCGCCCCCCTGAGCACCGAGCGGGTGCAGGACAAACCGCGGGGCAAGCGCACCCGCTATCCGATCGGCACCATCGTTCCCCTCCCGATCGAGGGGCGGCGGATCTTCGCGACGGCGTACTCCCGGCTCGGCAACGACCTGGTCGCCCGCTCGGCCCCGGCGGACCTCCGGCTGAGCCTGGAGGCGCTGTGGCCCTCGGTGGCGCTGCACGGACTGTTCAAGCCGGTGGCCGTACCCCTGATCGGCGCCGGCCTGGCCCGCGTGGTGGAGCTCGACCGGGCGCAGCTGATGACGATGATCGTCGAAAGCTTCGTGCGCAGTTGCCGCCTCGACCCCACGGTCGCCCCGGAACTGCGCATCGTCATCCGCCCGGGCGAACTGGAGAAGACCGACCTGCCGGGGGTCGAGAAGTTTCTCCAGGCCATGGAGCACAACGGAATCTGAGCCCACGGTACGCAGGGCGTCGACACGCGGCCCGCTCCCCATCACGCGTCCCCTGCCGCAGCCCCGACGCCGTCGCGGCCCTGGCGGCTTTGTGACCTCGTCATGCCGGTATCGCAGCACCGCATGGGCTTCCGCCGACAGCGTGCGCCCGCTTCCGGTCCGCTTCCGCTTCCGCGGCCCGCCGCCGCACAGCCTCCTGCGGAGCAGTGTCGAGGCGGTGCGGCGGCCGGGCATCCGGCTCGGGCGCGAGCGGGCGTTCCGCGTTCGCCGCCGCGGACGCCGCGGTTGGCCATGCGTGGG
>CAYNNX010000007.1:0-32861 GCA_964398515.1 uncultured Streptantibioticus sp. | reverse complement strand
GCGGCTACGACAGCGGAAGCGAGGTGACGGTGAACGGCACGGTCGGAGTCGTGACGTTGCCCTGCAACTCCGTCACCAGGAGGCGTCCGTTCACCGGCAGCGCCGCGCTGGGATCGGAGAGGACCGGGTTGTCGAGTTGCCGGGCCGAAGTGGCCGAGGAGTAGTCGGAGTTGAACGTCAACTCGCTGACGGTGTTGGCGGCGTTGCCGGCGACGTAGGCCGTGCCGTCGACCAGGTTGATGCCGTCGGGGTAACCGAGGTTCACACCCGAGGTGTCCACGGTGCTCACCGCGTGGGAAGCGATGTCGATGCGGAACAGCGCGCTCTTGTTGGTCTGGCCGACCAGCAGGTACTTGCCGTCCGGGGTGGCCGCGACACCGTTGGCGTTCAGTGCGGCCGGGCCTTCCCCGCCGGTGGAGTAGGTCATCGCCGTGCCCGTGAAGTCGAGCCACTTGTCCACGGTGTAACCGCCGGAGTCGTTGCGGCCGATGCGGAAGAGGTACGGCAGCGTCGAGTCGGTGACGTAGGCGGTGCCGTCCGGGGCGAAGGCCAAGTCGTTGAGCAGACCGCCCGATCCGAAGGAGGCGGTGGACAACTCGCCGACCAGAGCGCCGGTGGTGTCGTCGTAGACGTCGATCAGCTGCTGCTTGCCGCGCAGGACGAACAGGTGCCCGTGTCCGTCGTCCTTCACACCGGTCGCGACGGTGTGCGCGCTGTCGCCGGAGATGAACGCGGTCAGGGCCTGTTGGCCGACGACGCCGCGGTACACCCCTCCGTTGCTGTACGCGGAGACGTAGAAGGTCGTCGTGCCGGGCTTCTGCGTGATGCTCTCCGGGTAGGCCGCGTCGCTGGGCAGCGTGTAGCTGCATATACCGGGCGAGGCCTCGGCTAAGGCCTCCTGGCCGAGAGGAAGCGTCAGTCCGACGGCGGCCAGAGCCGTGGCGAGAAGACGTCTGAAACGGCTGGAGTTCATGAGGGATCCCTCGGATGCGTAGTGGTGTGAGGAGACCGGGGGCTACCTGCGGGAATCGCTGCCGGCGCCCGGAGTTACGGGCCGGTTACCGGCCGTCCGCTGCCCCGGAACGCTCGACCGGATGGCGTCGCGATGCGCAAGATCCGGCCGGAGCAGAGCCAACCATACGAGCCGTCCGGCTTGGTGTCGATACATAAAAGTGTGCAGGCGGGTGACGAGCCGGGGTCTGCGGACCGCCGTTGCGGCCCACCTTCGCGGGGAGTCACCGGTGTGACCGGACCCGGCGGCATTCCGGATGGCCGACCACGGCCCGCCCGGTCGGCACGGAACCGGTGACGGGGGCGCACATCCGTATTCCACTTCAATTAACCATTCGTCAGAAAACCTGGGAGCGCGGCCACGTCGTACGATCTCGGGCTCCGGCGGTCGACTTCGACGGTGTTACCATCCGGTCGCCCTTTTATGACTGTCGGTCGTGAGTTGCCTGCACAGTGCACACACCCACAGCGAGACGCCGTGTGACCTCGATCACACCCGGTTGCCCCTAATCGGGACGTCGTGTGAAACTCGAACCAAGTGGAGGGAGTTCAGTCGCTGTGCAGACCGACTTACGTAACGATTCTGTCCCTCGTGAAGTAAATGACGTCGGCAGCGCTCGGCATGACGCAAGTCATCGCGCTGCCTTTTTTGACGTTGACGAGACGCTCATCACCGCCAAGGGAATGTTTGATTTCCTGCGCTATTGGCTGGCGTTGCAGGGCGACGACGGCTCCATATACGAACAGCGCACCTCGGAACTGCTGGATATCGCCCGGCGGGGCCTGCCGCGTGAAGAGGGAAACCGCCTCTACTACAGCAACTTCGCCGGTGCCCCGGTCGCCGAGGTGATGGCGGTCGGCCGGGACTGGTACGCCGACTACCGCAGTCGGCCGACCCCCTTCGTCGCGGCCAGCGTCGCCGCGCTCGCCCGCCACAAAGCCGCCGGAGACCGTGTCGTCCTGGTCTCCGGATCCTTTCCGCCCTGCCTGACCCCCCTCGCCGAAGACGTCGAGGCGGACCTCGTGCTGTGTACGGAGGCCCTCGTGGCCGCCGACGGCACGTTCACCGGAGAGGTCGGCACCAGCATGATCGGCACGGCGAAGGCCGACGCCGTCTCCGACCTGGTGTCGCAACTGGGCATGTCGGCGGAGAACTGCTTTGCCTACGGGGACCATTCCAGCGATCTGGACATGCTTCAGAGCGTCGGAAGACCTGTCGTTGTCGGCGCCGACCCGGTCCTGGTCGAGCACGCCGGAAAGCATGGATGGCCGATACTGTCGGCCGCCGGGGGAAGCAAGTCCCATGAATGACCGCCGCGCAGGCTGAAAGCGCTTCCGGGTCCGGGCGACTCGCCGCGTGGCTCCTTTTCTCCGGGGCTGCCGGGCATGGCGAATCCGCCGCGTGCTTTGTCGAGTGACCGGCTGACGAGTACCGCAGAGATCTCGCTTGGCTCGCGAATTCCCGGCGGGCCGTACACACTTGCCCGTGTCGGCGTGGCGCCGATTCCGCGGTTTCCGGCAAGGCCGCCGGCGGCTGTCGGCGACAGAGGGCGTCCACGTCAGGTTTCCCGACCCCCTTTCCCGACGTCATCTGCCAGAAAGAGAACCGTCAGATGTCCGCACGTGAGAACACCGCATTATTCATCGTGGGCGATCGGTACCAGGCGTTCGCCGACCAGACCTCGGCCGTCACGGTGTCCGGATTCCTCGCCGGACTGTGCGCGGGGGCCTACGGGAGTGAGGACGGCGGAGGCGGACTGGTTCTCGCCGAGGGGCAGGGCGTCACCCCGTACGACTGGGATCGGATCCGGGGCGAACTGGAACGCCACGGGCTGCTCGACCGGACCGTGGTACACGAGAGTTGCCGGGGGCCGCTCAGCGGTCACCGCGAGACGCACAAGCACCGCGAGAGCAACGTTCTCATCGCCGGGCTCACCCGGACCGGCGCGAACACCTTCCGGGCCTCGCTTCGGCTCCACAACGACGAGGAGCTCCAACTCGACCACCAGGCGGCGCACGTCCAGGGCATGGTCGTCCTGGAGGCCGCCCGGCAGATGTACCTGGCGGTGTGCGAACGCCACTACCTGGGCGACCGGCCGGGGCAGCGCTACAGCTACGTCTTCGACAGGCTGGAGACGACCTTCCGCAACTTCCTCTTCCCGTTGGACGCCACGCTCGACTGCGAGGTCCTCACGGCGGATCTCAGTGATCCCGAGCTCCCCGTGCTGGACATCCAGGTCAGGATCGGGCAGGCGGGGTTGCTCGCCGCGACGGTGCGCATGGTGGGTACGGCCCTCCCCGCAGCCCTGATGGCCCGCAAGGAGCAGCGCGGCGCCAACCGGGCCCTGCGACATGCCCTTAAGCAGGTGCCCGTGCCGCTCGAACTCGCCGCCGCCGAATGACTCCGCCGGCGTTTCACCGAGGCCGCCGAACCGAAGGGAAACACCCCATGCCGTTCCCGTACCTTCTCGTCACCGAAGCGCCTGTCGAGCCCGAAAGGGCCGCGGACGCGATCGCCGCCTGGCAGGAGCAGGCATCCACTGCCGCCGGAGTGCGCGGAGTGCTCTACCGGAGCACCGAGGCCTCGACCATCCTGGAGCTGACGCCGCTGCCCAGCCTGGAGCAGCTGTCGGAGCCGACCGAGCGGTGGCGCGACCTGCTCAAGACGGCACGGCCTCTGCTCTCCGGTGACCTGCGGCGGCAGGTGCTGGAGTTCGTCGAGGCGCCCAAGCCCGCCGCCGACCAGCTCCCGGACACGCCCTACATCCAGCTGCGGCATGTCGAGGTGAAGCCTCCGGTGTACGAGGAGTACCTCGAGTGGCGGAAGGGCACCATTTTCGCCGAGGTCGCCAAGTCCGAACGGATCGAGACGTTCCTCGCCTACCACTCGCTGGTGAGCACCGAGCCCGGGGTCATGTTCGTCGCCGGGTTCAGTTGCGAGCCCGACGAGTACCTGCCGACCTTCGCCTCGGAGCGGTACGCCGAGATCGCGCGGCAGGCGCACCCGCGTTTCGTCACCGACCAAGGGCTCTACACCCGGATCTACCGGCGGGTTTCCGAGGGCGCGGGAGGCGCTCGATGACCTCTGCGAAGACCTATGAGCTGAGCGCGACCACGCAGGGCCCGCTGTATCCCCCGAGCGAGGTGATGAACGCGGACGGGGACTTCGTGGTGGTCGGGGCGATCAACCGGGAGCATCCGGACGGCGGCGTCACCACGGAGTGGGGCCGCGCGATCGTCGCCGCGGACAGCGAGCTTCCGCCGTTCGGCAAGAACGCGCCCTACCGGATCGTCAGGGAGCTGCCCGACGAACTGTCCGCTCAGGACAGGGAGATGGTGCTGTGCACGTTGCCGTTGCCGCTGCCGTGCTCGAACTACACGGCCGTCATGGCGCCGCAGCAGCAGCCCGACCCCTTCTCCGTGGTCCGTCCCAGCTATCCGTTCCACCAGGTCCCCATCCCGGACCTCCAGGCGGAGGACGGCCCCAAGGTCACCGAACCGGTGACGCTGGGCCGATGGCTGGAGGCCCGGGGCCGGTTGACCGTCACCCTGGCCGAAGGGGAGACGGCCGCCGACTTCGAGGGCGACTTCTCGGGTCTGATCCCGAACAGCCTGTACACGATGATGGCTATACGGCGGCGTGACCTCGACCCGGACGGCCCCGCCCACCCCAGCCCGCTCGGGGTGCCCAACGTCTTCGTCACCGACCGCGAGGGCAACGGCACCTACTACGCCCGCCTGCCCAACCCCTTCCCGGCCCCGGACGCGGCGGACGCCGACAACCGCGTCGTCAACGCCGTCGTGCTCTGGATGAGCTACCAGTGCAACTACGGCGGAGCCGTCGGCCACCACGGACTGGGCGCCGACATCCACGCCCAACTCCGCCTGGCCGCACCGGGCTTCACCGAGTTCGTCACGCATTCCTGAGCGGACGGCGAGGCGCGCGTCCACCCCGACGGCGCGTCCCGGCGCCGCCACGGTGGCCATTCCCCCCACTTTCGGTCACCGCTTCGGCGAGCCGCCGGGACGCGCGCCTTCGCCGGCCGGAACCGCGAGGCGAAGAGGCCTCGGCTCACCCGGCACGTCCACAGCCCTCATCAGCGCCGCCCGCGAACACCCAGCTGATCGACCCAGTTGACAGATCGGAAGGCAACGGTGCAAGACGTTACGCTCCCCACGCTCGATGGTCCGGCCGAGAAACCCTTAGGCCGCCCGGCGCATGCCTCGACAGGTCTCACCCGTCCGGTCGGGATCCGCGCCACGGGGCTGTACGTGCCCGAGCGGATCGTGACCAACGAAGAGCTCACCCGCACACTCGACACCTCCGACGCCTGGATCACCTCCCGTACCGGCATCAGGGAACGGCGCTTCCTGGCGGAGGAGCTCGCCACCTCCGACATGTGCGTGCGAGCCGCCCGGCAGGCACTGCAGCGCGGCGGGGTGGAGCCCGCGGAACTGGACGCCGTCATCGTGGCGACGTTCACCCCGGACCAGCCGCTGCCGTCCACCGCACTCATCGTCGCGGAGGCCCTGGGCGCGCGGCGTGCCATCCCCCTCGACCTCAGCCAGGCCGCCTGCTCCGGAGGGATCTACGCGCTGCTGGTGGCGGCCCACCTCCTGCAGAACGAGGCCTTCACCAACGTCCTCGTCCTCGGGGCCGACGCCGGTTCACGCGCCACGGACCCGCTGGACCGCGGCACCCGGGTCTTCCTCGGCGACGCCGCGGGGGCCGCGCTGCTCACGCCGACCTCCGCCGGATTCGGCCTGCTGTCCTGGGACACGGGAGCCGAGCTCTCCTACGAGGTGGAGATCCCCGCGGGCGGCTCCCGCAGGCCCACCAGCCCCGAGACGCTCGCCGAACGCGGCCAGTACCTGAAGATGAACGGCAAGGCCGTGTGGAACATGGCCACCGGGCGGCTGCCGAACAGCATCAGGGCGACGGCACGGCGGGCCGGCGTCGAGGTCGACGAGATCCAGCACTTCCTGCTGCACCAGGCGAACCTCAACATCATCAACGAGGCGATGCAGAGCCTCGGAGTCCCGATGGAGCGTGCGTGCACGACCGTCGGGCGGTTCGGCAACACCGCGGCCGCCAGCATGTTCACCGTTCTCCACGAGACGATGGAGAAGACGGCGAACCACGGCGACCTCATGGTCATGGCCGGGATAGGGGCCGGGTTCCTGTGGGGCTCGGCGTGCTTCCGGCACTTCCGGCAGGACTAGGGATGTTCGCCGTAGCAGCCGTGGGCGAGGACCCCGGTGACCCGCTGAGGTGTCTGCGTCTCGGCGAGTGGCCGGAACCCGCGCCGCCCGATGGCTGGACCACCGTGACGGTCCGCGCCTCCTCGCTGAACCACCACGATCTGTGGACCCTCCGCGGGGTCGGGGCGCCCACCCGGCGGCGTCCGGTCGTCCTGGGGTCGGATGCCGCGGGGGTGGACGAGGACGGCAACGAAGTGATCGTGCACTCGGTGATCGGCGACCCCGGCGCCGGTTTCGGCGACGAGACGCTCGACCCCAGCCGGTCGGTGCTCGGGGAGGAGCACGACGGGACGTTCGCCGAGCGGCTGGCCGTGCCGCGCCGCAACCTCGTGCCCAAGCCGTCGTCCCTCTCCTTCGAGGAGGCCGCCTGCCTTCCGGGTGCCTGGCTGACCGCCTACCGGATGCTCTTCGACCGGGCGCCGCTGGAACCCGGCGCGACGGTGCTGGTCCAGGGCGCGGGCGGCGGGGTCTCCACCGCGCTCATCACGCTCGGCGCCGCGGCCGGCTACCGCGTCTGGGTCACCAGCCGCACCGAGCAGCGCCGCAAACAGGCGGAGCAACTGGGCGCGGACGCGACGTTCCCGACCGGCGCCCGGCTGCCGGCCCGCGTGGACGCTGTCATGGAGACGGTCGGCGAGGCGACCTGGGCCCACTCCCTGCGCAGCGTCCGTCCCGGCGGGTGGATCGTGGTCAGCGGCGCGACGACCGGCAGCATGCCGCCCAGCGACCTGTCGCACGTGTTCTTCAGGCAGTTGACCATCGCCGGATGCACTCTCGGCACCCGCGATCACCTGATGCGGCTGTCCCGGTTCTGCGCCGAGCGCGGACTGACTCCGACGATCGACCGGCTGCTGCCCCTGCACCGTGCCAGAGAGGGCTTCCAGGCGATGTACGAGGGTTCGGTGTTCGGAAAGGTGGTCTTCACCTCTCCGTGCTGAGCCCCCATGGCACAGGCCGGGATTTCGACGTTCATTCGTGGCACGGCGAGGGCCGCGGGCCACGACCCCCCAGGAGGAGGCATTCCATGAGCGGTTCCACTCCGACGCGTGACGGCATCGAGGAGTTCGTCATCGCCGCCTTGGTGAAGCTCGACGTTCCGCGCGAGGACATCTCCCTCGACGCGCCCTTCGACGACATCGGGGTCGACTCGCTCCAGGTGACCGAGGTGGGGCAACTGGTGAAGCGGGAGTTCGGGATCGACGTGAGCGCCAGGGACCTCGACGAGGCGGAGGCCCTGCGGGAGGTGCTGGCCGTCATCTACGCCAAGGCCGGTGTGTGACCCCGGCCGGCGCACACACCTGAGGAGAACACGAGAACACCCTCGCCGGCGGCCCGGCACCGTTCCGGCCGCGCGCACGATCCGCGCCCGGCCCGGTCGGCGCGGCCGCCCGGCGGCTCACACATGTGAAAAGGATCCGATGACCGTCACGCTGTCCGGAGCTGGAGCGGCGCTGCCTGCTCGAGTGCTGCGCAACGCCGACTTCACCCACCTCGATACATCCGACGAGTGGATCGTCAAACGCACCGGAATCCGGGAGCGGCGCTGGCTCGCCGAGGACGCCAGCCTCGCGGAGCTCGCGGCACAGGCCTGCGACACGGCGCTGGCGGACGCCGGCGTCAAACCGCGGGACATCCCGCACGTGGTGGTGGCCACGTCGACAGCCGACCGGGTCAGTCCCGGCATCGCCGTCGAGGTGGCGACCCGGCTCGGCATGGACCGGCCGGCCGCCTTCGACGTGAGCGCCGGATGCTCCGGCTTCCTCTACGCGCTGGACCACGCGGTCGCCCTCATCGAATCCGGACGGGCCGAGCACGTACTCGTCTGCGGCGCCGAGGCGCTGTCACGCATCACGGACAAGGGCGACCGGAGTACCGCGGTGCTCCTGGGCGACGGTGCCGGCGCGGTGGTCGTCTCGGCGGCGCCCGGAGCGCTTCGGCCCCGTTTCGAGCTCGCTTCCGACGGTACGCACATCGAACTGCTCTACGTCGGCCGCCAGGACCGGCTCTTGCGGATGCGCGGCCGCGAGATCTTCGAGAACGCGGTCGACGCGATGGCCGGGCACACCCGGCTGGTGCTCGAGAAGTGTGAGCTGAGCCCGGCCGACCTCGACCTGTTCGTCGCCCACCAGGCCAATGCCCGTATCGTGCAGGCGGTCGCGCGCCGGCTCGACCTACCGGCCGAGCGGGTCCTGCTCAACATCGAGCAGGTGGCCAACACCTCCTCGGCCTCCATCCCGATCGCCCTCGCGCACGCGCAGGAGCGGCAACTGGTGGCCCCCGGCGGCACTTTGGGGATCGCGGCCTTCGGCGCGGGCCTCACCTGGGGCGCCGGTGTCATCAGCTGGAAGTCCGGACACGCCGCGGATCCCGGCTCCGCCGATCCCGCGCGCCCCTGACGGGGCCGGCGGCCCTCTTGCGACGGGTGGCGAGCGGCGATACCCGGTCTCCCCCGAACTCTTCTCCGGCCCGCCGACCAGCAGCCCGCGGCCGCGCCAGCGGCTGAGCTGCGGACGGCGAAACACCTACCAACTGGAGGTCCGTGTGGAACCGATCCAGCTGTTGTCGCCCGACGGAGACCTCTGCGAACGCGACGACCTTCCGCTCGACGTGACGCCGGAGCTGTGCCGGGACCTGTACCGCCGGATGGTGCTGGCCCGCCGCCTCGACCAGGAGGCGTTCGCCCTGCAACGGCAGGGCGAGTTGGGGCTGTGGCTCCAGTGCCTGGGGCAGGAGGCCGCCCAGGTCGGGTCGGTCACCGCGCTGCGGGAGACCGACTGGGTCTTCCCCAGTTACCGGGAGCACGCCGCGGCGCTGTGCCGGGGCATCCCGCCGGCCGAGCAGCTCACCGCGTGGCGGGGATGCGCCAACAGCGGCTGGGATCCGTACCGGTACAGGTTTCAGGTGAACACCTTGGTGCTGGCGGCTCAGCTCCCGCACGCCACGGGGTTCGCCATGGGCGTTCAGCGCGACGGCTCGGACGAGGTCGTCATGGCCTACTTCGGCGACGGTGCGAGCAGCGAGGGCGACGCCAACGAGGCGTTCAACTGGGCCGCCGCCGTGGGCGCCCCCGTGCTGTTCTTCTGCCAGAACAACCAGTGGGCCATCTCCACGCCCTCGGCATCCCAAAGCGGTGCGCCGCTGCACCTGCGCGGCGCGGGGTTCGGGCTCGACTCCCATCTGGTCGACGGCAACGACGTACTCGCGGTGCACGCGGTCACCCGGCTCGCCGCGGAGCGCGTGCGCAGTGGCGCGGGCCCGGGCCTGATCGAGGCGAGGACCTACCGGATGGGCGGCCACAGCACATCCGACGATCCCACCCGCTACCGGGACCAGGAGGAGCTGAACCGCTGGCGTGTGCTCGACCCCGTCGAGCGCATGCGTCTCTTCCTGGACAAGCGCGACTGGGGGGACGCCGCGTTCCACGACGGGCTCTCCCAGGAGGCCGACGACCTCGGAGCCGAGGTGCGGCGGGTGTGCCGCGGACTTGCGGCCCCGCCGCTGTCCGCCCTGTTCGACGAGGTCATGGCGGGCGCCAGCACGGCACTCCAGGCGGAGCGTGACGCATACCTCGCCTATGCGGATTCATTCGAGTACGCCGATGAGTGAGGACGGAGAACACCGGTGACGACGATGGTGCAGGCGCTCAACAGCGGCCTGCGGGCAGCCATGGAGGAGGACGGCACCGTCATCGTGATGGGCGAGGACGTCGGAGGCCTCGGAGGCGTCTTCCGCGTCACGGACGGTCTGCAGAAGGACTTCGGACCGGATCGGGTGCTCGACTCGCCACTCGCCGAGTCCAGCATCGTGGGTACCGCGATCGGCCTTGCGATGCGCGGCTACCGGCCGGTCTGCGAGATCCAGTTCGACGGGTTCGTCTACCCGGCGTTCAACCAGATCGTGTCGCAACTGGCCAAGTTGCACGCCCGTACCCGTGGAGCGGTGAAGCTGCCGGTGGTCGTCCGCGTCCCGGTGGGCGGCGGTATCGGAGCGGTCGAACACCACAGCGAGTCGAACGAGGCGTACTTCGCCCACACGGCCGGCCTGCGCGTGGTGTGCTGTTCGGACGCGGGCGACGCGCACTGGATGCTCCGGCAGGCGGTGCGCAGCGACGACCCGGTCATCTTCTACGAACCCAAGCGGCGCTACTGGTCGAAGGGCGAGGTACCGGAAGGCCCCGCCGCCGGCCGGGTGCTCCCGCTGGACCGGGCCCGGGTCGTGGTGGAGGGCCGGGACCTGACGCTCCTCGGCTACGGCGGGACGGTCGAGATCTGCCGGGCCGTGGCGGAGGCCTGCCGTGAGGAAGGCCGCGCTCTGGAGGTGATCGACCTCAGATCGCTCTCCCCGCTGGACGTGGAGACCCTGGTGCGGTCGGTGGAGCGCACCCGGCGCGCCGTCGTCGTCCACGAGGCGCCGACCTTCGCGGGGCTGGGGGCGGAGATCGCCGCCGCGGTGACCGAGCGCTGCTTCCACTTCCTGGAATCACCGGTGCTGCGGGTCGGCGGCTACAACATCCCGTACCCGCCGGCGAAGCTCGAGGAAGAGTACCTGCCCGACTTCGACCGTGTCCTCGACGCGGTCGACCGTGCACTGTCCTGGTGAGGGGCGAGCGTCGATGAGCATCATGGAATTCCGGCTGCCCGACGTGGGCGAAGGGCTCACGGAAGCCGATGTCGTCGCCTGGCATGTCGCGCCGGGCGACGTGGTGGCGGTCAACGACATCGTGGTGGAGATAGAGACGGCCAAGTCGGTGGTCGAACTCCCCTCGCCCTATGCGGGCCGGGTGGGCGAACTGGTGGCCGCGGAGGGCGAATCGGTCCCGGTCGGCGGCGTGTTGTTCACGGTGCGCGGCGAGTCGCAGCGCGAGCCGCAGACCGCGTCCGCCGCGCCCGAGTCGGCGGCGGCCGACCCCGCGCCCCCGGTGCTCGTCGGCTACGGTCCCAGCGCGGGCGGCCCGCGCAGGAAGCGGCGGGCGGCGAGGGGACCGGCCGAGGGCGCACCGGCACACACGACGGCCGGGGAGCCGGACCGGCGCGTGCTCAGCACACCACCGGTGCGCAAGCTCGCCCGGGACCTCGGGATCCACCTGGGCGACGTTCCCCCGGCGACCCCCGGCGCCCGGATCACCCGGGCCGACGTGCTCCGCTACGCCGAAACGGCCGCAGCGGCCGGCGCGGGCGTGGTGCCGGACGAGCCAGGCGTCCCCGGCCGGGACGACGAGACACGCGTCCCCATCCGGGGCGTGCGCAAGCAGACGGCCGCCGCCGTGAGCGCGTCCGCCCGCACGGCGCCGCACGTCACGGAGTTCCTGACCGTGGACGTCTCGAAGACCGTCGAGTACCTCCGACTGCTGGGCAGCGACCGCAGGTTCGAGGGGGTCAAGGTCACCCCGCTGCTCATCGCCGCACGAGCCGTGTGCGTCGCCGTCGGGGAACACCCGCAGATCAACTCCCGCTGGGACGAGGAGGCGGGGGAGATCGTCATCAAGCGGGCGGTCAACCTGGGTATCGCCACGGCGACCGAGCGCGGACTGCTCGTACCCAACATCAAGAACGCCGACGCGATGGCACTGCCGGAGCTGGCCCGAAGCCTGGGGGAACTCGTCCGGCTGGCCCGGGCCGGGCAGACGAAGCCGCGCGACACGACCGGCGGCACCATCACCATCACCAACATCGGCGTCTTCGGCATCGACGCCGCGACGCCGATCCTCAACCCCGGCGAGGCCGCCATACTCTGCCTCGGCGCCGTGCGCCGAACGCCGTGGCTGGACGGTGACGAGATCGTGCCGCGCTGGACCGTGCAGTTGTCCCTCTCCTTCGACCACCGGCTGATCGACGGTGAGCTGGGCAGCAGATTCCTCCGCAGGGTGGGCGAGGTCCTGCACGACCCGACATGGGAGCTGCCGCTGGCATGACATGGCGGAGCCGACGCGGTGGGGTTCCGGAGTTCCAGGGCGTTTTCCGGTCGATTTGCGGGCGGGCAGTCGGCCGGCGATTCCGAATGCGACGAATTACGCTGCCCGGTGCGGAGGCCGTCGGTCGACTGGTTGCCTGCACACCTGAGATGACTTAGTGTCTGATGTCATGGGAAATGACCATCGCTTACTTTCCGGAAAAGTTGCCCTGATTACCGGGGCGAGCAGCGGCATCGGCGCTGCCGCAGCGCGGGTGTTCGCACGCGAAGGGGCCGTCGTCGTTCTGACGGCGCGGCGCGAGGAGCGCCTGAAGGGAATCGTCAAGGAACTTCAGACGGAAGGCGCCCAAGCCGAATTCGTCGTGGCCGACGTGCGGCGCAGGGACGAGGCCCGGGCCGCGGTGGACTTCGCGGTGGAGCGTTTCGGCCGGCTGGATGCCGCGTTCAACAACGCCGGTTACGGCGTCGGCCGGACCCCGCTCCACCTGATGGACGACGAGCTGTACGACGAGATCATGGACACGAACGTCCGCGGAGTCTTCAACTTCCTGCGGCCCGAGATCTCGGCGATGCTGGAGGGCGGCAGCGGTGGCGCGATCGTCAACACCAGCAGCGTGGGCGGGCTGGTGGCCACCCCCGTCACGGCTCCGTACATCACCGCCAAGCACGCGGTGATAGGACTGACCAAGGCCGCAGCCGCGGAGTACGGCGGCCAGGACATCAGGGTCAACGCGATATGCCCCGGCACCACGCACAGTGAACTGGTGGCCGACTGGTTCGCGAAGAACCCCGGGATCGAGGAGCAGCTGCACGCGCTGACTCCGCAGCCGCGTACGGCCGATCCGGAGGAGGTCGCCCAGGCGGCCGCCTGGCTCTGCAGCGACCGGTCCTCCTACATCACCGGTGCCGTGCTGCCGGTCGACGGAGGCTTCACCATTCAGTAGCCGCGAAGGCCGGTGCACCGGCCGGTCCGCATATCCGGAAGACGGGGCCGCGCCGCTCGCGCGGCCCCGGCCGGCAGTCCGGCGGACGAGCCTCGCGGGTGCCGCCCATGCCGTTGGAACATCACTGAGCCGAGTCAGGGGAACACAGGTCCGATCGATTGGTCGGAAAGTTCGCAGTCGTCACCGGTGGAGCCTCCGGAATCGGCAGGGCGATCGCCGAGCGCTTCTCGGCCGAGGGCGCAGCGGTAGCCGTGTGGGATATAGACGAGAAGGCCGCCCGGGTCGTTTCCGAGGAGATATCCGCAGACGGAGCGAAATCCGTGGGAGTGGGTGTCGACGTGGCTCGGGCGGAATCGGTCGAGGCGGCGGCCGAACGTACCGTCGCCGAATTCGGGCAAGTGGACGTGCTGGTCAACAATGCAGGCATCTTCGACTACTACACGCCCTTGCTGGAGACGACCGAGGAGCAATGGGACCGCGTCCTCGGCGTCAACCTGAAGGGCATGTTCCTGGTCACCAAGGCCCTGCTGCCGGCGCTGATGGACGGCGGCGGTGTGGTGGTCAACACCTCCTCGATCTCCGGGCTGGCCGCCCGCGGCGGAGGTGTCGCCTACACCGCGTCCAAGCACGGGGTCATAGGCCTCACACGGCAGTTGACAGCCGAGTACGGCAAGCACGGTGTGCGGGCGAACGCCATTCTGCCCGGGGCGGTGGAGACACCCATGACCAAGCCCATCCTCGAACAGAACGAGGCCGAGATCCTGGAGGCCGTGCGGAGTGTGCCCGCCGGACGCCACGCCCAGCCCGACGAGATCGCCAACCTGGCCCTGTTCCTCGCCGGCGACGAGTCCTCGTTCATACACGGTGCCAACTACGTCATCGACGGCGGCTGGACGATGCACTGAGCAGGCAACCGGCACATGGCGAGGGGTTCGTGTGCCGCCGGACGGCGGCTCCGCCCGGCAAGCGCAACGGCTCGATGGTGAGGAAGGTCTGTGCGACTGTTCACGTTCCACCACGCAGGAGGTGACGTATCGGCCTTCGCCGGCTGGCAGCGCGCCCTGGGGCCGGCGATCGAGGTCGTGCCGGTGCGACTGCCGGGACGGGGGCGGCGCGGCTGGAGCCGGCCGCACAGGGACATGACGTCGCTGGCCGAAGCGCTCGCCGACGACCTCGCCGCACGCCTGACCGGCCGGCACCTCTTCTACGGCCACAGCATGGGCGCCATGGTGGCCTACCGGCTGGCCCGGATTCAGGCCGGGAACGGTAGGCGGCTGCCCGAACGACTCATCGTCGGCGCCTGCGCGGCTCCGCACCGGACGCAGCGGCTCAGCAGGCTCCTGGCGGAGTCCGACGCGGGGTTGGCCCGCTGGCTGACGGACCTCTCTGACAGCCCGGCCGCGATGTCGGCCATGATCAGCGAAACGGAGCTGGGCGACGCGCTGCTCGCCCGGCTTCGCGAGGATCTGCGCCTGTGCAGCACCCGGCCTGCCGGGGAGGATCCGCCGGAGCCGCTCGACTGCCCCATCGACGTCTTCTCGGGGTTGCGGGACCCACTCGTCCCGCTGGAGGACGCGCAGGCGTGGAGCTCGTATTCCACGGTCGCCTGCCGGGTCCATCCGGTACGCGGTGGACACTTCTTCCCCCGCGAGTCACGCGGGGAGTTCTTCCCCGAACTGCGCTCGGTGATCCTTCCCGTGCGGCTCGGCACGGCCTGCTGAGCCGGGTTCCGCCTCCGGGACCGGGCGACCCGGTACCCGAGTCCACTGCCGGGTACCGGGGCCGCCGGGGAGCTCCGCCCGGCGCACCGGTCAGCGCGGAGCCAGCCGAAGGGCGCCGTCCAGGCGGATCGTCTCGCCGTTGAGCATGGGGTTCTCCACGATGTGCGCGACCAGCGCCGCGTACTCGCCCGGGTCGCCGAGCCGTGCGGGGTGCGGGACCTGCGCACCGAGGGAGGAGACCGCCTCCTCGGACACCCCTGCGAGCAACGGGGTGTGGAAGAACCCCGGCGCGACGGTCACCACCCGGATCCGCAAAGCCGCGAGGTCGCGAGCGAGCGGCAGTGTCATGCCGACGATCCCGCCCTTGGACGCGGCGTAGGCGGCCTGGCCCGTCTGCCCGTCGAACGCCGCGATCGAGGCCGTGTTGACGATGACGCCGCGCTCGCCGTCCACCTCCTCGGCCGAGCTCATCCGCTGGGCGGCGAGCCGCGTCACGTTGAAGGTCCCGATCAGGTTGGTCCGGATCACCGCATCGAAGTCGTCCAGAGGAAACGGGCCGTTCCTGCCGACGGTTCTCGACGCCTTGCTGATCCCTGCGCAGTTCACGGCGATGCGCAGCGTCCCCAACTCCTGTGCGAGGTCCAGCGCCGCGCCGACCTCCTGCTCACAGGCGACATCCGCGGCGGCGGAGACGGCCCGTTCGCCGAGCTCCCGGGCGACGGCCGCGGCCTTCGACGCGGAACGGCCGACGATGACCACACGGGCGCCGGCTTTGAGGAGGTTCTCGGCCGTGGCCAGGCCAAGGCCGGAAGTGCCGCCCGTGACCAGGGCGACGGTGCCTGCGATGTTCACGCGCTACTCCGGTCCGCGGGCACGCCGGGCTTGTGCCGCAAGCCCGGGTCCCGCAGGTAGTGGGGAGTCTTCGGTGGGGGTCTTCTCACTCGGGCCTGACGCGGTGGCGCCCGCGCGCACCGCGGCCGGGTGCCGGCCGGCTACCAGGTGACGGGGAGTTCCTCGACGCCGTAGACGATGGCCGCGTCGTGGTATCGGATGTCCTCGAAGGGCACGGCGAGGCTGAGGTTCGGCAGACGTCGCAGCAGCGTGGCGAACGCCACCTGGAGCTCGGCCCGGGCCAGTGCGTGGCCCAGGCACGGGTGCATACCGTAACTGAACGCCACGTGTCGCCGGCTGTCACGACGGATGTCCAGCTCGGCGCCGCCGGGGAAGGCCGTGGTGTCCCGGTTGGCCGAGGCCAGCGACACCACCACGCCTTCGCCTTCCCCGATCGTGTGCCCGTCGATCTCCACGTCTTCCAGCGCGACCCGCGGAATCCCGAACTGAACGACCGTCAGGTACCGCAGCAGTTCCTCGACCGCTCCCTTGACCAGGGAGCCGTCGTCGCGCAGTTGGGCGAGCTGGTCCGGATTGCGCAGCAGGACGAGCGTGCCCAGCGCCGTCATGTTGGCGGTGGTCTCATGACCGGCGATCACCAGGAGCCTGGAGAGTGTGACGATCTCACCGGCTGCCAGCTCTCCGGCGGCGACCAGTCGGCTGATGATGCCGTCGTCGGGTGTCCCCTTCTTCACGGCGGCCAGGTCGAGCAGATAGCCGTCGAGTTCCTTGCGGGCGTCGCCGATCTCCTCGGCGGTGGACCGCTGGTCGACCAGGACCTGGGTGTGCTGCTGGAAGAACGCGTGATCGCTGTACGGCACTCCGAGCAGGAGGCAGATCACCTTGGAGGAGAAGGGCAGGGCGAACTCGGTGACCAGGTCGGCCGGCGGCTGGTGAGCGGTCATCCGGTCGAGGAACTCGTCGGCGATGGACTGGATGCCGGGCCGCAGGGCATCGACGCTCTTGACGTTGAAGTCCTTGACCAGCATGCGGCGCAGCCGAGCGTGTTCCGGATCGTCCATCCGGGTCAACGAGCGTGCCGAGGTGCTCAGGGCCTGGCGTGACCGGGTGATGAACGGGAATCCCGGCTTCGAGCTGTCCGCGCTGAACCGCTGGTCGCTGAGGACGGCGCGGGCGTCACGGTGGCGGGTGACCAGCCATGGCCGGGATCCGTCCCACAACGTCACCCGGCTGACAGGCCGTTCGTCGCGTAACTGCTCATACGCGGACGGGGGGTCGAAGGGGCAGCCGCCTCGCAGGGTGGGGATGGCGGGAGCTTCGGGAGCGTATTCGGTGGCGGTCACTTTCCACTACGTCCTTTCGATGTGAAGGCGAACCCGGTACACGCAGCCGCTGCCGGCGGTCGGGCCGGTCGCGGTGCGGCGTCCCCGTCGGGGCGGTCCGGGGACCCCGGGGTCCGGGCGGGGCCGCCCCCCCCGCCGCTGCCCAGCGGGGTGGTCTAAATCGCCGCGGAGGCTTCGGTGAGCGCGTCGACGAAGGTCTTGGCGTCGATGACGTCGGCCTGCTGGGGGAAGACCGAGTCGGTCAGCACACGGTGCACCTCGGGGTCGGGGTCGGCGCACACGTCGCGCAGCACCAGCAGCCGGTAGTCGCGGTCGGCGGCGTCGCGGAGGGTGGACAGCACCACGCCACTGGTGCTGATTCCGGCCAGGACCAGGGTGTCGATGCCGCGTTCGGCCAGGTGCCCGTGGAGTTCCGTCGTGCTCAGTGCACCGACCCGGGTCTTGGTGAAGACGTGCTCACCCGGCTCCGGCTGGGCGTCCGGGTGGAAAGCGGCCTCGGGGGAGTCCACGGCGAAGACACCCGCCTCGGCGGCGGGGGCGAAGATCTTGTTGCGCGAGGGCACGGCCGCGTGGTCGCCGGGGGTGAAGCCGACCCGCACGTGGGCGACCTCGACGCCCGCGGACACCGCCGCCTGACGGACCTGCTGGACGCTTCGGAGCAGTTCGTCGTGGTCGGGCACGAGGGCGAGGATCCCCGCTTGCAGGTCCATGAGGAGCAACGCGGTCCGGGCGGGAACCAGTGGGGTGGGGTGGGTCATCGGGATGTCCTCTTTCTCGTCATGTTTCTCGTCATGCGTGTTCGTCATGGATGTCTCTCGGCACGCGTGTTTTCTCGTCATGCATGGAAATGCCCAGGCGAGCGCCGGCGAAGAGGTCCGGCAGCCCGCCGACCGTGGGCCGGTCGTACGGGAGTGCCCGGGACGTCATCTGGTGTGGGCGGGCACACGGCTGACGATGGTGGTCAGCAGCAGCAGGCCGGCGAGTCCGGCCAGGGTGAAGGCGAGGAGGTGCAGGCCGGTGTCGTCGGCGGTCCTGCCGAAGGCCAGGCCGACCAGGCCGGAGGAGAGGATCGCGCCGAGGTAGGTGAAGGTGCGCAGCAGCCCGGAAGCCGTGCCGATCTGCTCGGGGCCCGCCTGTGCGTACAGCGCGGTCTGGTTGCCGACGGACCCCAGCCCGGTGGTCACTCCGAACAGCAAGGTCACCGTCGCGACCAGTGCGACCGGCGTGCCGTCGTCGAACCACACCATCACCAGCGCACCGGCCAGCGCGGCCCCGGCCGCGGCCAGCAGGGGCATCCGGACCAGTTGGCGGCGTGAGAACGGGATCGCGACCACCGAGGCCAGCAACGACATGGGGAGCAGCAACAGGCCGATCATGATGGCGGAAAGCCCGCGGCTCTCCTGAAGCCACTGGGAGAGGCCGTAGAGGATGGCGTAGGGCACCAGCATGGTGACCGCGGTCCGCACGTACGTCGCGCTGAGCGAGCCGTTACGGGCGAGCATGCGCACGTCGATGAACGGGTGGCGGGCCGACCGCTCCCGGACGACCAGCGCGACCCCCAGCGCCACGGTGAGGGCGAGGAGCGGCCAGTCCGGGTGGTTCAGGTCGCCGGAGAAGACCAGGGCACCGGTGATGGTGCAGGCGAACAGCAGCATCCCGAGGGGGTCGAGCTTGCGCAGGATCACCGCGACCGGCTCGCGCACGGCGGCACCGCTGTCACGGGGGATCCACATCAAGGTGAGCGCTATACCAGCCAGCGCCAGCGGGACGTTGATCAGGAACGTGGTGCGCCACCCCGCGGCGGCCACCAGCACGCCGCCGATCGGCAGTCCCACGGCGGCCGTCACCAGTCCCGCCGCCGACAGCGCCCCCAGAGTTCCGCCGGTCTTCAACTCCGGGTCGCGGTCGCTGAGCTGACGCACGATCATCATGGCGGTGGGGTAGCCGCCGGCCGTACCGATTCCGAGCAGTACACGGGAGACGGTCAGGGTCGGAAGGTTGGTGGCCAGCGTCCCCACCACACCCGCCACCGCGACCAGGCTCATGCCCGTCAGGAAGACCCGCCGCGGGCCTAAGTGCTCGGCTAACTTGCCCATCGTGGGCTGCGCGATGGCACTGGCCAGGTACAGCGAGGACACCAGCACGGTGGTGGCCGCCACGCCCACGTGGAACGACTTGGCGATGCCCGCCAGAGCCGTGGCGAGGATGGAGCTGTTGACGGGGTTGAGCGCCGAGCCCACCAGCAGGGGGGTGACCAGGCGCCATCCCGGAGTGCGCGTCGCGGTCGTCGCGGCGCGGACGGTGTCGCTCTTCACTTGGCTCCCTCTCGCGTGCGCCGGCCGCGGGGAGTCTCAAGAGGAGCCACGGGACTGTCGGCGAGGCGGCCGACCAGCTTCACCGCCGTGGCCAGGATCCGCTGTTCCTCCTCGTCCAGTTCCTCGAGGATCGCCTGGCGCAGCCAGCGCCCGTGCAGGGCCAGCAGGCTGCCGACCAGCTCGCTGCCGCGCGGCGTCGCGGAGATCAGCACCCTCCGGCCGTCCGCGGGGTCGGGGCTGCGCTCGACCAGGTCGCCCTTCTCCAGCTCCGAGACGGTCTGCGCCATGGACTGCGGCCGCATGTACTCGCACGCCGCCAGCTCGCTGATGCTGAGCGGACCGTCGTTCACCACCCTGTACAACGCGGCGAGTTGGGGGCGGGACCACCCCGCCTCGTCGACTCCCGACTCCGCGCGAACCCGGCTGCGCAGCCGCCGCATCGCGAGATCCAGGTCCACAGCCAGCGCTGACACGTCCACTCGCCGCCGCCACCATTCTCTAGTTGGACAGGTAGCCTGAACAGTAATATTTGTTCAGGCTACCTGTCTACTTTGATTCGGGGGCGGGCGGCCGCGGCTCCGCACCGAGGCGAAGGCTCATACGGAGCGGTGGTACGGGTCGGGTATGCGGATGTCGGCGCCGAGGGCGCGGGCGGTGTGGCGGGCCCAGGAGGGGTTGCGGAGGAGTTCGCGGCCGAGGAGGACGGCGTCGGCTTCCTCGTTGGTGAGGATCTTCTCGGCCTGTCCGGGGTCGGTGATCAGGCCGACTGCGGCGACGGGCATCCGCGTCTCGTTCTTGACGCGGGCGGCGAAGGGGACCTGGTAGCCGGGTTCGACGGGGATGCGGGCACGGGGTGCGTTGCCCCCGGTGGAGACGTCGAGGAGGTCGACGCCGCGTGCGTGGAGTTCGCGGGCGAGGCGCACGGTGTCGTCGGCGGTCCAGCCCTCGCGGTCGTCCTCGGGGTTCTCGGTGAGCCAGTCGGTGGCGGAGATGCGGAAGAAGAGGGGGAGTTCGTCGGGCCACACCGCGCGCACCGCCTCGACGACCTCCAGGGCGAAGCGCGTGCGGTTCTCGAAGGAGCCGCCGTAGGCGTCGGTGCGGTGGTTGGTGTGGGGGGAGAGGAACTCGTTGATCAGGTAGCCGTGGGCGCCGTGGATCTCGACGACCTCGAAGCCCGCGGCGAGAGCCCGGCGGGCCGCGTCGGCGAACTGCCGGGTGACGGCGGCGATCTGATCCAGGCTCAGCTCGTCGGGCACCGGATGTCCGTCGTCGAAGGGGAGCGCGCTGGGCGCCAGCGGGGTCCAGCCGCCTCCGTCGGCACCGATCGGCGCGCCACCACGCCACGGGCGCTCGGTGGATCCCTTTCGCCCGGCGTGAGCAATCTGGATCCCAGCGGTGGTTCCCTGTGTCTTGAGGAAGTCGGTGACGCGGCGGAACGCCTCGACCTGGCGGTCGTTCCAGATGCCGAGGTCGTAGTGGCTGATGCGTCCTTCGGGGGCGACCGCGGTCGCCTCGGTGATGATCAGGCCGGTCCCGCCGGTGGCGCGGGCGGCGTAGTGGGCGAAGTGCCAGTCGCCGGGCGCGCCGGTGTCCGGGCCCGCGGGCTGTGCGGAGTACTGGCACATCGGCGCCATCCAGACGCGGTTGGGGATGGTCAGCGACCGCAGGGTGAACGGCTCGAACAGGGCGCTCACGGCAGGCACTCTCCTCGGGTTCGGGCTCGGGCTCGGCCGGAGTGGCCGGTATCGTCCTACGATAAGCGTCGTACTACGGCAGCTGTCAAACTACGATGTTATTCGAACAAGGGTTGTGCGCCGCCGTGTGAGGCGCCTCTGCGTGAGGCGCCGGTATTTCGATGTCTCTCGTACCATGGAGGCATGCCGTCACAGCCCGCCCCGCAGACCGCTCCGACGGGCCGGTCCCTGGACCATCCGGACCGCGCCGCGATCCGCCTGGAGGCGGTGCTGCACGCACTCGCCGACCCGGTGCGGTTGCGGGTGGTGCGGGTCCTGGCCGAGTCGGAGGCCGAGATCGCCTGCTCCGACGTGGAGTTGTCGGTCAGCAAGTCGACCTGCACGCACCACTTCCGGGTGCTGCGCGAAGCCGGGATCATCAGCCAGGCCTATCGGGGCACGGCCAAGCTCAACAGCCTGCGGCGGGCGGACCTCGACGCCCTGTTCCCCGGGCTGCTCGACCGCGTGCTCGCCGCAGCCGACGCGGAGGACACCCGCCTGCGGTCCGACGCACCGTAGCCCGGCGTACCGCTACCGCGCCGCGGACGCCGCCAGGAGCTCGCCCCAGTCGGGGATCTTCACCGGGCCGCGGTCCAGGCTGCGGCCCAGTGCCGCCTCCGCGGCCTCGATCGCCTGCCAGCCCGGCCACGGCACGGGACTGAGCCCCAGCGCCCGCAGGCCGTCCAGCGGATCGCCCGGCAGCGGCCGGTCGAGCAGCGGGCCGGCGTCGGCCAGCAGGGCCGCCACCGTCTCCTTGGCGCACGGCCGGTTGGTGCCGATGACCCCGGTCGGCCCGCGCTTGATCCACCCGGCCACGTACTCGCCCGGTGACGGCACGCCGTCGCGCAGCACGCGCCCCTGCTCGTTGGGTACCACCCCGCGTTCGGCGTCGAAGGGGAGACCGGGCAGGGCGACCCCCTTGTAGCCCACCGACCGGAGCACCAACTGCGACTCGATGGACTCGAAGCGGCCGGTGCCGGTGACGCCGCCGCGTCCGTCCGGCGCGGTCCGCTCGAACCGTACGCCGCTCACCCGGCCGTCGTCGGCGAGGAGTTCGACCGGCCGCAGGAAGAACCGCAGGTGGATCCGGCGCTCCCGGCCCTGCGGAGGGCGCGCGGCCCAGCCGCGCAGGACGTCGAGATTGCGGCGCGCCACCGCGGGCAGCTCCGCGGCGGGCGCGGTGCCCGCCGCGTACGGGTCCATCATCAGCTCGTCGGGGTGCACGACGACCTCGGCGTGCGGGAGATCGCCGAGCTCCCGCAGCTCCTTTGTGGTGAACTTCGCCTGAGCGGGGCCGCGCCGGCCCACCATGTACACGTCCCGCACGCGGCTGTCCGCGAGCGCCCGCAAGGCCGCCTCCGGGACGTCGGTGCGCCGCAGCTCCTCCACGCCGCGTGCCAGGACCCGGGCCACGTCGACGGCGACGTTCCCCACGCCGATCACCACCGCGGAGCGGGCGTCGAGGGTGAATCCGTCCGGCGGGACGTCGGGGTGCGCGCTGTACCAGGAGACGAACCGGGTCGCGGAGAAGGACCCCGCCAGATCCTCACCGGGGATGCCCAGCCGCCGGTCGGTGGCGGCGCCGACGCAGTAGACCACCGCGTGGTAGAGGCCGAGCAGCCGCTCCGGGCTCAGCTCCGGACCGCCGACGGCCACGTTGCCGAGGAAGCGCACGGTGGGCTCCTCCAGTACGCGGCGCAGCGCGCCCTGCAACGACTTGATCTTCTCGTGGTCGGGCGCGACGCCGTAGCGCACCAGGCCGTACGGGCACGGCAGCCTGTCGAGGACGTCCACCGCGATGTCCGGCACCGCTGTCTGGTTGAGCAGTGAATCCGCGGTGTACACCCCGCTGGGGCCTGATCCGACGACTGCGACTCGAAGCACGGCACGGCTCCTTCCCGGTGCGCCCCGGCAACCCTGACGGTCACCGCGGGATCGCCGCCGGTGACTCCAGGATCCCACCGGGGCGGCCGTGACGGGAGAGCGCGCGCCGCGTCAGCGTGTCAACGTCTCAGCCTGTCAACGTCAACGCCACGGCGGCGGGTCGCCCTCCGGGGGGACGCCCAGCTTCCAGTCGAGGTCGTAGCGCTGGAACAGCTCGGCCCTGAGGCTGGCCAGCGGCATGGGGGCGCCCGGGAGCAGCAGCGCCACGACCGCGCCCATGAGCAGGGCACGCAGCAGCCGGTAGTCCTCGGCCGGGTTCTGCGCCCCCCGGCGGGCCACCGTCTCCTCCAGCAGCGCGGCGAGTCTCTGCTGCTCGGGGCATTGGATGAAGCCCTCGTTCTGCAGGATCGACGCCATGTGCATGCGCATCAACGTCGTGTGGGTGACCGTCAGCCCGAGGACCGCGTCGATGGCCCGTGCCATCCGCTCGTCGGGGTCGTCGGTGCGCGGCTCACGCTCGAGCGCGGCCGCCAGCGTCATGTACATCAGCCGGTGTACGGCCGACTGGAAGAGCGGCCGCTTTCCCGGGAAGTAGTACGAGATCAGGCCCCGCGCCGCACCGGCCCGGTCGGCGATGTCCGCCAAGGTCGTCGCCTCGTAGCCCCGTTCGCCCACCAGCTCGACCGTCGCCTGTAGCAGGCGCTCCCGGGAACGGCGCCGCAATTCTTCATTGACCGATGCGCTTCGCGGGGACATGCTGTAACTCCTGCGTTGACTGGCTCCGAGCCAATATACTCAGCGCAGCGCTCTGCACGGCCCAGGCGTCGTGCGGGCCACGGGGCACGGCTGCGTACCCGGCGACGCGGGGGATCGCCGGGTGCCGCGGCCGTGGGTGCGGCCCTGCGACACGCCCCCGCAACCTGCCACGTCGGCTCTGCGTCCGCCGGACCGGACCGCCCCCCGCCCTCACCGCCGCCGAACGCCTCCCCCCATCGGTTATCCCGCACTCACGGTACCGCCAACCGTCGCTTCCGCAGCCTTGTGCCGCGCGCGGACCGCGGGACGAACGCCGCGGGCCGCGGACGTGACGCGGGCTCCGAATCCCTTCGGGAGCCGCGGCACAGATCCGCATCACCGGGGACAAGTGTCCGAAGCCCGGGAGATACGCAGCGGCAACGCACGTGCCCGCGAGCGCAGGCCCTGAGGCCGCAACACGCCGGGCCGACGCGGGGGCAGACTGGACGGGCGCGTGACGCCCGACCCGGGAGGAGGCGTGCCCCCCGGGTACGGGCGCGACCCCGGTGCGAGGAGCGGACGATGCCCTGTACTGAACCTGGTCCCGAGCTCGCCCTCGGTCGCCCGCTGCGCCGCCGGGCGGTGCTGCTCGGTGCGGCGGGGGCCGCGGTCGCCGCCGCGGGGTGCTCCGGCGGCGGCCGTACCGCGCATCCGGCCCGCTCCGGTGCGCCGACGGGCGGAACCTCTGCTCCTCCCGGCGCCCCGGCGCTGCCGCGCACCCGGGCCTGGCGCCCGGACCCCTCCGATGTGGCCCCCGACGTCAAGCTGCGGGCCGTCGAGCTCGTCGAGGCCGTCGGCGCGTGGCCGCCCGGCGGGGCGGGGACGGTACGGGCCCGGGGACGGGTGGCGGCGCTGGGCCTCCCACCCGGCCTCGCCGACCAGGCCGGGCCGCTGCTGGGTCCCGCCCGGGCGGCGGCGCTGGAGGTCGTCGACGCCCAGTACGGCGGGATCCTGGCGGACTCCGCCAGCGTCCTGGTGGTCTGCCGCCGCTGGACCGCGGACGCGCACGGGTCCGTCTCCGCCGACGGCACGACCGTCGACGTACGGCTGAGCCGGGACCGGCCGCGGTGGACGGTCACCGCCCTGTACCCGGCCCGGCCCGGCGCCCCGGCGGCCTCCCCGCCGGATTCCGCGCGCCGCGTGCAGGCCGATCCCCGGATCCGGTTGCCCGCCGCCGCCCAGGCCGACATCCGCAGCGGCCGCGTCCACACCAGCGTGCTCGACGCGATGCTGCGGCTGGCGGGCGGCTACCCGATGGACGTCAGCGTCGTGCGGTCCGGGCACCCGATCGACGTCTTCGGCACCGACCGGCCGAGCGACCACCCGCTGGGCCGGGCCTTCGACGTGTGGCGGATCGACGGGCACGCCGTGGTGTCCGCCGCCACGTCGCGCGCGCTCATCACGTCGTTCATGCGGGACGCGGCGGCCGCCGGCTCGTACAACGTGGGCGGCCCGGTCCAACTCACCGGCGCCGCGCGTCCCGACCAGTTCTTCTCCGACGCCACGCACCACGATCACGTGCACGTCGGCTTCGATTCCTAGTCTCGTTGTCAAGCAGCTGCCGTGACTGACGGTGTGGGGTCATAGCACCGTCCGTCACGCAGGAGAGCCCACAAGACGTTGACGCGCCGACGGGCGAGAGCCAAGACGGCCTGGGTATGCCGCTTGCCCTCAGCGCGCTTGCGATCGTAGAAGCGACGGGATTCGTCGCAGCAACGGATGCTGATCAATGCGGATGTATAGAAGACACGTTGAAGGCCCCGGCTGTACCTCCTCGATCGGTGGAGATTGCCTCTGATCTTGCCGGAGTCGCGGGGAGCCGGAGCAACGCCGGCGAACCCTGCGAGACGGTCCACTGACGGCCGCGTCCGGACCGGCGCTCACCGGATCCGGGTACGCAGGGCCTGGATCGACCAGCCGAGCACCGGCGCAGCACATGCCGGTCCGTCGGCCGCGCCATGCCACCCCCATGAGGACACCCCCGTGTAGTGCGGCCGAGGGTAACGTCCTGTCAGGAGCACGCCGCTGGCTCACGAGCGCGGGTGGCCGCGGCGAGGCTGACGGACAGGAGGGCGACACGGTTGACTCCGACCGCACGTGGTTCGGCGCGGCCGGACCTACGACCTACGGTCTGGCCGGTCATCTCCCCTGACCCAGGAAGCTCAACCGCACCTGACGCCGGGGATTGTCCACATTCGTGTCCACCAGGACCACCGACTGCCACGTGCCGAGCGCCATCGAGCCGCCGAGGACCGGCAGCGTGGCGTGCGGTGCGACGAAGGCGGGAAGCACGTGGTCCCGGCCGTGGCCGGGGCTGCCGTGGCGGTGGCGCCAGCGGTCGTCGGCGGGGAGCAACTCCCGCAGCTGGCGCAGGAGGTCCTCGTCGCTGCCCGCGCCGGTCTCGATGATGGCGATGCCCGCCGTGGCGTGCGGCACGAAGACGTTGAGCAGCCCGTCGCGGCCGCGGGCCGCCTCGGCGAGGAAGGACGCGCAGGCGCCCGTCAGGTCGTGCACGGCCTCGGACGAGCCGGTGGTGATCTCGAGGGTGCGCGTGGTGAACGTGTCGGCCATGGCTCCATCGTCCCCGACGCCGGCGGTCCGTCCGGTAGGCCGGGCGGTACGGCTGCGAAAGGCACCGCCGAAAAAAGTCCCGCGGTCCGGGCAACCCCGCAGCCTCCGGATGCGTTTACGAAGGTGAGGCCCCGCGGTGTCCCCCGTCCGCGGGGCCTCACCTGATTCCCGTACTCCCCGGATCAGCCGATCATGGCCAGTACCGGGCGCAGCCCGTCCGGACGGGCGGCCACCGGAAGGTGCTCGACCCGGTGGAAGGCGCAGCCCACCGCGGTCGCGGCCGCATCCGCGCGCCCGTCGTCGCCGACCATGAGCACCTGCGCGGGGGCCACCCCCAGCGCCTGGCAGGCCATCCGGAAGATCCGTGGATCCGGCTTCTGCACGCCCTGCTCGTAGCTGAGCACGGTCGCGTCCACCAGGTGTGCCACGCCGTACTCCCGCAGGACCGGACGAAGATCCCAGCCGATGTTGCTCAGCACGGCCACCGGCACCCCGCGCTCCCGCAATCCGGTCAGCACCTCGGCGGCATCCGGGTAGGGCGTCCAGGCGACGGGTGTCCGGTGGCGCTCGTAGAGGATGTCGAGGAGGGAGCGCGGCCACGGCAGCCCGGCCCGCCTGGCCAGCGCGGTGTACACGGCCCGGTGCCGCGCCGGATCCAGATCCCGTTCGCGCCACAGCCGTTCCAGCTCCGGCGGTACGGGGTCGGGCGAGCGGCCGCCGGGCAGCGCTCCGGCCTCGTCCAGCCGCAGCGCGTACCTCGCGATCTCCGCCTCCGAGGCGGTGATCCCGGCCTCGGCCAGCCCGCCGCGCAGCCAGCTCTCGGCGGACTCGACCCGGAAGAGGGTTCCGGAGAAGTCGAAGAGACAACCCTTGATCGCCACCCTGACAGCCTCGCCGCCCGGCCCGTGCCGTGTCCACACCGCCCGCGACCGCGGGCCCACGCTTTCCGGCGCGCCCGGTCTGCCGCCGCCCTGGCCGTCGTCCGGTTCACCGGTCAACGTCCCCGGTCCGCCGCAGGCCGGGTGCGCGGGTCCGGGCGCCACGGCGCGCAGGCGGCTGCCGTCGCTGTGACCGCGGCCGCGCCCAGCAGCCATCCGGCGACCACGTCGGAGGGCCAGTGCACGCCGAGGTAGACCCGGGTGAACCCCACTCCCGCGACCGAGACCGCGCCGACCGCCACAGCCGCCGCCCAGCGGGCCGAGCGCACGCCGTTCAGCCGCAGCAGCCACAGCAGTGTCACGCACGCCACGGTGGCGGCGAGCGCGTGCCCGGAAGGGAAGGCGGCGTTCGTCGCAGAGTCCACGGGGTCGGGCCAGTGCGGGCGGTCGCGGCCGACGGCGGACTTGACGGCCAGTTCCAGCAGCCAGCCCAGCAGGGTGGCGGCCAGCGCCCACAAGACCTGCCGGATATGCCCCCGCAGCCACAGCAGTGCGCAGGCCGCCAGGGTCACCCCGCGCGTGGTCGTCGGCCCCCACACCCAATCGGTCAGAACGAGGTTGAGGTGCGTCCACCCCGCGTGGCGGACCGCCGCGCCGTGCAGCGCGACGTCGATGCGCCGGTCCAGCGGAAGCGTGGCGGGGCCGCCACCGCCGCCTGCGGCGAGTACCGAACCGAGCAGCGCGGCGAACAGGGTCACCAGAACTGCCGTCCAGGCCGCGCAACGCCACCGGGCGGCACGGTCCGGGTCCGGCCGGCGGGCGGACTGCGAGTCTTCGGCGGGCATGGCCGCCGAGCTTACGGCGCCGCCGCAGCCTCGGACCAGGGGATGGACGGCGACACCCCCTCGCCCGCCGCACCCGCTCGACCGCACCGGCCGCTCTTGCGGCAACCCCTGCGGCTTCCTTGCCCGTCGGCCGCTCCGGCCCCTTCCCGCTCCGGCCGCCCCGGTCGCTCCCGCGCCACCCGCATCGGCCGCCCCCGTCGCTCCGGCCGGCTCGACGTTACGACAGCGCGCGCAACCCCGGCCCGAAGGTCACCAGGAGGGGAATCGCCGGAAGCAGCAGTGCCAGCGCGCTCACGCGCATGCGGTGGGCGCGGGTGAAGCGTGGGGACGGTGCGAGCAACCGGTCGATGCGGCCCGGCAGTTGGGCCGTGGGCGTGGGGCAGGGGCCGAAGACTCCGCGGTCCTCGTTGAGTCCGACCAGGGCCAGGGCGGTCGTCAGCCGCCCGAAGCGGCGGGAGGCCGCGTCGTCGGCGGCCAGCTCCACCAGGCGGTGGACCTGATGGCGGAACCCGGCGAAGACCGGGACCTGCGGGAACCCCTCGGCGAGCGCGTAGGCGCAGTGCAGCAGCCAGTCGTGCCGGGCCCGGGCGTGGCCCTGCTCGTGGGCGAGCAGGGCGTCCAACTGCCGCCCCTTCAGGCGCCGCAGCGCCGCCGTGGTGATCACCAGTTGCGGCTGTGCGCCCGCCAGCCACCAGGCGTCGGGGCGCTCGTCCTCCAGCACGACGAGCGGCCGGTCGAAGGCGGAACCGACCGCCTCACCGGGGAGCATGGGAGCCCGGCTGAGCAGCTCGCAGCGGCGCTGCCGCCGCCGGGCGCGGGCGCGGCGCACCACACGGGTGAGCATCGCGGCGGACCAGGCGCCCCCGCAGGCCAGCACGGCGGCCACGGCGCCTGCCCACGGCCCGTAGGCGGAGAGCGCGTAGGCGTCCACCACGGCGCGCGGGGCGAGGGCGAAGAGGTGCCAGCGCACCGCGGCGGAGGCGGCGGAGGCGCACAGGGCCATCGAGAGGACGCAGCACAGCAGGACGGCGGCGACCACGCACTGCCACACCCACAGCGCCAACACCGGCTCACGATCGGGCCAGTCCGCCCGGGACAGCAGACGGGGCGCCGTCGCCGCCGTCAGTGCGCCGAGTACCAGCAGCACCAACGGGACCGTCATGGCGCTCAGACTAGGCGCCCCGGCTACCGATGGGTACGGCACCCGAGGGAAGGTGACGCACGCCACGTGTCGCCCGATCGCGGGGCCGCTGCGTTCGCCGTCCGCTCCCGCTGTTCCCCGCCGCAGCGCCCCGGCTGTCCCGGGAGGCCCCGGCTGGCCCCGACTCTCTGCGGCGGTGCCGCCGCTACATGGTGACCAGCATCGCGACCATCGCCATCGCCATCGACACCCGGCAGGCCGTGGCCAGTTCGGGGGCGCGCAGCACGGCGGTGGTCCCGCCGCCCGCCGTGCCGGCCGCCGTGGGGACCGGGCGCGGGCCCGGTATCGTCCGCGCCCCGGTCCATATCGCGTACCCCGCGAAGTAGCACAGCAGCAGGCCCGTCACCGACGGCGTGCCGACCGGGCCGTGGTCCATGTCCGCCATGGAACGAGGGGCGCCCGCCATCGCCACCGCCATGTACACCATCGCGGCAGCGCCGACCGCGTGGTGGACGTGGTGCGGCGCACGGCGTGCCAGGAACACCGAGCGCAGCGCGGCCACCCCGAACAGCAGGGTGAACGCCGCTGTCCCCCACGGGCGTTGGTCCAATCCGGAGCCGGGCACGGCCATCAGGCCCATGCCGAGGCCCATCACCCCCTCGGCGCGTGCGCCGCCCGCGTCACCGGAGGCGCCGGCGCACCCGGAACGGGGCGCCGTGCGCAGCAGGCACGACACCCCCGCGGCCAGCCCGATCGCGGCCACCAGCCAGCCGATGAGCGGCGGTCCGTGCATGGCGCCTCCCCGGTCCGACTCCTCGCCCCACCGACAGGCTTCCCCGGCCGCCGAGCGCACACCCTGGCGCACGGGAGTACGAAGGGCGCGCACGGTGCGTAGGCTTCACGCCCGTTGGGTGACCGCCACGCAGACCAGCACCGCAAGCGCGGTCAGCGGCGTGGCGGCGCCGAGGTGTTCACCGAGCAGCAGCGCCGACCAGACCAGGGTCAGCAGCGGCTGGGCGAGTTGCAGCTGGCTGGCCCGGGCCACGCCGACCGTGGCCATGCCCCGGTACCAGGCGACCAGCCCCGCGAACTGCGAGACGACGGCGAGATAGAGCACCCCGGCGACGGACAGCCCGCCCGGGTGGACCGGTTCGGCGACGGCGGCGGCGACGGCGGCCGGGGTGGTGAGCGGCAGCGCCCCCACCAGCGCCCAGGCGATCACCTGCCATCCGGGCATCACCCCGGCGAGCCTGCCGCCCGCGACGTAACCGGCCGCGCACACCGCCAGGGAGGCGAAGAGCAGCACGTCGCCGCCGGTCGGCGCGCCGTGGCTCTGGCCCAGCGCGAAGGCGGCGACCGCCACCGTCCCGGCGAGCGCCGCGAGCCAGAAGGCGCGGGAGTGCCGGGACCCGGTGACGGCGGCGGCCAGGGCCGCCGTGGCCAGCGGCAGTGCACCGCCCACCACGGCGGCGTGCGAGGTCTGGGTGCTCCGCAGGGCGAGCGTTGTCAGCAGCGGGTAACCGAGGACCACGCCGCCGGCGACCACGGCGAGGGCGGGCCAGTGGCGGCGATCCGGCCGGGGCACACGAGCCCCCAGCAGGCACGCCCCCGCGACGGCGCCCGCCAGTACCGCGCGCGCCGTGACCGTCGTCCACGGCCCGAACCCGCCGAGCGCCCAGTGCGTCGCCGGGAAGGTGAACGAGAAGATCGCCACCGCGAGGCCCGCGAGGAGCGTCCCCCGCGCGGTCTGCCTGCCGGAACCGCCGCGGTGACCGGCCACGCCGCTACCCCGGAGGCCACGGGTCACCTCGCCGCCGCCCCGACCGGTGACGCCATCGGCCCCGGCGCGGCCTGGGACCGACTCGGCCGACGGTCCCGCCGACGGGTCCGCTATCGCCGAACTCTCAGTAGCGCTACTATCATTCCTCATGGATGACGGTAGCAGTGTCGCCTCCCTCGCCGCGACACTCCGTTCGGAGTTGAAGCGCTACTCGCCCGGCGAGCGCCTGCCGTCCAGTCGTGCCCTCGTCGAGCGGTTCGGCGTCTCGCCGGTGACCGTCTCGCGGGCGCTGGGCGCGCTCGCCGCGGAGGGCCTGGTCGTCACCCGGCCGGGCGCGGGCACCTACCGGGCCGAGGGGCGCTCCGGCGCCGCGGCGCCCGCGCGGCCCGCCGACACCTCCTGGCAGCAGATCGCGCTCAGCGCCGAGGACCACGGCGACGCCGCCCCCCGCACCGTCGACGACTCCGGGGTGCTGGCCACACTCGCCGCACCGCCGCCCGGCGTCATCGCGCTCAACACCGGCTATCTGCACCCCTCGCTCCAGCCCGAGCGACCGCTCGCCGCCGCGCTGTCCCGGGCCGCGCGGCGACCCGGCGCGTGGGACCGACCTCCGGTGGAGGGGCTCACGCCGCTGCGCGCCTGGTTCGCCCGGGAGGCGGGCGGCAGCGTGGGCACAGCCAACGTCCTGATCACCGCGGGCGGGCAGGCCGCCCTCACCACCGCATTGCACGCGCTCGCGGCGCCCGGCTCGCCCGTGCTCGTGGAGTCGCCCACCTACCCGGGCATGCTCGCGGTCGCCCGCGCGGCCGGACTGCGGCCGGTGCCGGTGCCGGTCGACGCCGACGGCGTACGCCCCGACCTGCTCGCCGACGCCTTCGCCGCCACCGGCGCGCGGGTCTTCTTCTGCCAGCCGCTCTTCCAGAACCCCACCGGCGCCGTGCTCGCCGCCCAACGGCGCGCACAGGTGGTGCGGATGGCCCGCACCGCCGGGGCGTTCGTGATCGAGGACGACTTCGCCCGCCGCCTCGCCCACGGCGGGCCGCTGCCGCCACCGCTGGTCGCCGACGATCCGGACGGCACGGTCGTGCACGTCACCTCGCTCACCAAGCCCACCTCGCCGAGCCTGCGGGTCGGCGCGCTGATCGCCCGCGGCCCGGTGCTGATGCGGCTTCGGGCGATCCAGGTCGTGGACAGCTTCTTCGTGCCGCGCCCGTTGCAGGAGGCGGCGCTCGAACTCGTCGGCGCCCCCGCCTGGTCCCGCCACCTGCGGGCGGTCGCGGCCGGGCTGCGGGAGCGCCGGGACGCGCTGCTCACCGCGCTCGGGCGCGAACTGCCGCACCTGGTTCCCGCGTACGTCCCGGCGGGCGGCCATCACCTGTGGCTGCGCCTGCCCGACGGCACCGACGAGCAGGCGCTGGCCGCCGCCGCGCTGCGGCACGGGGTCGCGGTGGCGCCGGGCCGTCCCTACTTCGCCGCGGAGGCCCCGGCGCCCCATCTGAGGGTCGGTTTCGGCGACACCGCCGGCGCCGAGGAGATCGCCGAGGGCGTCCGACGGCTCGCCGCGGCCTGCGCGGACCAGGGGCGGTAGCGCTCCGACCGCCCCCGCACGAGTTGACGCTGCGTCAGATGGCAGCGGCGCGGCGCAATTGGCCGGCCCGGTCGGTGCGTTCCCAGGTGAACTCCGGCAGCTCGCGGCCGAAGTGGCCGTAGGCTGCGGTCGGCGCGTAGATGGGGCGCAGCAGGTCCAGGTCGCGGATGATGGCGGCCGGGCGCAGGTCGAAGACCTCGCCGATCGCGTGCTGGATCCGCTCGGCGGCGACGGTGGCGGTGCCGAAGGTCTCCACGAACAGCCCGACCGGCTCGGCCTTGCCGATCG
>CAYNNX010000006.1:0-53873 GCA_964398515.1 uncultured Streptantibioticus sp. | reverse complement strand
CCCCGCCGCCCGCCCCGCACTGCCGGCGCCTGCCGCTCCGGCGACGGGCGCGGCGGCAGGGGCCGGGCAGGGCACCGCCTCCGTCTCCGTCGCGCCGCCCGCGCCCGGCGCGGCGGAGGGCGTGCTCTGGGACGCGGCGGACCTGCTGGAGTTCGCCACCGGATCCGTCGCCAAGGTCTTCGGACCCGAGTTCCAGGTGATCGACACGTACGCCAAGCGCGTCCGGCTCCCCGCGCCCCCCTACCACTTCGTCACCCGGGTCACCGCTGTGAAGGGCGAGGCCGGTGTCCTGCGGCCCGCCACCATCACCACCGAGTACGACGTGCCCGAGGACGCCTGGTACGCCGTCGACGGGGGAGTGCCGCCCGCCGTGACGGTGGAGGCCGGCCAGTGCGACCTGCTGCTCGTCAGCTACCTCGGCATCGACTTCAAGAACAAGGGCGAGCGGGTCTACCGGCTGCTCGACAGTTCGCTCGTCTTCCACGGCGGGCTGCCGCGCACCGGGCAGACCCTGCGTTACGACATCTCCATCGACCGCTTCGTCCACCAGGGCGAGACCACGCTGTTCTTCTTCAGCTACCTCTGCTACGCCGACGGAGAGCTGATCCTGGAACTCAAGGACGCCTGCGCGGGCTTCTTCAGCCGCCAGGAGCTGGACAGCTCGATCGGCGTCGTCATCACCGACAAGGAGCGGGCGGCACGGGCCGCACTGGCCAAGGGCCGGTTCAAGCCGCTTGCGTATACCGGGAAGAACCATCTGACCGCGGCCGACCTGGAGTTGCTCGCGCAGGGCCGTCCCGGGGAGGTGTTCGGCCGCGACCACGCGCAGGATCCGGGCGTCAACCCTGCGCTCAGGCTGCCTGACGCACGGCTGCGCATGGTGGACGAGGTCACCGTCGACCGCACCGCAGGCCCGCGCGGCCTGGGCACGCTCAGCGCCGTCAAGCGGCTGGAGCCGGACGCCTGGTACTTCACCTGCCACTTCCCGGACGACCCGGTGCTCGCCGGCTCGCTGGTGGCCGAGGGCGCGGTCCAGCTCCTGCAGATCTACCTGCTTCACCAGGGCATGCACCTGACGCTGCCCGACGCCCGCTTCCAGACCATGACCGACCTGCGGATCGACGTCCAGGTCCGCGGCCAGATCACCCCGGAACACCGGGAGATCCGCTACGAGGTCGAGGTCATGGAGCTCACGCTGCTGCCGCGGGCCTCCGTGGTCGCCGACATCCTGGTCTACCTGGGCGACAAGCCGATCATCCGGATGAAGAACCTGGGCCTCCAGGTCCGTGAGAAGGACGGCACCCCCTACCGGCCGGAGGCCGGCGGCGTGCCCGCCTTCCTCGGCCGCCGCAACCGCGACGGCGAGCCCGCGATGATCAACGAGATGCACCTGGCGCACGCCGCCAAGGGCCGACTGGGCATGGCCATGGGCCCCGAGTTCGACATCTACGACACGGTCCGCGCGCCCTACATCCCCAACGGGGACTTCCAGTTCGTCGACCGCGTGATGTCCCTCACCGGCACCCGGGGCGATCTCAGCCCGGGCGCGCAGATGGTGACCGAGTACGACTCCCCGGCCGACGCCTGGTACTACACGCAGAACGCCTACCCGCACATGCCCAACTGCGTGTACATGGAGACATCGCTCCAGGCGGCCATCTTCCTCGGCTACTACCTGGGCGCCACACTGCGCCAGCCCGAGACCGAGTACTCCATCCGCAACCTCGACGGCCGGGCCACCCTGGTCAAGGACGTCGACCTGCGCGGCAAGACCATCCGCCACCGCTCCAAGCTTCTGATGACCAGCGCGGTCTCCGGTGCGGTGCTGCAGAACTTCTCCTACGAGCTGTCGGCGGACGGAGAGGTCTTCTACGCCGGCGAGTCGCTGTTCGGCTACTTCAGCGAGGCTGCCCTGGCCAACCAGGCGGGCCTCGACAACGGCCGCCACGTCGCCCCCTGGATCGAACAGGAGCAGCTCCCCGCCGGCCGGGTCCGCCGGATCGAACTGGCCGAGGACGCCCCGGCGTTCACCGACGCCACCGGCGGCCACCTGCACCTGCCCGGCGGGCACTTCGCCCTCGTGGACCGGGTCGACCTGGTCGCCGACGGCGGCCGGTACGGCGCCGGGTACCTGCACGGCTTCCGCGAAGTCCGCCCCGACGAGTGGTACTTCGACTGCCACTTCCACCGCGACCCGGTGATGCCCGGCTCGCTCGGCGTCGAGGCGGTGCTCCAGGCGCTGCGCCTCTTCGTCATCGAGCACGACCTCGCCGCCGGCATCCAACAGCCCCGGTTCGCGATGGCGACCGGGGTGGAGACGAAGTGGAAGTACCGCGGGCAGATCCTGCGCCACGACCGCGAGATGCGGTTCGACGTGCACATCAAGGAGGTCCGTCGGGAGGCGGACCGACTGCTGGTGATCGCCGACGCCGACCTGTGGAAGCCGGGCCTGCGCATCTACGAACTCACCGACGTGGCCGTCGAAGTGCGGTCCGCCTCCGCCGGAGCCTGACCGGGGCCCGCCCGCACACCCAAGGAGCTGCGTTTCCCATGGACGACCGCGAGACCCCTCTCCGGTGGCACGGAGAGCGGTACCCGAGCACCGACCCGGCCGGGATCTACGAGGCCCTGACCGACCTGGACAACCCGTGTTTCATCGTCGTCACCCCCGACGGCATCGGCGCCGTGACCGGCGGCTCGGCGTCCGCCGGCGGTGCGGGGCTGCCGCTGCTCGCCGCCGTCGCGCCGCTGCCCCCGAGGCGGCTCGGCTCGACCGCGTTCCTGGCCGCCCACGGCGTGCGCCAGCCGTACATGGCGGGCGCCATGGCCGGCGGGATCGCCTCCGCCGACATGGTGATCGCCCTGGCCCGGGAAGGGTTCCTGGCCTCCTTCGGCGCGGCCGGACTCCTGCCGGAGGCGATCGAGCGGGCCCTGCAGCGGTTCGCCGCCGAGATCCCGGGTCTGCCGTACGCCGTCAACCTGATCCACAGCCCCAGCGAGGAGCGGCTGGAACGCGAGGCGGTGGAGCTGTTCCTGCGGCACGGGGTGCGGTGCGTCGAGGCCTCCGCATACCTCGATCTCACCGCGCACGTTGTCCGCTACCGGCTGGCCGGGCTGCGCCGGGACGAGGCCGGGCGGGTGGTCGCCGGGAACCGGCTGATCGCCAAGGTATCCCGGGCCGAGACCGCCGAGCGGTTCATGCGGCCGGCCCCGGCCCGGCTGGTCAGCGCCCTGCTGGAGGGCGGCCTGATCACCGCGGAGCAGGCCGCGCTCGCCCACCATGTGCCGCTGGCCGACGACATCACCGTGGAGGCGGACTCCGGCGGCCACACCGACCGCCGCCCGCTGCCGGCGCTGCTCCCGGCCATCCTGCGACTGCGCGACACGGTCCAGCGCGAGCACCGCTACCCGGTGCCGATCAGGGTCGGCGCCGCCGGAGGGCTGGGCACGCCGGTCGCGGTGGCCGCGGCCTTCGCGATGGGCGCCGCCTACGTGGTGACCGGATCGGTCAACCAGGCGTGCGTGGAGTCCGGGGCGTCCCCGGCGTCCCGCGCGATGCTCGCCGACGCCGGTATCGCCGACTGCGAGATGGCCCCGGCCGCCGACATGTTCGAGATGGGAGTGGACCTTCAGGTGCTGAAGAAGGGCACCCTCTTCCCGATGCGGGCCCGCCGCCTGTACCAGCTCTACCAGGCCCACGACGGCCTGGAGGCGCTGCCCGCCGCCGAGCGGGCCAAGCTGGAACAGCAGGTCTTCCGGCGGCCGCTGGACGGCGTCTGGCAGGAGTGCGTGCGCTACTTCGAGCGGCGCGACCCGGAGCAGCTCGCCCGCGCCGCCGGGAGCCCCAAACGCCGGATGGCGCTGGTCTTCCGCTGGTACCTCGGGATGTCCTCGCGCTGGGCGGTGACCGGCCAGGACGACCGCGTCATGGACTACCAGATCTGGTGCGGCCCCGCTATGGGCAGCTTCAACGACTGGGTGACCGGCAGCTATCTGAAGACCCCCGGCAACCGTCGGGTCGCCGACGTCGCCCACCACCTGATGCGCGGTGCCGCCTTCCACACCCGGCTGGCCCAGCTGCGCACCGCCGGGGTGCACATCCCGTCCACCGCCGCCGACTACCGGCCGGTGCCGCTGGACGCACCGGCGCTCGGCTTCTCGGCGGGTGCGCGGTGAGCGCGCTGACGGCCGAGGAACTCGAGGAACTGCTCGGCGACCCCGGCGACGCCGCCAGCCCGTACGGCTTCGCCGCGGCCGTGGCCCGCGACGAACGCGACGAGTTCCCGGCCGAGTTGTGCGACGCGCTGCTGCGGAGCGGGTTCCACCTCGACTACCTTCCCCGGGAGTGGGGAGGGACCTTCGCGTCCTTCGACCGCAGCCTGACCCTGGTGCGCAGCGCCGCCCGCCGCGACGTGAACGTCATGCCCGGCACCATGTTCAGCATCATCGCCGCGACCTGCCTGCAACTGCACGGCACGCGCGAGCAGCAGGAACGGGCGGCGGCGATCCTGCGCCGCGGCGGCGCGGTGGCCTTCGCGCTGACCGAGGCGGCACACGGCAGCGACCTGCTCGCCAACGAGGTGCGGCTGACCGCGGACGGGCGGCTGTTCGGCGAGAAGTGGCTGGTCGGCAACGGCCTGCGCGGCGAGGCGGTCTACGTGGTCGCCCGCACCGGCGAACGCGGCCCCGGCGCCTTCTCCGCGGTGCTGCTCGACCTCGCCGGCGCCGATGACGAGCGCCTGGTCCGCCGTCCCGCACCCCGCACCGGCGGCATGCGCGGCATCGACATCGCCTGCCTGCGCTTCGACGGGCTGCCCGTGCCGCCCGAGGCGCTGGTCGGCAAGGAGGGCGAAGGACTGGAGGTCGCCATCAAGGCCCAGCAGGCGGTACGGCTGATGAGCATGGCCGGATCCCTCGGCATCGCGGACACCGCGATGCGCCTGACCTGGGAGTTCGCCACCGCACACCGTTTCGGCCGCTCGACCTTGAGTGACACGCCGTACTGCCGCCGTGAATCGGCCGTCGCCTGCGCAGCGTTGGTGGCGGCGGACGCCGTGGCCCTGTCCGCCGCGCGCGGCGTGCACGTGGTGCCGCAGGCCTTCAGCGTGTGGGGACTTGCCGCCAAGCACGTGGTGGCCGAGGCCGCGGAGGAGCTGATCCGGCGCTGCGGCACGGTGCTCGCCACACGCTCGGTGCTGCGCGACGGGACGCCGGGCGCGGGACTGTTCCAAAAGCTCCAGCGCGACTCGGCCGTGGTACGGGTGATCGACGCGAGCCCGCTGGCCAACCTGCGTTCGTTCGCCGGCCAGTTGCCCACCCTGGCAGCCCGCGACGAGGCGCCGCGGCCGGAACTGCTGGAGACCGTCTTCACCCTCGACGCGGAACTGCCCCCGTTCGAGCCCGCCCGGCTCGACCTGCTCGCCCGCGGCACCGATCCGGTGATGTCCGGACTCGCGGACGCCGCCACCGCCGTCGTCGAGGAGCTCGCCGCCGACCCCGGTGCCGCGGAATGCGCCACCCTCGTGTGGCGGCTGGCCGACGCCGTCGCCGGGCTGGCCGAGTGCGCCGAGGCGGCCCGCAGGCCCGGTGCCGACCCCAACGCACTGGTGGACCTCGCCGAGCGGTACGCCTGGCTGCACGGCGCCGCGGCCTGCGTCCACCTGTGGCGGGCCAACCGGCACCGCTCGCTGTACGGCACCCGGCCCGGCTCGGCCGGCTGGCTCGGTGCGGCCGTCGGCTATCTGCTCGCTCGCGCCGACGGGGTGGACCCCCGCCGCTGCGGGCCCGCCCTGCTGCCCGCACTCGACGCCGTCGCCGCGCTGCGCGCCGGTGGCCTGCTCTTCTCCGCGCTGCCCGTCCGGCTGGCCGCAACCCGATAGGAGTCCCCATGCCCAAGGCCGACCTGACCGCTTTGGCAGCACGGCTCGAAGCCCACCTCGGCGACCCGCACGACCCGGACGCCCGCATGCCGTTCGCCCGGATCATGGAGCACGACGAACGCGAGGCGTACCCGTACCAGTTCGTCAACATGCTCCGCCACTGGGGCGTCCCCGAATACGCCCTCCCCGGCGAGCAGGGCGGCAGAGCAGGCGACGTCGAAGCCGAGTTCAACCTGGTCCGGCTCATCGCCCGGCGGGACCCGACCACCGCGACCGCGCTGATCATCACCAACCTCGCCTTCATGCCCGTCTGGATCGCCGGCACCGACGAGCAGAAGCGGTACGTGGTGGACGCGGTCAAGCACGGCACCCGGCTGTCGTGGGGGCTGTCCGAGCGCGCGCACGGCAGCGACCTGCTCGCCAACGAGATGACCGCCCGGAAGGTGGACGGCGGCTATCTGCTCACCGGTGACAAGTGGCTGATCGGCAACGCGACCTGGTCCGACGCGATGGTCCTCTTCGCCCGCACCGGTGAGCGCGGCGGCCCCGCGGGCTTCTCGGTCTTCCTCCTGGAGAAGCGCAGGGCCCCGGCCGGTTCGGTCGCGGAGCTGCCCGGCGAACGGCTCCACGGGCTGCGGGCGATGGACATCAGCGGAATCCGCGTGGACGAGGTCTTCGTACCCGAGGCCGCGCGGCTGGGCGCCGAGGGCCAGGGCCTGGAGATCGCGCTGAAGGCCACGCAGACCGCCCGTGCCCAGATCAGCAGCATCGCGCTGTCCGCCGTGGACACCGGGCTGCGCCTCACCCTGGACTTCGCCGAACACCGGGTGATCTTCGGCCAGGCCGTCAGCGACATCCCGTACAGCCGCCGCCAGTTGGCCGAGGTCTTCGCGGACCTGATGGTGTGCGACGCGGTAAGCCTGGGCGCGGTACGCGGTCTGCAGGTGGCCCCCGAACAGGTCAGCGTGTCGTCGTCGGTCGTGAAGTACTTCGTGCCGACGCTGCTGGAGCAGACCATGTCGCAGCTGAGCGTCGTGCTCGGAGCCCGGTTCTTCCTGCGCGGCCACGCGTACTACGGCGTGTACCAGAAGATGCTGCGGGACCTTCTGGTGGCCAACTTCGCCGACGGCAACACCGTGGTGAACCTGCGCAACCTCGGCCACCAGCTGCACTCCCTGCTCGCCTCGGCCACCGGCGCCGGCGAGGACGTCCGGTCCGCCGCCGCCGAGCGCGCCGCCGATCTGTACGGAATCGACCGCTCGATGCCGCCGTACCGGCCCTGGACGCAGGAGCTGTACAGCCGCGGCATGGACGACGCCGTGCTCGCGGCCCCCCAGGCGGTTCGGCAACTGCGAGCCCTGGCCGAGGAGGTCAAGGAGGACGAGCGGGGCAGGCTGCTGCGCGCGGCCGAGGTGGCCGACGAGCTGCTCGCCCACGCCGGTCCGCTCGCCGAGCGGTGCGCCGCGCTGCGTTCCGGACTCGGCCGCGACTACGGGCAGTCCGCCGAACTGTTCGACCTGGCCAAGGAGTACTGCCTGCTGCACGCCACCGCCGCGTGCGTGCTCACGTTCGTCCGGTCGCACGGGGTGCTCGACGACCCGCTGCCGAGCGGCGCGCTGCTGCTGCTCCAACTCGAGCGCCTGCGCAAGCACCTGCATCCGCACGAGTTCGTCACGGAGCAGTCCGTGGTCGACGAGGTGATGCAGGTGCTGCGCCACTTCCACCGCCGCAACGTCCTCTTCTCGCACTGGCAGTTCCCGCTCGCGGAGCGTACGGCCGATCCCGCCGCGGCCCGTCACTGAGACAGATCCAAGGAGCATGGCGTGACCCAGCAGACGATCCGTCCCGCCCCCGGGCAGCTGACCTGGACCCATTGCCCGGGGTGCGGAAGCGCGGTGTACCGCAAGCGGCTCGGGCGCAACCTCGACGTCTGCCCGGAGTGCCGGCACCACTTCCGCCTGTCGGCGGCAAGGCGCCTGGCCCTGCTGCTCGATCCGGGCTCGCTCGTCACCTTCGGCGACGAGCTGCGCGCCGGCGATCCGCTCGGCTTCACCGACACCCGCCCCTACCCCGAGCGGCTCGCCGCGGCCCGCGCCAGGACCGGGCGCGGCGACGCGGCGGTGGCGGGCACGGGGACGATCGACGGCGCCGAACTGGCCGTGGTGGCGCTGGACTTCGACTTCATGGGCGGCAGCGTGGGCGGCGTGGTGGGCGAGCTGGTCGTGCGGGCCTGCGAGCGCGCACTGGCGGACCGGCTGCCGCTGCTGATCGTCTCGGCCTCCGGCGGAGCCCGGATGCAGGAGGGCGCGCTGTCCCTGATGCAACTGGCCAAGACCGCGCAGGCGGTGGCCCGGCTCCACGAGGCGGGGCTGCTGGTGGTGAACCTCAACACCGATCCGACCTTCGGCGGGGCCACCGCCTCGTTCTCGATGCTCGGCGACATCGTGATCGCCGAACCCGGGGCGCTGATCGGGTTCGCCGGACCGCAGGTCATCCGGCAGACCATCCGCCAGGAGCTGCCCGCCGGGTTCCAGACCGCCGAGTTCCTGTACGAGCGCGGCTTCGTCGACCTGGTGGTGGAACGGGAGAACCTGCCGGCGGTGCTCGCCCGGCTGCTGCGCCTGCACGCCGAGCCCGGCACCGGTCCCGCCGCGGGGGCGGGGCCGGCCGTCACCGATCCCGGCATGCTGGAGCGCAGGCCGCCGCGGGTGGTCACCGCGCTCGCCCGCAACACCGCGCGCCCCACCACGCTCGACTACCTGACGCATGTCCTCGACGAGTTCACCGAGGTGCACGGCGACCGGGCGACCCGCGACGACCCCGCGGTCATCGGCGGCATCGGGCGGCTGGCGGGCCGCACGGTCGTCGTCATCGGCCACCAGAAGGGCCACGACACCGCGGAACTGGTGCGCCGCAACTTCGGGATGCCCAACCCGGAGGGCTACCGCAAGGCGTTGCGGCTGATGCGCCACGCGGCACGGTTCGGGCTGCCGCTGGTCACCCTCGTCGACACCCCTGGTGCCTTCCCGGGCCTTGAGGCCGAGGAGCGCGGCCAGGGCCCGGTGATCGCCGAGTGCATCATGACGATGTCCCGGCTGCCGGTGCCGACCGTGGCTCTGGTCACCGGCGAGGGCGGCAGCGGCGGAGCGCTGGCTCTGGGCGTCGGCAACACCGTGCTGATGCTGGAGAACGCGTACTACTCCGTGATCAGTCCGGAGGGCTGCTCGACCATCCTGTTCGGCTCCGCGGCCGAGGCGCCCAGGGCCGCCGAGGCGTTGAAGCTGACGGCGCCCGACCTGCTGGAGAGCGCCGTGGTGGACGCCGTGGTGCCCGAGCCCGGCGGCGGCGCGCACACCGACCCGCTGCGCGTGATGGACGACGTACGCGATGCCCTGGCCGCCGCACTCGGCGCGTTGACGGACCTGTCCGGCGACGAACTCGTCGAGCGGCGCCATGCCCGATTCCGCCGGTTCGGCACTCCCACGACCCAGCCTGGAGAACCCCTGTGACCACCACCGAGCCCGACACCCAGTTGTTCCAGGAGCTTCGCGAGCAGACCCTGCTGCTGGTGAACCAGTTGGCGGGGCCGGTCCGCCGCGTCTCGCTCGCCGCCGGTGCGTGCACCGTCGAGGTGGAGTGGGACCTTCCCGACGCCTCCACCGCCCCGGCCGCCCCTGACCCGGTGTCGGCAGCCGCCGCGCGGCCCGGTGACGACGACGCGGCACTGCGCATCACCGCACCCCTGGTCGGCACCTTCTACCGCGCTCCCGAGCCGGGCGCGGAGCCGTTCGTCGAGGTCGGCGAGACCGTGGCCGCGGGCCGGACGCTGGCCATCGTCGAGGCGATGAAGCTGATGAACCCGATCGTGGCCGAGGAACGGGGGCGCGTTGTCGCGGTCCACCCGGCCGACGGCGAGATCGTCGAGTACGACCAGCCCCTCTTCGATCTCGTGCCCCTCGGCGACGACGACTGACCGAGTACCGACGAGAGCCCGACAGCCAGGTACATCCAGGGGGACACCGTGTTCCAGAAGATCCTCGTAGCCAACCGGGGAGAGATCGCCCTGCGGGTGATCCGCGCCTGCCGGGAGATGGGCATCGCCACCGTGGCCGTCCACTCGGCGGCCGACGCGGACTCGCGGGTGGTCCAGCTGGCCGACGAGAGCGTCAGCATCGGCCCGGCCCCCGCCGGAGCCAGCTACCTCAACATCCCCAACGTCATAGGCGCCGCCCTGCGCACCGGTGCCGACGCGATCCACCCCGGCTACGGATTCCTCTCCGAGGACCCGTACTTCGCGGAGATCTGCGCGGAGGACGGCATCGCCTTCATCGGACCCCCTCCGGAGGTGATGGAACGCGTGGGCGACAAGGCGGTCGCCCGGCGCCTGATGGCCGAGGCGGGACTCGACCTGCTGCCGGGCACCGTGGAACCGGTCCCGTCCCTGGACGCCGCGCACGAGGCGGCGGAGAGGATCGGCTACCCGCTGATCATCAAGGCGGCGGCGGGCGGCGGCGGCCGCGGCATCACCGTCGTCCACCGCCCGAAGGACCTGCGGCATGCGTACCAGACGACCCGAGCCGCGGCGCAGGCGGTGTTCCGCAACAGCGCGGTCTACCTCGAGCGGTACCTGCCCGAGGCGCGCCACGTCGAGGTCCAGGTGCTCTGCGACGCCCACGGCGGCGCGATCCACCTGGGCGAGCGGGACTGCTCCGTGCAGCGCCGCCACCAGAAGCTGATCGAGGAGGCCCCCTCGCCGTCGGTGGACGCCGACTTGCGGGAGCGCCTCGGCCGGGCCGCCGTGCGCGGCGCGCTCGCCGTCGGCTACCGCGGCGCGGGGACGATGGAGTTCCTGCTCGACCCCGGCGGCGGGTTCTGGTTCATGGAGATGAACACCCGGATCCAGGTGGAGCACCCGGTGACCGAGATGGTGACCGGAGTCGACCTGATCCAGGAGCAGATCAGGGTCTGCGCGGGCGAGCCGCTGTCGCTGCGCCAGGAGCAGGTGTCGCTGACCGGGCACAGCGTGGAGTGCCGCATCAACGCGGAGGACCCCGCACGCGACTTCGCCCCGACCCCCGGCCGGCTGGACCGCCTGGTGCTGCCGGGCGGGCCGTGGACCCGCGTGGACACGCACTGCGTGCCCGGCGAGACCGTCTCCCCGTACTACGATTCCATGATCGCCAAGCTGATCGTGTGGGCCCCGGACCGGGAGGCAGCGCTGGCCCGGATGGACCGCGCCCTGGGCGAGTTCCGCGCCGATGGCCCGGGAGTCCACACCACGATCCCGTTCCACCGGCGGGTGCTGGCCCACCCGGTCTTCCGCAAGGGACTGCACACCACCGCCTTCCTGGACACCACGCCGGGGCCCACGACGCAGGAGGGCGCCGCCGGTGGACGCTGACCCGACCCACCTGTGGCTGCTGCCGGAGCACGCCGTGAAACGGTTCGCCGCCCGGCTGAACGGGTTGCGGCTGCTCACCGCCGAGGAGCGCGGCCGGCTGGACCGGCTGCCCACCGTCGGCGCCCGCCGGCGGTACCTGGGCGCGCGGCTGCTGTGCCGCTACGCCCTGAGCGCCCGCACCGGCCGCCCGCTGGACGGCTGGCGTTTCCGGCGGGGCGGCTACGGGCGGCCCGAGCCGGAACCGGCGTTCGACGGCGTGCGGTTCAACCTCTCGCACACCGACGGCCTGATCGCCTGCGTGGTCACCCAGGGCCGCGCCTGCGGGGTGGACGTGGAGCGCACCCCGGCTTCCGCGGCCGGCCGTCTGACCCGCCACTTCGCCGCCGCCGAGCAGGCTGAACTGGCCGCCCTCGCTCCCGGCGGCCGGGCCGCCCGGGTGAGCGAGCTGTGGGTGTTGAAGGAGGCGTATCTCAAGGCCCTGGGCACCGGGCTGCACCGCAGCCTCGCCGGGTTCTCCTTCCCACCCCGAACGCCGCAGGGCCGCATCAGGGTCGACGACCCCGAACGGCCGCCGCAGACGTCCGCCCGCTGGTGGTTCGACCTGCTCCATCCCGGACCTGGCCACATCCTGGCCGTCGCCGCCGAGGACGGGCACCCGGGCGCGCTGCGCCGTATCGACCTCTCCGACGTGTGAGACCACGACCGACACGCGACCGACAAGGACATCCCCATGCCGCAGCACACCACTCCCCGCATTGCCGTCGTCGGCGCAGGCGTGGCCGGCATCTCCGCCGCGTACCACCTGCGCGACCGCGCCCGCATCACACTCTTCGAGCGGGAGGACCGCCTCGGCGGCCACGCCAACACCGTCGAGGTCGAGGAGAACGGCAGGACCCTCGGCATCGACACGGCGTTCGTCGTCTTCAACCGGCCCGCCTACCCGAACCTGTACAGGTTCTTCGACGAACTGGGCGTGCCGGCCGTCCAGCACCTCGGCGGCTTCAACTTCTTCGACCTCGACACCGGGCTGGAGTACGGCACCGACGAACTCGACCTGGCCGAGGAGGAGGTGGCGCGGCGCTACACCCCCGAATTCCTGACCATCTGGCGCGAGGCGCGGCGCTTCCACACCGAAGGCCGCAGGGACTTCGTCCGCAGGCGCGCCGACATCCCGCTCGGCGAATACCTGGACAAGCACCACTACAGCCAGGAGTTCCGCCACTCCTACGTCGTCCTGCTGTGCTCGGCGGTGTGGTCGATACCGGCCGAACTCATCTGGGAGATGCCCGCGAGCACCGCGATCGCCTTCTTCATGGGACACGACGAGGGGGGCCTCGGCGGCCGCCAAGTGGACTGGCGGACCGTCGGCGGAGGCTCGGTCACCTACGTCCGCAAGGCGATCGCCGCCATCGGCCCCGAACTGCGCACCCGCGAGGCGGTCACCGGCATCCGCCAGGAGGCCGACGGGGTCACGGTGACCACCGACCGGGGCGGCGAACACTTCGACTACGCGGTGGTGGGCGCCCACGCCGACGAGGCGCTCGCGATGCTGGAGAACCCCACCGAGCGGCAGCGCGCCGTCCTCTCACCCGTCCGCTACAACTCCTCGCGGGTCGTGCTGCACACAGACCCGTCGGTGATGTCCGCCGACCGCGACCGCTGGCAGGCCTGGAACTACGGCAAGGTCGCCGTCGGCGGGGTGCCCCGCAGCTACGTGGCCTACTACATGAACAAACTGCACGGATTCACCGCCGAGAAGGACTACTTCGTCACCCTTGACTATCCGCGTGAGGTCGACCCGGACACGGTCATCGCCGAACTCGGCTACACCCACCCGGTCATCGACATCGCCGTGCGCAACCTCCAGCGGGACATCTACCGGGTCAACGAGGGAACCCGGGTGAAGCTGTGCGGCTCGTACTTCCACTCCAGGCAGTTGCACTGGGACCAGATCGGCTCACACGAGGCCGCGTACTCCTCCGGCATGGAAGCCGCCTCCCGGCTGCTGCGGGAACTGTGACCGAACCACCGACGAGCAGGAACACCGTGAACGGGAAAGCCGAACCGAGCGCCGCGCTCTTCCCCGGGCAGGGCGCCTACCTGCCCGGCTGCCTGCGACCGGTGGGAGAGCGGTGACCACGCGGTACAGGAGACTTATCGCGAAATCGACGCGGTCGCCGCGCAGCGCCTCGGCCGCGAGGTGTCCGGCACGGTCTTCAGACCCTCGCCGCCGACCGCCGACGAGCTGCCGGCGACCGACCCGGCCGTGCTGGTCCCCGTCCGTGCGGCGGTCCGTTTCGCGGTGGCGGCCGGGGAGACGGGGACGCGGTCCGGGACCGTGGTCCTGCTCGCGGACGGCGTCGCCATCGAACCGCGTTGACGCGGCAGCGGCGGGCCGCTGCGCCCCGCCGCTGCCCGGAACCGGGGGAGCGAGTCGTTCTACCTCGGCGACAGTCCGCCGCCCCGGGCGCCCCGCGCGTGCGGAGCCCGTCCGTCGGCCCCGGTGATCACATCCGTCAGGCGCTCCACCGCGGAGCGCAGGGTCTGCTGTTCCGACGCGATCCGGTCCACCAGATCGCGCAGTCTGTCCAGTTCGTATCCGTCTTCCGGACGCACCGCCCGAAGCGGGCGCACCGGGCCGCCGCCGAACGGCGGTTCCGGCGCGGCGGCGGACGGTGTGCGGCGCTGGACGGAGATCTGGTGGAAGCGCGCGGTCAGCAGCGGCAACTGGGTGCGGCCGGCTTCCCCCGAGAACCGGCGCCGGGCCTGTTCGTAGACGCCGAGCGCCTCGCCCTGGCGCCCGCAGCGGTGGAGCGCCAGCATCAACTGGTCGTAAAAGCGTTCACGCAGCGGATGCGCGGTGGTCGCCTCCTCCAGTTCCGGGACGATCTGCCGGTGCTGGCCGGTGCGCAGGGCGCAGTCGAACAGGATCTCCAGCCCCGCCTGCCGCTCCTCCGACAGGCGCGCCGCCACCGCCGAGGAGATGGGCCCCCGGCCGCTGCCTTCCAACGCCGGCCCCCGCCACAGCTTGAACGCCTGCCGGAGCATGGCGTAGGCGGCCCCCGGGTCGTGCTCGGCCATTCTGCCGGCCCGCGCGACGCCGAGACAGAACTGGCTGCTGTCGATCTCCTCGGCGCGGGCCTGGAGCAGGTACCCGGAGGCCCGGGCGACCAGCCGCGGCGAGTTGGCCCGATCGGGCTCCGTGTCGATCAGGGTCTGCCGCAGCCGCGAGACATGGGCCTGCAGAGCGTTGGCGGCCTTCAACGGAGGCAGATCGCCCCACACTTCGCGGACCAGCAGGTCCGTAGGGACCGGCGCGCCCGGCCGTGAGAGCAGCGCGCCGAGTAGCAGCCTCTGCTTGGGGCTGGTCAGGCGTACCCGGCGACGCCTCTCCTCGTCGTACAGCTCGGGTGACCCCAGGATCCGGAACTGCATGCTCTAGCCTCCCCGTGCGGTTCAGGACGTCCGTCCTACTCCCACGGTCACCGAGCAGATCACGCCATCGGCGCGCCGGGCCTGAGTGCTCACTACTCAACGGCGGTTTCCGGCCGCTTACCCGGACCCCGGTCCCAGGGCGTCCCCGGGCCCGGCCGACGGTAGGGCCGAGGTCCGGGTGAGTAGCACCTACTCAGGCGCGCGCCCCGGCCCGCGCGGTTCGGTGAACGCGGCCGGATCCGGCCGCACACCCGGCACACGACCCCCGGCCCGCCGCGCCGACCCGGCGGTCAGCCCGGATGGCGCTTCGCCGACTCGTCCTCCTGAGCGAGGCGCCGCAGCGCCAGCAGCGCCGGCTCCAGCAGGATGGTCAGCAGTACGGCGCGCTCCGCCTGTTCGAGCGGATCGTCGATGTCGTGGAGCTGGTCCAGGTCCAACGCGGCGGTCCGCTTGGCGAGTTCGGCATACGGAACCAGGGACCGCCAGTCGTAGTCGACGCCGAGCGAGCGCAGGGACTCCAGGGTCTCGGCGATGACCCGCTTGGCGGGGGCGTGCTCCGAGACGTTCCACCCCATCTCCTCCACCAGCGTGTCGACCTCCGCCGTCCCGGGTTCCTCGTCCGGCTCCTCCGCGCCGACCGGCCGTGCGCCGAGGACCAGGCCGAGCACCTGGTGCAGGTCGCCCTCGTGCTCGGAGACGGCGCGCAGCACCTCCCGGGTGGCACCGACGGTCAGCCCCCGCACCCCGATCAGGGCGCGGATCAGCCGCAGCCGCCGCAGATGGGGCTCCCCGTACTCGGCCTGGGTGGCGGCTGTCGCCCGGCCCGGGGGAAGCAGGCCTTCGCGGAGGTAGTACTTGATGGTGGCGATCGACACCCCGCTGCGGCGGCTCAACTCAGAGATTCGCACGTGTTCCTGCTTCCGGCTAGCTATTGGGTAGTGGCACTGTCTAGTATGGATACCGTCACTCACCAATTATGAAGGCGAGAGCACGGTGCCGACACTTCCCTGGACGACTCCGAACCCGGCCCGGCCGAACACTCGGGCCTTCGTCATGGCCTCCCGCTTCCATGTGCGCTCCCCGCTGGACGTTCCGCGCTTCTTCCTGAAGTCCCTCCTGGCGTGGCGCCAGGTGCGGTCCGCCCCCGGAGCCCTCGGGGCCTCCCTGATCGCCCAGCCGCTCAAGCGCGTCTTCTTCACCCTGTCCGCCTGGGAGGGCAAGGAAGCGCTCTACACCTACGCCAGGACCGAGCCGCACCACAGCATCATGCGCGGCCTGCGATCCACCATGCGGAGCTCGACGTTCACCTTCTGGGAGGTCCCGGTCGAAGACCTGCCGATCACCTGGGAGGACGCCAAGCGGCGCCTCGACGACCAGGCGCGGGCAGACGCCGTGGACGGCGGCCGCCCCCGCCGCTGATCGCGCCCCGCCCCGACTCCCGGCCCGGGGACGCCCCCGCCTCCCCGGGTCGGGTCCTGCGTGCGCCGGCGGTGATGCCCGGTGCCGGGCGAGACGTCCGCCGGAGGGGACGCACCCCGCCGCCGATGGCCGTCTACCGTGGGGGCCGCTGCGCCCGGTGCGGTGGCGGCGGCTGGCAGGCCGCGGCCCGACTGCGGTCGGCGTGGCGCAGTTGCCGCTGCCCGGGATCTCGCCGATTCGGCCTGCCGCCATGGCGCCGCGACCGCCGCCCGTCCGCCGAGCGGAAGGCTGCCGGCCTCATCGGCCGGGGCGGCTCGGCACGTGCTGCCGTGCCTGGTGGCTGCGCCGAGGAGGGCCGATCGGTCCCGGGGCCGCCCCTGCCGCGGCGGCCGCCGCCGGGATCCGGCCGAAGTGGACTGACGGGCCGTCGGGTCGGTCGCCGGCGTGCCGCACGTAGCATCACCGATGCCCAGTCGGCGGCCACCCGGCGAACCGTTGCTTCGGCGTCCCGACACACCGGGCCCGGGCCGATCGGCGGCGAGCCCGACGCGGGACCGCGGGGCCATGCGAGGGACGATTCTCAGCAATCTCGGACATATACGGTATGAATCCACTCTGATCTCAAAACGGACTAGCGCCTGAGGATCTGAACGTTCCGCAGCGAGCCCGAGATGTCGACGCGTTCCGCGAGGAGTTCCGCCATGGCCGAGGACCGCCTGCCCACCAGCCGTCCCCACCCGCAACCAGGGCCTACCCCGGTGGCGTTCGAACAGGCCACCATCCGCCGCAGGAAGGCTCCGGCCGGGCGGGGCGTGGCAGCGTGAAGCGCCGCCGCTTCCTCGCCGTCGCCGCCGGAACCGGCGCCCTGGCCGCTGCGGCACCCCTCGCGTCAGGGGCGCCGGAAGCCGGCGGGGTCGCCGGGCGCCTGCGCAGCACGGCCGAGTTGCCCCCGGTGTACCAGGTGCCGCTGCCCATTCCGAAGGTCCTGCGGCCGGTACGGAGCGACGCGCACACCGACTACTACGAGATCACCCAGCGCGTCGCCGACCTGTCGATCCTTCCCGGGCTGACCACCAAGGCGTGGACGTACGGAGGGACCTTCCCTGGGCCGACGCTGGTCTCCCGGTCGGGGCGGCGCACCGTGGTGACCCACCACAACCTGCTGCCGCAGCCGACCGTCTGCCATCTGCACGGCGCGCACACCCCGTGGGAGAGCGACGGCTACCCCATCGACCTGCTCCTGCCCGACGACGGCCGGGCCAGCGCGACCACGCTCTCCGCGGCGGCGTCGGCGGAGATCCCCGGAATGCCCGGGATGAGCTTCCGCGACGCCGGCGCCCGGATCGCCCACGGGCGACGCACCCACATCTACCCGATGCACCAGCGGGCCACCACGTTGTACTACCACGACCATCGCATGGGCTTCACCGGCGCCTCCGTCTGGCGCGGAATGACGGGCTTCCACCTCGTCCACGACGACGAGGAGCGCAGACTGCCGCTCCCGCACGGCGAACGCGACATCCCACTGATGATCACCGACCGGGCCTTCACCGCCGACGGACGCTTCGCCTACCCGGCGCTGGACCCCTCGGGGAAGATCCCCGGTGTCGCCCCCAGGTACATGCAAGGCGTCCTCGGGGACGTGATCCTGGTCAACGGGGCGCCCTGGCCGGTCATGGAGACCCGGCGGCAGCGTTACCGCTTCCGGATCTGCAACGGCTCCAACTCCCGCCACTACTGCCTCGAGCTGGATCCGCAACCGCCCGGCGGCGGGGCCCTGGTGCAGATCGGCGGCGACGGCGGCCTGCTGGAGCGACCCCTGGCACACGACAGGCTGGTGATCTCCCCGGCCGAACGCGCCGAGATCGTGGTGGACTTCGCACGCTACCGACCCGGAACCCAGGTGTGCCTGATCAACCGGTTCGGCGCCGGCCGCACGGCCGAGGTGATGCGCTTCGACATTTCACACTCCAGCCGAGCGCCCCGCGACGACACACACGTGCCCGCCCGGCTCTCCGAAATCGAGTGGCTGGATCCGTACCGTGCCGTGGCCGAGCGCAGCTTCGACTTCAGGCGGGGGCGCCAGGGCCGCTGGACGGTCAACGGGCTGGACTACGAGCCGGGACGGGCGATGGCCAGACCGCGGCTCGGGAAGACGGAGGTGTGGCGGTTCCGCTCCGACTCCCACCATTCGATCCACGTCCACCTCAACCAGTTCCAGGTTCTGACCCGCAACGGAGGAGATCCCGGCCCCTACGACGACGGGTGGAAGGACACCCTGCGCCTGCCGCGCGGGCAGTGGGCGGAGGTGCTCGTGCGGTTCCGCGACTATCCCGGGCTTTACACGGTGCACTGCCACAACCTGGAGCACGAGGACATGGCGATGATGGCCGACTTCGCCCCGCACTAGGGGACGCCCGGGACCCGGCAACGGGCGGTCCCGCCCGGCCGGGCGAGGCACGCGGGGCCGTGGCGCGGCTGACGGCGCCGCCCGCTCGCCGACAGGACCGGCCGGGCGCCCGCGTACGCGCCTGCCCACCGCGCCCGCCCCCTTCCAGTCCGTAGCGCCGTCAAAGTGTCGTCAACGGAGGCTCCGTTGACGATATGGCTGATCGTCCCGGTGCCGACGAGCGAGACGGTCACCACGTCGTGCGGTTTGACCGCCGAGGCGTTCGGCACCTCGATGGCGTTGTCGGCCACGATCGAGCGATCGACGTTGAAGTAGCAGGTGACCCCGGCCCCACGCTTCGTGGTCGGTCACCCCGCCGAGCACGCCGTCCCAGTACCTCTCTGCGACGATCACAGTGCCGGGCATGGCGTGCCGGCCTCCTTCGGCGCGGTCGTGCGATGCGGGATGCGATAAGCGGTTCACCGGCGGGCCAGGGTGTGCGGCCCGAGTTCGTCGGGGGTGGTGTGGCCGGTCAGCGCGAGGGTGAGATCGAACTCGGCCAGCAGGCAGCGCAGGACGTGCCGCACCCCGGCTTCGCCGTCGAGCGCCAGGCCGTAGACGTAGGGGCGGCCGAGGAGCACGGCCCGCGCGCCGAGGGCGAGCGCCTTGAACACATCGGCGCCGGTGCGCACCCCGCTGTCGAAGAGCACCTCGATACGGTCGCCGACCGCCTCGGCGATGCCCGGCAGGGTCTCCAGTGCGGCGATCGCGCCGTCCACCTGGCGGCCTCCGTGGTTGGACACCACGATGCCGTCCATGCCGCTGTCCACGGCACGGCGGGCGTCGTCCGGGTGCTGGATGCCCTTGAGGACGATGTTCCCCTGCCAGTGTTCGCGCAGGAACCCCAGGTCCTCCCACGTCTTGGTGGGGTCGGCGAACATGTTCGCCCAGTGGGCCACGGCGGCCGGCGGGTCCTCCTCGGCCGGCTTGGCCAGCCCGGCGAGGAACGCCGGGTCGCTGAGGTAGTTGGCGATGCCGATCCGCCGCAGGAAGGGCAGGTACGCCTGGTCCAGGTCGCGTGGCCGCCACGCCATGAACCAGGTGTCGAGGGTGACGACCAGGGTGTCGTACCCGGCGGTGGCGGCTCGTTGCAGCAGGCTGACGGTCACCTCGCGCTGCCGCGGCCAGTACAGCTGGAACCAGCGTGGTCCGGTGCCGGAGGCGGCGGCGACCTCCTCGATGGTGGTGGAGGAGGCGGTGCTCAGGACGAAGGGCAGGCCGATCGCGGCGGCCGCGCGGGCCGCCGCCGGCTCGGCGTCGGGGTGGATGATGGACTGCACGCCTACCGGGCCGAGCAGGAGCGGGGCGGGCAGCGACGTGCCCAGCACGGTGCGGGACAGGTCGCGCCGGCCCACGTCGCGCAGCATCCTGGGCACGATCCGCCACGACTCGAAGGCGGCGCGGTTGGCGTCGACCGTGCTGCCGGTGCCGGCGCCGCCCGCGACGTAGCCGAGAGCCTGCGCGGACAGCCGCTCTGCGGCCGCCTGCTCCAACTGCGTGAGCTCGGTGGGGAGTTCGGGCGTGCGGCCCTCCAACAGCCCGGCGAGGTAGATCTCGTTCTGGTAGTCGGAGAACGAACCGAAGGCGGCGGATGGCCTGGTCGGCTTCGTGGGTTCGTTCGCGTCCGAGTGGTCGGTGGACATCGCGGTCGCTGTTTCCTTTCGGTCGGACGGACACCCAGGGCCCGTTGGCGGATGTGGTCTGCGCGGGGCTGCCGGTTCCGGCGTCACCGCCGTCGGCGCGGCCCAGGGACCGCGTGCGCCTCGATCAACCGTGCGGTGGAGGCTGATCCAGGGAGGGCCTGGACAGCCGGGAAGGGGGCCGGGTGGTCACTTGGGCAGGCGGCCGGTGTGGCCATGGGTGCCCCCTTCGGTCGGCGAGGCGACGGCCGCAGTGCCGCCGCGCGCCGGCCATGATGACCCCGGCACGGCACGCGCCGCGGAATTCGCAGGAAACCCACGTGGCAGTGCGCGAACCGCAGGAAAACGTCAGGGAAGCCGGGGGTTCGCCCCTGACTCGCCAGCGGCTGCGCGGTATCGGTCGGCGTCCCCTCCCGGCCGGAGAGTCAGTGCGCGGTGCGCGGTGGCTGCCACACGTCCGGGATGACGGCCTGGGTGCTGCGGCCCCAGCGGTCCAGCCGTCGGCCCATGAGCTTCGCCTGCCGCAGCACCAACGCCCGCTCGGCGAAGGCGATCTGCGGATGGCGGCGGTTGATGTCCGCCTCCAGCCGGGCTATCTCCGGGACCGAGTGCAGCCACACCTGCAGCAGCAGATTGGTCTCCCCGGTCACCGCCGCGCAGTTGCGCACCTCGGGCAGCTCGGCCAGCGCCCTGCCCGTCGCCTCCAGCTCGTTCGCGGGGACCCGGCCCCAGAACACCGCGGTCACCGGCCACCCGGCGATCGTGCGGGCGAGTTCGCACCGCAAGGTGATCACCTGCTCGTCCAGCAGCCGCCGGATCCTGCGGGCGGCCGTCGCGGCACTGACGCCCAGTCGGGCGGCGACCACCGAGTACCCGACCCGGCCGTCCGCGGCCAGTTCCACCAGCAACTCGCGATCCCCCGGCCGGATGACACCGGTGTCCCTCGGGCGCCGCACGGCTTCGGTCAGCGCCGTCCGCTGAGCGCGGTTGAGCACGTTCAGCCGCCAGTGACCGCCCTCGGCGAAGAACTCGGTGACCACCCGGGTCCGCACCGCCCGCACCCCGGCGAGCACCCCCACCCGGTCCACAACGTAGTCCGACAGCGCCGCGGGACCGGCGGTGGCGGCCGTCACCAGCAGCGGGTGGCCGCCCGCCGTGTGTTCCACCGTCACCGCGTGCGGATCGCCGCTCAACTCGGCGGCGATCCGGCTGCGCTGCGGGCCCTCGCAGTCGATCTCCACAAAGGCGGTGCACACCTGCCGAAACAGCCCCGGCCCGGGCGACACGGTGATCCACGCCTGCCCCTCGTCGACCAGCCGCTGCCAGCGCCGCGCGACCGTCACCGGGTCGCACCCCAGCACCCGGCCGAGCACGCTCCACGAGGCACGCGGCGCGATCTGCAGCGCGTGGACGATGGCCAAGTCGATCTCGTCGGGCACCCTCGGCTCGCCGAACACCCCGGATTCTTCGACGTCCATCGCCATCCTTTCGTCTGCTCCCGGCAACGTCCGCTCTCGCACACCGCGGTCGATTACACGTTGCGAGCTTGCAAGGGCCCCGGCGTCTCGGGGTTCCACAGGCCGGCTCACAGCCCGAGCGCCAGGACCGGCGCAAGCCGACGGCCTGATCGTTACCGATTCCGAACAACCGAACCGGCTTTCGGAAAGTCTGCACAGGTCGAGACATCAACTCGCTCGTCTGCAGGCGAGTACCACACACCGACGTCGGAAGGATCCGGTAAGTGGCAACACCCCTCAAGTCGCGCGCAAGACGCGCGCTGGCGGCCGGACTCGGCACGGCCGCGCTGGCCACGCTGCTCCCGCTGGGCCTGGCCCAGCAGGCGGCCGCGGCGCCCACACCGATCTGTACCTCTTCATCCAACCCGCGGCTTGCCGCCAAGCTGTCAGAGGACATCGCCGCGGCTCTCTCCGGCCGCACCGACACCTACGCGCTGTCCGTGTCGGACCCGAAGAGCGGCGTGAACTGCGAACTGAACGCCACCCGGCACTTCGACTCGGCGAGTGTGGTCAAGGCCACGATCATGGGTGCGGTCCTGCGCCGCGCCCAGGAGCAGCACCGCTACCTCAACTCCTTCGAGGTCGACAACCTCCGCCCCATGATCACGCAGTCGGACAACGCGGCTGCCACCACGCTGTGGAAAAGCCTGGGCATGGCCCAGCTGACCGCGTTCTTGAAGCTGGTCGGCATGGCGTCCACCTCGCTCGGTCAGAACGGGTACTGGGGACTCACCCAGATCACCGCCCGGGACGAGATGCGGCTGCTCGACGCGCTGACCGACCGCACGGACGTGCTCAGCCCGAACGCGAGGGCCTACGCGCTCGACCTGATGGCGCAGGTCGAGGCGGACCAGCGCTGGGGCACCCCGTTCGGGACGCCGGCCGGTGTCGTCGCGCACAACAAGAACGGCTGGTTGCCCAGGGCCAGTCGCGGCTGGCGGGTGCACAGCATAGGCGCCTTCACCGGCAACGGTAAGGACTACCGGATGGCCGTGCTGACCGACAACCAGGCCACGATGGACGAGGGCATCACGACCATCGAGCAAGTCGCCCTCGCGGTGCACTCCGACCTCGGCCAGTCCCCCGGCACCACCGGGACCATGACGCCGCATGTCGCGGGCCGGCAGCCGGGAGCGGACGCCCCGAGCACCCGGACCGGCGACGGCTCCGCGCCGTACGGCAAGGTCAACGGCTGAGCCGACGCGTACCACCACCCGCCCCCGGCGTTCGCGCGCCGGGGGCGGGCCCTCCTGGAGCGTCCGCACCGCGGCCACGCCGGCCACCGCCCGCCGGGCTGAAGTCAACGCGCACGCTGCCGAGTCGGCTCACGAGCGGGGTCGCCGTCCGGTGGCCCGACGCGTCACGGTCATGGCTCTGCGCGCGCTGGGCATGCCAGACACACCGGCTGGCCTTGCCGCGCTGGGCGTTACCGGCGCTCACCGATCTCTCGCCGGGTTCTCCTTCTCCCAGGCGGCCCTGGTGACGGCGGCGGGTCGGGGAAGCGGCCGCCCGTCGAGGTAGAGGTCCACCTTCTCGTTGTAGAAGGCGACCAGTCCGGCGATGGGCGTCACCTGACGGGTGGGGAAGTCGTACGACCAGGCGAGGTCGGGGTAGGTGGCCTTCTCCGTCGTGACGGACCAGTAGCCGCTGGTCCTCCCCTTGTACGGGCAGCTGGTGACGGTGTCGGTGGGCTGCAGGCGGGTCCAGTCGAGATACACGCGGTCGAGGTAGTAGCGGGTGGGAAGGCCCGTCTCGAACACCATCACCGAGGACGGCGCGTCGGCGAGCAGGACCCCGTCGAGCACGACGCGGACGCCGCGGCCCGACCGGAGCGCGTCGACGCGGGTGTAGGGGCTTCTGGGGTGCACGAACACCTGCTCGTCCTCCTCGAACCATGCGTCGATGGCCTCCCAGCGGAAGGTGACATGGCCGGCGATGCCGCGGGGCGCGTCGTCGCCCCACTCCCAGGCCGCACCGCGGCGGGTGAGGGAGCCCAGCCGGAGGGTATGGCGGCGCGCCTTGCCGGCCCTCAGCGCGACAGTCCGGCCCTCGTCGAGGAGGGATCCGTCGGCGATGTCCTCGCGTGGAACGCAGTACTGCGGGTAGCCCGGCCACAGCCACACGTACCGTGCCCGCACGGTGTCGAAGACGAGACGGTCGGCCGCGTAGCCGCGGATACGGCGCGGCACGGGCTCGACGTGTCCGACCGGCACGATCAGGCCCGGGTAGTCGGGTGTGCAGTGCTCCATGGACTCCTGCCCTTCGCGACGTTCCGTGCGTGTTCGGGGCGGGGCTGGCCAGACTCGCCCCACCGTCTCCAGACAACCACCAGGGCGGTTGTCCGGCATCTACACGACGTGTGAAGTGTGTCGATCACGGACGATCCCGCTGACCGTGTCAGGTGTGCCTGTGCGTCGGCATCAAGCTGCAGGGCGCGGCGGATGGCGCCGAGCACCTTCGGGGCGGTACTCGGCAGCGGCCTGCCTCCCCGCGTCTGCGCCGCAGCGGAAGCACAAACGGGCGGAACCGCCGATGCCGAGCTCGGGCAAGACGTCAATGCCCTCAACGCCGACTGCGCGGCCTGGGACCGCACACCGCGCTGCCGACGGCAGGGCCCAAGTGGGCCTACCGCGACCTGCCGTGCCGTGTGTTCACTGGGGGCGCCCGGGGCGGCGTCCTGGTGGTTGTGCGGGTTCCGGCAAGGCGGTCGGCGGTTTGATGGGCCGGGTCTGCGGGGTGCCGCGGGATATGGTCAGGGGCTCACCGTAGTGTCTGATCTGGAGCGGTTCCCCGTCGATCAGGGTGTACGTGGCCTGGGCGTCGGCGATTTCGACGCGCAGGCACCGCCGCCGTGCTTTCAGCGAGAAGGCGAGCCGGCTCAGCTTCGCGGGCAGCCTGGGGGCGAAGCGCAGGGTTCCCCCGTGGTAGCGCATCCCGCCGAAACCGGCGACCAGTGCGATCCAGGAACCCGCCAGAGAGGCGATGTGCAGACCGTCGCGGGTGTTCTTCTCCAGATCGTCGAGGTCCATCAGCGCGGCTTCGCTCAGGTAGTCGTAGGCCAGGCGCAGGTGGCCGACCTCGGCGGCGATGACGGCCTGGACGCAGGCGGACAAAGACGAGTCGCGGACCGTGAGCGGCTCGTAGTAGGCGAAGTTGCGTGCCTTCTGGTCCTCTTCGAAAGCGTCGCTGTGCAGGTACATCGCCAGCACCAGGTCCGCTTGTTTGACCACTTGCTTGCGGTACAGCTCGAAGTACGGAAAGTGGAGCATCAGCGGGTAGTCGTCGGGTCCGGTACGGGAGAAGTCCCAGACCGCGTGGCTGGTGAAGCCCGCTGACTGCTCGTGGATGCCGAGCGCGCTGTTGTAGGGCACGCTCATCGCCTTGGCGGCGTCCCGCCAGGCCGCGGTCTCCTCCTTGTCGACGCCGAGAGCCTTGGCCTGCTCCGGATGGCGCTCTGATGCGTCGGCGGCGGCCTGCAGGTTGGCCTGGGCCATGAGGTTGGTGTAGGTGTTGTCGTGGGAGATGGCGCTGTACTCGTCGGGTCCGGTGACACCGTGGATGTGGAAGCGGCCGTGGGAGTCCTGGTGGCCGAGGGAGTGCCACAGCCGGGCGGTCTCCACCAGCAGCTCCACGCCGGTCCTCCGCTCGAACTCCTCGTCGCCGGTGGCCGAGATGTAACGCGTGACGGCGTGGGCGATGTCGGCGTTGATGTGGAAGGCCGCGGTGCCCGCCGGCCAGTAGCTGGAGCATTCCGCCCCGTCGATGGTCCGCCAGGGGAAGGTGGCGCCCTTCAGGCCCAGCTGGCGGGCGCGGGCGCGCGCCGCGGACAGGGTGTGCTGGCGCCAGCGCAGTGCTTCGGCGACGCAGGGCGGATGGGTGAAGGCGAGCACCGGCAGGACGTAGATCTCTGTGTCCCAGAAGGCGTGCCCGTCGTATCCGGAGCCGGTCAGGCCCTTGGCGGGGATCGCCCGCTGCTCGGCCCGGGTAGCGGCCTGGAGTACGTGGAAGAGGGCGAAGCGGACGGCTTGCTGGATCTCCGCGTCGCCGTCGACCTCGACGTCGGCGTGTCCCCAGAAGTCGTCGAGGAAGGCTCGCTGCTGGTCGACCAGGCCCCGCCAGCCGGTGCTGCGGGCGCCGGCGAGGGCGGCCTCCACCTGATCCCGGAGGGCAGGCAGCGAGCGCACACCGGACCAGGCATAGGAGACCAGCTTCTCCAGACGGAGCGTCTCACCGGGCTTGAGTTCGGTGATGAGGGTGAGTCGGGCGACGTCGTCCGTGCTCTCGCTGGCGGTCTGGGTGGACGCCGGGCCCTGCACGACGTGGTCGGCGGCGGCCGCGACCCGCTGAACGCTGCGGTCGGTGCGGTGGATCAGGCGCAGGCGCATACCCTCGGTGGCGTGCTCCTCGGGCCGTAGCGGCGATTCCAGGGCGGCGGAGACCCGGGGATCCCCGCTGATCTGGGGCAACGGCTCGTTGGCGACGAGTTCGGACTGGATGACGAGTCCTACCTCGTCGTCGAGCGGCTCCACCTCGTAGGCGATCGCGGCGACAGCACGTTGGGTGAAGGAGACCAGGCGGGTGGAGCGCACGCGGACGGTCTTGCCCGCCGGCGAGGTCCACTCGCACACGCGGTGCAGGAGCCCGCTGCGCAGATCGAGCACGCGCTCATGGGAACGCAGCTGCCCGTAGCGCAGGTCGAACTGCTCGTCGTCGACCAGGAGGCGGATGAGCTTGCCGTCGGTGACGTTGATGACCGTCTGGCCGGATTCCGGATAGCCGTAGCCGGCTTCCGCGTAGGGGAGTGGATGCAGTTCGTGGACGCCGTTGAGGTAGCTGCCGGGCAGTCCGTTCGGCTCGCCCTCCTCGAGGTTGCCTCGCCAGCCGATGTGTCCGTTGGACAGGGCGAAGACCGACTCGCTCTGTGCGAGGACGTCCCAGTGCAGCCCGGTCTCGCGTATGCGCCAGGGCTCGACCACGTAGGCGGAGTGGGTGATCACGCTCTGTCCTCCAGCAGCTCGGCAAGCTCGTTGACGACGATGTGCGCACCGTGCCGGCGCAGCGCCTCCGCCCGACCGACGCCCACGGCGTGTCCGAAGCGGCCCGCCCGTCGGCGCCCATGGGAGGGCACCGTTTTGTCATGTTTTGCGGCTACCCGCTCTGTCACCCTCCACCCCACCAGTCCCTGAACAGCGAGACGGGCGCCTCGGAGCGGGCGAGGCACGGCGTTCGGCAAGCCATGAACGGGGCAGACACTGCTGAGAGGCTGCGCGCGCGGGCTCCAGGACTGCTGCTTGCAGTCGTCGTACGGCGTCGATATAGCCCGCGGTCCAGATCGTCTTCACCGCTGTTGCGGTTCCCCGCCCGTCCGTGTCGGTGAGGTCGCGGCGCACGGCCTCGACGAGGCGGCCCGCCGCCGGCGCGACGTCGAGTGGGTCGGGCACCGGAACCGTGCCCGACCCCGCAAGGGCTCGCGCCGTCTGCTCAAACCACTCCACGATCGGCACCGTGGCATGAAGGATCTGCGTGCGTGCCGTGGTCCGATCTGCGTCGGGCGCGCCGTCGTCGCCACTCCAGAGGTGGAGGATGGCGTCGGCTGTGAGCCGGAGGACGACGACTGCGTTGATCAACGTCGTCATGCCTGCGAGGGGGACGTGCTTGGTGCCGCGTTCGGCGAGGAAGCCGCGGAAGGCCTCGTCGAGCCGACGGGCCGCCGATACCGCCCGTCGGCTGTCGTCCTGAGCTGTCGGCACGCGTGCGTCGCCGAGGGTGAGGCCGAACGCGATCGCGCTGTGCAGGTAGTGAGCGCCGTCGTGGAACGCCTCGGCCAGGGCCTGACCCAGTGCCGGACTCGCCCCGCGTGGCCAGAACAACATCCCGGCCACGAGGCTCACCGCACAGCCGATGGCCACGTCCTCCATGCGGACGAGTCCGATTCCCCATCCCGCAGGGCTGATGATGTCGTACAGGATCAGCAGTGCGGTGGTGAAACCGGCTTGGCCGACGGTGAACGAGACGGCATCGGGCGCGAGGCCGGCGAAGGCCATCGCCGGCGGAAGCAGCAGCCAGCCCAGAGTGGTGTCCGTGCCCAGAGCGAGGATGAGCCCACCGCCGATCATGAACCCGACGGCGGTGCCCAGCAGAGCGCGCAGGGCGTTCTGACCGGTGTTCAACGCGTTGGAGCGCAGTACGGCCAGCGTGCCGAAGACGACCCAGAACGAATGCTGCACACCGGTCAGTTCGGCGATGAGCACGGCCAGGCCCAAGGCGATCGCCCCGCGCACGCTGTTGTGGAGCCACACCGAATGTCGTTCGACGTGCGCGCCGATACGCTCCCGCGTGGCGGACATCGGGGACGCTTTCGCGTCCGGCTGATGTCCCAGAAGGTGTTGCCACCAACTGCGCCGGCGGGCAGCGACCGCGATTTCGACGTCCGCGGCGATCGCCGAGATCGCGCAGGTCATCTCCTGGGCGCGGAAACTCGGCTCCAGCGAGCTGACGAACCCTGCCACCGCGTTGCCGGAGAGCTCCCGCGGAGGTACCCGGGGGCGGTCCAGCGCAAGAACGGAGGTGACCGTGTGCTCCAAGGCCTCCCGTGCCCGCTCCAGACGTCTCAGATCGCAGGTGAGCTGGTGGGGATCGCCGACGCCCGATTCCAGCAGTGCCGCGCCCCGCTCGAGCAACGTCGCGGCTTCCAGCTTGACGTCACAGACCGCGGATGCGGTCGCCGCGGGCCGCGGATCCGGAGGCGTCCGCGCCAGGATCGCGTCCAGCCACACCACGTGATCGATCAGGCGTGCAAGGGCGCGCGCCGCCGTTGTGAGTCCGCTCGGCCGGTACGACGTGCCGAAGAACGACGCGCGCAAGGCAGCCACCGCGGTGCTGGCCTCGTCGGCCGGCACGTTGACGTCCGCTCTGACCTGCGGCGGCTCACACCCTCCGGGAACGCGGTCGACCTCCGCGCGCAGCCGCCGAGCCAGCGACGCGCAGGCCTGGGCGGTCGACACCCGCAGCGGCTCGCGGACCGGTGCGGGCCACAGGACGGCGATGGCGATCAGTGATGCCGCACCCGACAGGAGCCAGCCGGCGAGCCGGTCCGGGATCGAACTCACCGAGCCGGGCAGCGTGACCGGCAGGATGAAGCCGACCAGGAGAGCGGTCGTCGCACTGGCCAGCACAGAGCTGACGACGCCGGCGAACAGCACGACGAAGGCGACGACGAAGGTGGCGGCCACGGCGGCCCAGACCGCCTGGGACGCCAGGGTTCCCAGGCAGATCAGGACGGCTCCGGCGATGACCAGGTTGATCTGCGCCGACAGCCGTTCGCGCATGGGACCGCAGAAGTCGACGAACAGCAGGGTCGCAAACCCGCCGAAGGCGGCGAAGAGGGCCAGGTCAGGGGTGCCGATGAGCTCCACGGCAATGGCGACGACCGCGGGCAGGACGACTGCGGTTCGGCCCGCTCGCCGCAGCGCGGAGAGCTCCGTATCGCGTGTGCGGAGCCGCTGGAAGATCCGCACCGGCACGCGGCCGCGCTGCCCCGGGCCACCCGGGGAGTCGAACCGCCGCGGCATCTCGCTCACGCTTTCATCGTCGGCGCACGAGCGGCATCCCGCACGAGGCCACTGTCTGCGGCGGGCCCTCCCATGTGCGATTCGGCTACGCGCGAGCGGCTTGCGGCTCGTCGGCTCGCACGATGGTGGCGAGTACGTCGTTGAAGGCCTCGGTCGAGGTGGGGTGGTTGTAGACGGCGTCGCGGAGTTCGGCAGCCTTCACGCCGTGCCGCATGGCCAGCGCGACGGTGTTGACGAGTTCCTGCGCGTCGACGCTGAGCAGGGCGGCGCCGAGGATCTCGTCGGTGTCGGCGTCGATGACGAACTTCATGACTCCGCGAGTGTCCTCGACGATGTACGCCCGCGGCATCGCGATGATCTCGGCGACCGGCTGGCTGGCGATCTTCACCCGGTGGCCGGCCGCGCGGGCCTCCTTCTCCGTGAGTCCGACGGTGGCCAGCGGAGGAGTGATGAACACGGTCTGGGGGATCACCACCCGGTCCGCCGTCGAGCGCTTGCCCTCGCCGATGAGCTGGTCGAGGACGATGCGGCTGTCGTCGAGCGAGATGTAGGTGAACTGCGGCCCGCCGTTGACGTCGCCGAGAGCGTAGATGTGCGGCTGGCTCGTGCGCAGGAACTCGTCGACCTCGACCGCCCCGCGCGCGGTGGTGCGCACCCCGGCCTTGTCCAGTGCGAGGTCGCGGGTCGCCGGCGCGCGGCCGGTGGCGGCGAGGATGGCGTCGGCTTCCAGGGTGTGCTCGCGGCCGTCCTTCTCGTAGCCGACAGTCGCGCCGGTGTCGCCGTCACGGACCTCCTTCACGTGTGCGCCCGCGATGATCTCGATGCCCTCGTCGGCGAGGATGCCTTCGGCGACGGCGGCGACGTCGTCGTCCAGCCGCTCCAGGATCTTCGGAGCGGCCTCCAGCACCGTCACCTGCGAGCCGAACCGACCGTAGATCGAGGCGAACTCCAGGCCGAGGTATCCGCCGCCGACGATCACGAGCCGTTGCGGCAGGACCGTCGTCTGGATCAGATCGGCGCTGGTGACGGTGTACTGGCTGGTCCGCAGGCCCGGGATGTCGAGGACGATCGGTTCCGAGCCCGTGTTGATCAGGATGGTCTCGGCGATGATCGTCACAGGCCCGTCGCCGGTGTCGACGGCCACGGTGTGCGGGTCGGCGAAGGCGGCCTTGCCGGTGACGACCGTTACGGTGTCCATGCCGTTCAGCCCGTCGTAGTTGCCGCCGCGGAAGAGCTTGGTGAGCGCCTGCACCTCTTCGACGGAGCGCTCGTACCACTCCTGCGCCGCATCCTCCGGCCGACGCTTGCGGGAATGGTGGACGAGCGCCTTCGTCGGCACGCAGCCGACGTTGGGGCAGGTGCCTCCGTACATCCGGTCCGACTGCTCGACCAGGACGACCCGCTTGCCGAGTCGGCCCATCTTCGCAGCCGCCGTCTTGCCGCCCTTGCCGAAGCCGATGACGAGGACGTCGGCGTGGACACTGTTGTTCGTGGTGCCCATGTTCGCTCCCGTTGCGATAATGGTGCGGAGATCAACTCAGTGACCCTGGCCCGGCCCGAACGCGGCACCGCCGTAAGTTCCACGGCAGCACCATCACCTCCGGGCCGCAACCCACGCCCGAGGCGATGTCGGCGTCGGTGACGGGTCACGCCCAGCCAGGCTGCCTGACGGTTGTCGTCCACAGAAGCCGCTACGGCGCCGCGTGCTGCACTGCCGCCCAGGGACGCCGGGCGGATGGCTCCGGGTTGCGCCGTGGCTGTGGGCGCAGCACGCTGCCCCTATGGACCGCACCCCGGAATCCAGCGTGCCGCCCATTTTGGTGACCGGCGCTGCGGGCAGCGTCGGCGCCGTCGGGCGATCCGTGGTCGAAGGCCTGCGGCAACGGGGCCTGCCCGTCCGGGCCATGGTGCGTCGCGATGACGACCGGGCGCAGGCGCTGCGCGCGACGGGCGCCGAGGTTGTCGTCGCAGACCTGACGCGTACGGGCGACGTCGCCGACGCCCTGGCGGGCTGCGGACGCATGTACTTCGGCATGGGCGTGTCGGCGCAGTATCTGCAGGCCGCCGTGACGGCAGCGGCCGTCGCGCGTGCGTACGGGCGCCTGGAAGTGTTCGTCAACATGTCGCAGCTGACCGTCTCCGAGATGGACCTCACCAGCACCTCCGAGTCGAACCAGCATCGGCAGCAGTGGCTGGCCGAGCAGGTCCTCGACTGGTCAGGCCTGCCCGTCGTCCAGATCAGGCCCACGGTGTTCATGGAGAACCCCCTCTTCCGCGTCGGCTTCTCCTCGATCGCGAAGGACGGCACCATCAGACTGCCCCTCGGCCAGGCGAAGACCTCCCCGGTGGCGGCGGGCGACGTCGCCGCGGTCGTGGAGGAGATCCTGGCCGGCCCGGCCCCGCACATCGGCCGGACCTACGAGCTGACCGGCCCCCGCTCGGAGGACATCACCGCCATGGCCGCGGAGGTTTCCTCAGCCCTGGGCCGACCGGTCGGCTATACCGACGTCCCACTGCAGGAATGGATCGACAACGATCTCAGGCCGGTGGGGCTGCCGGACCACGTCTTCCAGCACATCTCCACCATGGCCCGCCTTCATGCGGAGAACCGGTACGACCGCAAGGCGGACGGTGTGGAAAAGGTCACCGGGCGGCCCCCGTCAGGGGTAGCCGATTTCGTCCGTGAGAACGCCGACCTGTTCACCCGCTGAAGCCGCCTGGGCCACCGGTTGCGGTGACCGGGCCTGCCCGCGGTCGACGCGGCACCAAGTGCCCGCGTGGCAAAGGGATTCGAGCCACCGCCACGAGACACGACGAGCAGGCCCGGGTCTTCCACGTCACTGTCACCGCCGTTCGGCGCGGCGATCCGGCTGCGGCTCCGTGGTGCTCGGAAACCCGACGGCCGCCGCGACCCGGACCCCACAGCGGCGAGGGCACAGGTACGCGTCCCGATCGCGGCGGCGATCCTGAGGTCCACCGGCTCACGCCGACCTGCTCGGTGATGCCGCCGGGGCGAGCGGGAAGCCCCGATATTGCTGCAAAACCACAGATCAGGTGGAACGCGGTACACAACGTGCCTCCATGGGCACCGCCCGTGACGCCGAGTGCCGTGCGCGGTAACGTGCCGCACGCCTCTCGTCTTGCCCTCCCCTCATGCAACGGGACTGTGATGCGTGAACCTGCGATGCTGTCCGGAGACGCCCCCGGCACCCCGTCAAACGCCATGGCAGGCAGTGCGATTCGCCGCAACATGGTGCTTCTCGCCCTGCTGCCTGCCGGGTTGGTCGCGATCATCGCCGCCGCGACCGCCGGTGTGGGGTACGCCGCGGGACCGACCCGTGACGAGGGGGCCTCGTGGGCTCTGCTCACGGGCGCGGCACTGCTCGTCTGCGCCGTCCTGACGGCCGCGGCGTGGTTCGCCTCCGCGCAGGCGCGGACCGTTGCGGGCCGCTACGCCGAGCTGACCGGACTCGCGGCACGCGGCCGGGCCGAACTGGCCGAACTCCTCCAGCGGATCAGGGACGGCCGGCGGCTCGAACCGCGTCCGCAGCAGCCGTGGAGCGAGCCCGCCGGGGACGGGCTCGATCGCCTCGGGCACGAGATCGCATCGGCCCAGAGGGCAGCCGAGGCGGCCTTGGTGGAGGTCGCGGCGCGGGCGCGAGGCGGCGAGCAGTTCGAGGTCTTCACCAATCTGGCCCTGAGGCTGGAATCCCTGGTGCACCGCGAGATCGGGCTGCTGGACGACCTTGAGAACGAGGTCGAGGACCCGGAGCTGCTCAAGGGCCTGTTCCAGGTGGACCACCTGGCCACCCGCATCCGCCGGTACGCCGAGAACCTCGCGGTGCTCGGCGGTGCCTTCTCCCACCGCCAGTGGACCCGTCCGGTCGGCGTGAGCGACGTGCTGCGTTCCGCGGTCGCCGAGATCGACCAGTATTCGCGGGTCAAGCTGGTGCCGCCGGTGGAGGGGACGGTCAGCGGCCACGCGGTGGTCGACGTCGTCCACCTGCTGGCGGAACTGGTGGAGAACGCCACGGTGTTCTCCCCTCCGCAGTCCGGGGTGCTGCTGCGCGTCCAGCGGGTCACCGCAGGGCTGGCGATCGAGGTCGAGGACCGCGGCCTGGGCATGACCGCCGCCGAGCGGGACGAGTTGAACGCCCTGCTCGCGTCGCCCGAACGGTTCGCACTGGGCGACCTGCTGCGCGACGGCCGGATCGGCCTGTACGTGGTCTCCACGCTCGCCCAGCGGCACGGGATCGCCGTACAGCTCCAGGGCAACGTCTACGGCGGCACGCAGGCCGTGGTGGTGGTGCCCCGGGAGCTGGTGGACCGGCAGCCGGAGGCGGAGGAGCCGGGACGGCAGCCGGCGGGTGCGCCGGTCCCCGCTCCGGAGGAGGCCGTCGGTGACCCGGCGACTTCGGCAGCCGAGCCGGCCCCGTCCGACGCCGGTGTCGCCTCTGACGCATCTGACGCCGCTGCCATGTCCGGCTCCGTTGGCGTGCCCGGCGCCGAGAAGGAAGCCGCACCGGTGGCCGAGCCGCCGCTTCTTCCCACCGCGGTCCCCCCGTCGCCGGGTGTGCGCCCCGAGTTGCCGCAGCGCCGCCGCCAGGAGCATCTCTCCCCGGAGTTGCGCGAGTCCTCCCGCGGCCCGGGCCCCGGTACCGGAACCGGTACCGGGGCACCCGAGGAGGCCGAGCACGACCCCGGGTTGATGGCGGCCTTCCAAAGCGGCGTCCGCCTGGCCGAAGTGTCCGAAGAGACCGACACATCCCACTAGCGGTTTCACATCATCGAGGAGAAGTACGCGGTCATGGTGAGCGAAGATCTTTCTTGGCTGTTGCAGGGACTCGTGGAACGCGTACCGCATGCGCGGAGCGGACTGCTGCTGTCCTCCGACGGGCTGGTGAAGGCATCACACGGATTGGAGACGGACGCGTCGGATCATCTGGCGGCCCTCGCCAGTGGGCTCCATTCGCTGGCCCGCAGTGCCGGCAAGCGGTTCGACGGCGGCGGTGACGTGCGGCAGATCGTGGTCGAACTCACCGGTTCACTGCTCTTCGTGACCGCCGCCGGGTACGGCGCCGTGTTGGCCGTGCTCGCCGGGCGGGAGGCGGACGCGTCGGTGATGGGCTACGAAATGGCGATGATGGTCAAGAGCGTCCGGCCCCATCTGGCAACCCCTGCCCGGCAGCCGGCGGAGCAGTGAGATATGCCGGATGCCCCGGACGGGCCGTTGTTCGATGACGCCGCCGGGCGGCTCGTCCGCCCGTACACCGTCAGCGACGGACGCACCAAACCCACGGCCCACTTCGATCTCATGACCATGGTGGTGGCCACCGGTGCGGTGCGTCGGAACGACTTCGGACTGGATCACACCAATGTGCTCGGACTGTGCAGAAGGCCGGTCACGGTGGCCGAGATCGCGGCGCACATGCGGATGCCGGCGACGGTGATCAAGGTGCTGCTGTCCGATCTGGTGGAACGGGGGGTGGTCGCCACGCGGAACTTCGACCTGGCACCGCTGGGGACGTACCCCGATCAGGAACTACTGGAGGCGGTGCGGGATGGCCTGCTCAAACGACTCTGACGCGCCCGGAGCCGATTCCCTCGCGACGGGTTCCCCTGCCACGGCCTCCCTTTCGGACGCTTTCCTCCCGACGGGGATCAAGATCCTCGTCGCGGGCGGTTTCGGCGTGGGCAAGACCACGTTCGTGGGAGCGGTCAGCGAGATCGAGCCGCTGAGCACCGAGGAGTTGCTGACCGAGGTCAGCGCGGCCACGGACAGGTTGGACGGCGTGGCGGACAAGGCCACCACGACGGTGGCGATGGACTTCGGCCGGATCACCCTCAGTTCCAGCCATGTGCTCTACCTCTTCGGCACGCCCGGTCAGGAGCGCTTCTGGTTCCTGTGGGACGAGCTGTCGGCCGGTGCGCTGGGAGCGGTGGTGCTCGCCGACACCCGTCGGCTGGACCACTGTTTCGCGGCCGTCGACTTCTTCGAACGGCGCGGCATCAGCTTTCTCGTCGCGGTCAACGAATTCGACGGGGCCCACCGCTACCAACCCGAGGAGGTGCGCGCGGCGCTGGACCTCGATCCCGACGTGCCGGTGGTCCCGTGTGACGCCCGGGTACCCACATCCGGCATCCGTGTCCTTCTTTCCCTGGTGCAGCATCTGATCACTTCTAGGAGTCGCCATGCCAGCGATGCCGTCGAACGCTCCCTCCCGGCCTGAGGGCGGGATCGCCACGCGTCATCTGTTGCTCCCCCCGGAGGACCCCGAGGCACGGGCCCGGGCACTGCGGCTTCGGGAACTGGGGATCGAGGCCGAACCGGTCCCGGAGTTCGACGACTTCGCGCGCGAGCTGGCGAGGCGCACCGGCGGTTGCTACGCGGGTGTCAACTTCTTCCTCGACGAGAACCGCCAGTACTTCGCCGGCCTGTACAGCGTCGCCTCGGACACGACGGTCGAGCTCGATTCCCCGGTCCTCGCCGACCCCGTGCCCGGCCGCGTGATGCCACGCGACCTCGACATGGGCTTCTGCCCGCACGTGGTCAGGCGGCGCAAGGCCCTGGTGCTGGAGGACGTCCGGGACTTTCCCCGTTTCGCCGGGAACCACGTCGTCGACGCGATCGGGATCCACGCCTATCTGGGAGCCCCGCTCATCGACCGCACGGGAATGGCGCTCGGCACGATCTGCGTGGTGGACCAGGATCCGCGTCCCTGGGGCCGCAGCGGGCTGGAGACCATCAAGACGATGGCCGCCCAGCTGGTGGATCGCATCCAGCGATAGGAGCACCGCCGCGCCACGTGCTCGGGCGGGGCGATGAAGTCGATGGAACGGCCGCGGAGCCGCCCCTGCCTGGACGGCCCCGGCCCCGCTCGTGCTGCCGCACCCTGAAGTACGCCTGGGCGCGGGGAGGTTCGGGCAGGTGGGGGCGGCCGGTCGTCCCGGGGTGCCGCGTACGATGATCGCCGAAGTGGGGGCCATGTCGCAGGACGAGCTCCTCGCCGAGTTGGGCGCCACCGAGGAGGGGGAGCGATGAACCTGACCGATCCGCAGACTTTCGACGACCACGACCTGACCGGGTACTGGCAGCGGCTGAGGTCCACGGAACCGGTGCACTGGCATCCGCCGACCGGGGACCAGCCCGGCTTCTGGGTGCTTTCGCGGTACGCCGACATCATGGCTGTCTACCGGGACAACGAGACCTTCACCTCCGAGCGCGGAAACGTCCTGGACACCCTGCTCGCGGGCGGGGACTCGGCGGCCGGATCCATGCTGCCGGTGACGGACGGACACCGCCACCGCGAACTGCGCAAGATCATCCTGCGGGCGTTCTCCCCACGCACCCTGGACCGGATCTCCGGCAAGGTGCGCGAGAACACCCGGCAACTGGTCGCCGAGGCCGTCGAGCGCGGCGAGTGCGACTTCGCCGAGGACATCGCGAGCCGCATCCCGATGGGAACGATCTCCGATCTGCTCGGCGTCCCCGCGGCCGACCGCGACTTCCTGCTGAGCATGACCAAGTCCGCGCTCAGTTCCGACACCCGGGACGTCGACGAATGGGAGGCGATCGCCGCACGCAACGAGATCCTGCTGTACTTCGGGGACTTGCTCGAAGTGCGGCGGAAGTCGACCGGCGACGACGTGCTCAGCATGCTCGCCGAAGGCGAGATCGACGGCCGGAAGCTCTCCGACGACGAGATCGTCCTCAACTGCTACAGCCTCATCATCGGAGGCGACGAGACCAGTCGGCTGACCATGATCGACTCGATCGGCACCCTTTCCCGGCACCCGGAGCAATGGCACATGCTGCGGGAGGGCGACGTGGACGTCGCCGGCGCGGCCGAGGAGGTACTGCGCTGGGCCTCACCCACCATGCACTTCGGCAGAACCTGTACGACGGACACGGAGATCGCCGGGACGCCGATCGCGGCGGGAGACATCGTCACCCTCTGGCACAGCTCCGCGAACCGCGACGAGACCGTCTTCGACGCGCCGGAGACCTTCGCCCTCGACCGCACCCCCAACAAGCACCTGGCCTTCGGCTACGGCCCGCACTTCTGCCTGGGGGCTTATCTCGCACGGGTCGAGATCTGCGAGCTGCTGTCCGCCCTGCGGACGTACACCGAGAGCTTCGAGATCGCGGGACCGGCGCAGCGCATCCACTCCAACTTCCTCACCGGCTTCAGCCGACTCCCCGTCCGATTCGAACGGCGACGAGGAATGTGAACGCCGACGGGCCGGCCGAGGTCCGTACGCCGGGAACGCGGGCGCTCGGCCTGCGGCCCGGTCGTGTGCCCGCACCGTGAGCGTGGCAGTCGCGCCGGCCCGGCCGTCGGTATCGGCCTTGCGGTACTGGGGGAGGCCGTGCCGGCGAAGACGGTCCACCCCGTACCCTCCACCCGGCGATGCTGAGCTGGTCGAGGCGCTGATGGCCTTTTCCACGCGGGGGCGGCCCGACGGCCGGTATGCCCTCAGGCACTGCTGCGCAGCGCGGGGCAGGCCGCGGCGCAGACAAGGGCAGCGGCAGAGCCGACGCGGATCAGCGTCGGCTACACCCCCGGCTGATCATCTCCCGACGCCCGCCGGGCGTGGGGAGCGCCGACTGAGGGAAGTATCGGGGGACATGGCATGGCGGCCAGGTGCGGCCGGGCACGGATCGGGCTCCTCCTACGGCTGTGGCCGTCGTGCCCGGACCGCCACCGGACGGATCTCCGCCCAAACCGACTCCGGAGGTCGATCCGTGAAGCGCAGTCCCTGGCTGCTCCCCGCCATCCTCACCACGTCCCTGGCTCTCACCTTCGCGGGAGCCGGTTCCGCTCCCGCGGCCGGACTGCGCTCAGACGAAGCGGCGGGCCGGCCCCGGGCCGGCTGTACCTACACCCCCGCCGTCCCGGCCGACAACTTCAAGGGCATCCCCGTCTTCGACCCGGTCAAGGCCGCCGTCCCGTACCGTGCCAGATTGCGCACCAGCCAGGGCCGGATCACCTTCCAGGCACTCACCGGCAAGGCGCCGTGCACGACCTTCTCGTTCCGGTTCCTCGCCGAGCACCGGTACTTCGACCGCACCCACTGCCACCGCCTCACCACCCAGCGGATCTACGTGCTCCAGTGCGGTGACCCGACCGGTACCGGAAGCGGCGGGCCGGGCTACTCGTTCCCGGACGAGAACCTCACCGGTGCCACCTACCCGGCCGGTACGGTGGCCATGGCCAACTCAGGCCCGAACACCAACGGCAGCCAGTTCTTCTTCGTGTGGAAGGACACCAAACTCTCCCCGGCCTACACGCCCTTCGGCCGGGTGACTGCCGGCCTCGACGTGCTGCGGAAGATCGCGGCCGGAGGCGAGGACGACCAGAACGGGCCCGGCGACGGATTTCCTCGCCTGCCGGTGACGCTCAAGCGGGTACAGATATCGACGCCCTGACCAGGCTCCGGAAATCGACGGAGGGGCTGGGCCACCTGTCGGGTGACGGGTGGCCCAACCCCCTTCCGGGTGGCGGGTTCGGAGTTCCTCGTGCAGGTTGTCGTGCCCGCGCTGCGCGGCGATGATGTCGACGGTGCGGGCGTCGCTCCACTCCCGCAGGGGCTGCAGGTACCGGGCGAGGCCGGTGCCGAGCCCGGTGAGCGCGTGGGCCCGGGGTGCCGTATCGAGTGTGGTGGCGGCCCAGGCCGACTCGGGCAGCGCGCCGAAATCCTCGGCCTTCGCCCTCCGGTGACGGTCCTCGTCCCGCCCGCGGTACTTCGCCGCTGCTCGACCACGTAGTGGCTGCCGGCCAGACGCGTTCACGATCTGCCGCAGCCCCCCCACGTCGGTTTCCGACTGCCTGCGGGTGAACCACGAGGGTGAACCACGCGACCACGCCCTCGTGCCGACCGAAAACGGGCGATAACACCCGATATCGTCGACTCTCGTGCCGCTGAGCTGTGCGTTTGTGAACCTCAAGCCCGGGGTCGGAAAGACGACCAGTGCTGTGTGGCTGGCCCACGCGCTTCACGAGTCGGGTCTGTCGCCGCTGCTGGTCGACGGCGACCCCGCCGCCTCCGCGCTGCGCTGGAGCGAGCTGGCCGATGGCTTTCCGTTTCCCGTGATCGCCCTGCCGGTGGGGGACGTGCACCGCCGCCTTACCGACTTCCTGGGCAACCGGCAGGCCGTCGTGCTCGACGCGCCTCAGCTGGAGGACCATCCCCGCATCGCCCGCAGCATCATGAGGTGCGCCGACGAGTGGATCGTGCCCGTGACCCCCGCACCCATCGAACTGGACCGGATGGCACCCATCCGCGGAGAGATGGCAGACGTGCAGTCCCTGCGCGCCGAGCCGGCCCGCACCGCGGTGCTGCTGAATCGCACCAACCGCCCCGACGCCACACGCACCGGCCCCGATGCCGACGCTCGCGAGGCGCTCACCGAGTGGGGGTTCGAGGTACTGGACACCCAGATCGCGCGGCTCGACCTGTACGCCCAGTCTTTCGGGAGCCCGGTGCAGGCCAATGGGTCGGCGTACATGGACCTCGCCGATGAACTCGTCAAGCGTCAGGAACAGGCATGAGCCAGCGCAAGGACAGCTACCGCGCGGCACTGCAGCGCGGGCAGGACGTCGCCGCACCCCGGTCCGTCAAGGTCACCACACTGCACAGCAGATACGTCCGGGTGACCATCGAAGTGGATCCGGACCTGCGAGGCGACCTGGCGCGATGGGTGGGACAGCCGGTCTCCGCCCTTGCGCTCGCCGGCGCGACCGTCCTGCGCACCCTGGGCGTCACCGCCGACAGGGTGTCCCGGCCGGGCGGCGGGGCCGCGCCTGTCCCTCATGACGATCTGGATTCACACCGCTGACCAGGCTGCTTGCACGACAGGCGGCTGTGCCTCAGGCCGCCGCTGTCGCCGATGCGGGGGCCGGTCGGCGGCGGCTCACGTTGAATCGACCTTCGAGCGGTCGCAGCACACGCCTGTGGGACTGCAACGGCACCAACGCCCAGCACCGGGCCCCGCCGTGACAGCACTGGGCTGACGCCAAGGACGGGCCGACCGGCAACTCCGGCCGGCCCGCCGCATTTTGAGAATCACGGCGACAGCGTTGACAACCCCGATTGGTCTACTCCAACTTCGTCATGCGCACATCGAGTAACGCGTCCCCCGAGAGGACCGATCCCGTTGACGAACCGACGTGCACTGATCGCCTTCACCGCCGCCGCACTCGTCGTACTCGCCCTGCCCGGCCAGGCGTCGGCCCAGCCGACCAGCTCGACCAGCGCCTTCAACAGCCTGACCGCGGAAAGCCATCCGGACTGGATGGCCTCGGTGCCCGACCGGACGGGCCTGGCCGCGCTGTCCCTGCCCGGCACGCACGACACCCTCGCCATCCACGGCGGCCTGGCCCCCTGGGCGTATGAGGCCCAGGAGGACCACGGCGACAGCGCGGCGACACTGACCGCCCAACTCGACGCGGGTGTCCGCGCGATCGACATCCGCGTCCGGATCGTCAACAGCGGTACGGCGTTCGCCATCCACCACACCGACGTGTACCAGAACGCGAACTTCGACGACGTGCTCACCAGAGCCGCCGCCTTCCTCGCCGCGCACCCGGGCGAGACGGTTCTGATGAACCTGCACGGTGAGTGCGACGCCGACACAACCGAGGGCGGTAGCGGCAGCGGCTCGATCGGGCACTGTGCCGACGACCCGTCGGACAGCACCGAAGCCACCCGCGAGGCCGTCTTCCGGAGCTACCTCACCCGCTACCCCGGCCTGTTCTACGCCCCCAGTGTCACCGGCTCGTCCACCGCCGCCACGCCGACCCTCGGCCAGGCCCGCGGCCACATCGTGCTGACCGCCTTCACCGGCCCACGCGGGCAGGTGTACGGAGGCTACGGCCTGACCCAGCTCACCACCGGCAACTGGGCCCAGTACGTGGAGAACGACTACCAGCAGTGCGACCTCGACCGGAAGTGGAACGAGGTGCGGGCCAACCTGGTCAACGCGAACAACGACACCGCCGGGAACATGTACACCACCTATACGTCGGCGAACTGCGCACCCTTCGGCGCGGATCCCGCCGACATGGCGGGAGGCTACGGCGGCGGTACCGGCATCAACCAGAGCCTCCTCGACCACCTCGACGGCGGCGGTGCCCCCCGCACCGGCATGGTGCTGACCGACTACCCCGGCCACTCCCTGATCGACGCGATCATCAGCCGCAATCCAGGGGTGTCGCTCACCGGACCGTTCGGCTCCGGGTTCTCGGGCAAGTGACACGACGGACCCGGCGCAGTTCGACTGCGCCGGGTCGGTGTCCGCTCAGTGGAGGACCGCGGCAGGTGCCAGTGCGGGGCGTTGGTGCAGTTGCATTCCCGGAGCCGGACCTTCGCCGTCGCCCAGCCCGACCGGCCACGGCGGCGGGGATCCTGCGCCCGGCCCGGGGCTCGACGAGCACTTCGTCCACCGGCGAGAGCGTGGCGTCCTGCAAGGGCCACGACCCGACCGCGAAGTGCTGGGACTGCAACGAGGTGCCCGGCGGCTCGTCCGGTGCCTGTACCGACGACGGCCGCCGCGGATGACCTGACTCTCGACACGGGCGGCGGTGGTGGCGACCTGAGCCGCGGACGTCGCCTCACATCAGGCCGAGGTCGCCAAGTTCCTTGTGCAGCTCGGCTCGCGGATTATCGGCGCGCACCGACGGATTGCCGGGGCGCGTGGGCGCGACCCCGCCGCCCGGTCCACCGCCTGTGGCCGTTCGGGAGGCGCGGTCGCGGAAGATCCATGCCCCGGCCACCCCGCCAACCAGCCCACCGAGGTGTCCCAACCAGCTCACTCCGGGCGTCCCGGGAACGGTTTCGGTGAGTGTGTAGGCGAACGAGACCGCCATCACGACGCCGATCAAGGTATCGATGAGGTGGCGGTCGAAGAGGCCGCGGATGACCACGTAGCCGAAGTACCCGAAGATCAGCCCGCTGGCGCCGACCGTTGTGACGTTCCCCTGCTCGAAGATCCAGACCGTGAGTCCGCTGACCACCGCGACGAGGAGGCTCAGCCCGAGGAAGCGGGCGACTCCGCGATAGGCGGCGAGGAAGCCGAAGACGAACAGCGGCCCGGAGTTGCTTTCGATGTGTGCCCAGCTCCAGTGCAGCAGCGGCGCGGTGACGATGTCGGGCAGGGTGCCGAGGTCACCCGAGACCACCCCGTAGTCGCGGGAGATCGCGTAGTGGTCTGCCCAGTTGGCGAGCTGAACCAGCCAGACGACCGAGAGGAACCCGAACATCACGAAGAACGCCTTCCGGGCCTCCGCGATCACCCGCTCCGCATTCACGGTCCCGGTACCGCCTGGTCTTTGACCTGACGCACTCACGGTACGTACTCCCTCCCCACTCGCCAACCGGGTCCCGCCCGCTCTCGTCACGCACTCTACGCAGGGCGTGCGTCTCAGTCCCGGGGTCGCCGAACCCGCCCGTCCTCGGAGCCTCGGCGGCCCGAGTACTGAGACCTGAGCGGTCGAGACCTGACGCCAGGACCGGTCGTGCGCCGACTGCGGGCCTGACACCCGGACTTCACGGGCGACGCGGTACGGCAGGCCAGGATTGCCGGGCCGCAGCGAGCGGTCGGCCGGCGCCTGGCGGATTGCCACGGCGCCCAACTCGCCCGCACCCAGGGGGCAGTGCGGCTGGCGAGCCGGCTGCGGGTGTTGTGAGGCAGGCCCAGAGGCTGTCCCGTGACCATCGCGGCGGCCGCGCGTCGGTCCGGGCATGGTGGGCTGATCGCAGCGGATGATCCCTCGAAGCCCCGGACAGGTGGCAGGCCTCCACCACACGGGCGGCCCTTGCGCTTGCCGCCCTTGGCGGATGAGGACCCGCGGAACGGCGATTGGCTTTCCGCGGCCCGCCAACCGGGCGAGGCCACGCGACGACCCGGCATGGTGTGAGGGTGCACGGCGCGCCGCGCCCGGACACTGATGGCCTGGAACCAGGCAGGAGAGACCGTGGACGACCGCAGCCGTCAAGGAACCCGGAACCCCTTGGCCGTCGGCGCGGACCGCCGCGGCACCGGCGACCAACCCGGGGTCCTCGGCATCGCGCTCGCCGCCGTACTGGCGGCCTCACTCGCCCAGGGTTCGTGGCAATGGTTCTCCACCTACCTTGGCGTGACGCTTCTTGCGGTGATCTTCTCCTTCGGCCGTCTGCCGGCGTGGACGCCTGGTCCGCGATCCGCCTACCTGCGGAGCCTGGCGGCGTACTCTCTGGTCGTGGGCCTGTGCGTGGCGATCGCCCTAGCCCCCGCGCTGCAGCGCTGGAAGTGGCTGTTTCCGATGCCGGGCACCCGCCGCCAGTGCCTTGAGCTGGGCAGGTACGAGAGCCTCCGTGCGCAGGGCTCCCTGGGGAATCTGACCGGTCGCGACAGCGCCGCCCTGGCGTACGAGCAGCGCGACCAGAGCCAACAGGCCGTCGCCGACTGCCTGGCGGCCACGACGACTCGGTGGCTCCCGGTGTTCGCGGTCGGGACGGCTCTGCTGGTGGGTCTGGGCTCGTGGTCGTCGGGCCGGGCCCGGGCGAGGAGGAAGACCGCCGGGTCCGCCTGAGGCCCTTGCCGTCGTGATCACGACCGTGCTTCGTTGAACGCGGTGACGAGCTCTCCCGTGGTGACGATGGCATGGGCGAAGGCGGGGCCGTTCAGCTCATGTGCGGCGTGCATCAGCCCGGGGAGAAAGGCCGCGGTGGCGTCGCCGACCAGCGTCTTCCGGTACAGCCTCCATCAGGTGGCCGTCCGCGGTCCACCGGCTGCACCACCGGTGTCCCCGGTCACGACACGCTGTCGGCGTCCGATTTCCTCCCGGCGGCCGTGACCCAGATGTCGGAGTCCCACTCCAGATGTCGGATCAGCTCGTCGTCCCCGGGCCGGGGGGCGGGCGCCCCTCGGCCGGTGTGTGCCGGGGTGTGGACGCCGCGGGAGATTCCTCCGCTGACGGTGATGTTGTGCTCCACGCGCGGCCGGCGCAGCGCCTCGTAGACGGAGAGCGCGGTGGCGGTGTCCGGCGCGTCGCGCAGGGACTTCGCGAGAATGACGGCGTCCTCCAGCGCCATGGAGGCCCCTTGCCCGGTCGCCGGGGAGGCTGCGTGGGCCGCATCGCCGATGAGCAAGGTCCGGCCGGAGTGCCATGGTGTGCCGAGCGGCATCTCGGTGGCGTTCGTGACCATGATGCGGCCGGTGGTGGCCGCGACGATGTCGGCGGCAGCGGTGGCGTCCTTGCGCAGCAGTGGTATCAGCAGACCGCGCCATTGGCAGGGCGTGCCGCGCGCGATCTCGTCGGCGGCCAGCGGTTCACCGGCGACACGGGCGAACCAGTACGTCTGCCCGTCAGGTGAGACTGCGTAGCCGAAAGCGGCCGCGCTGCCCCGCACCATCGTGATGCGGTCGGTCTCTTCGGCCCGGGGCGCGCTCGTGGTGTAGCCGTAGAAGACGCGCTGTCCCGCGTAGCACGGCTGTGCGGCGGGTGCGACCGATCTGCGCACGGTGGAGTTCAGACCGTCGGCGCCGATGAGCAGGTCAGCGGTGGCGATGCTGCCGTCGGCGAAGCGCGCGGTGACGCCGTTCGAACCTTCTTGGACGGATACGAGCCGGGCACCGTGCCGGAGGGGGATGCCCCGGCGCGTGGCCTCTTCCTGCAGGGCGGCATTGAGCTCGCCCCGGCGCAGGCACCGGTACTGGAGGAGCGGATCACCGGCTTCTCCGAGCGGCGACTGCGTCAACTCGGCGCCCGCGTCGTCGAGTACACGCATCGAGCGCAGTGGAAAGCCCGTCGCGGCGGCCACCGAGGATGCGTCGACCTGCGCGAGGGCTCGCATGCCGTTGCTCGCGAGCGTAAGGAACGCGCCGATGTCCTCGGCCGAGTCGGGGTGGGCCTCGTGGACGGTGACGTCGAACCCCGCCTTGTGCAGAGCCAGAGCCGTTGCCGTCCCGGCGATCCCACCCCCGATGACCAGTACTCCCGCCACGCCTTACCCCGCTTGTACGCGCACGACCCCCGGTGAGTCGCATGTGCGGTAGTAGAACTCTTAAGCGACGGTGGAAGTTCCCGGTCGTGCCCGTGAGTTGAGTCGGAGGGGATTCGTCGGGCGAAGGCGTTCGACGAGGCGAGGGCAGCGTGACGGTGCCCGGTCACGACTCACCGGATGCGGTCGGGGACGGACACACCTTCCTGGAGCCGGGCATCACCTCGCTCACCGCGGTGGAGATCCGCAACCGGCTCAACCACCTCACGGTCTCACTGCTGCCGGCGACGCTGCTCTTCGGCCACGGCACGCCCGCCGCGCTCGCCGACCACCTGCGCAGCCAGCTGCCGCCGGGTGCAGCGAGCAGCGCGCGGGACCAGGACGCGCCCACCGGGACCGGCGCCGTCGGGAACCCGACGGCGGCCCCGGCGGGGGCCGGGGGCGAGGGTTCCTCGTGTTCGGTGTGCTGCTCATCGTCGTGATGCCGCTCCGCCCGCAGGGGTGTCCCTCGTCGCCCTGCGGCCGTCACTCACGGCTCCTCTTGGGACAGGAGCTGTTCGCACCAGATGGTCTTGCCTTCGCGGGTGTGGCGCGCCCCCCAGCGCTCGGTGAGCTGGGCAACGAGGAGCAGCCCTCGTCCTCCCTCGTCGAAAACGCGGGCGCGGCGCATGTGCGGGGCCGTGTTACTGGCGTCGGAGACCTCGCAGATGAGCCTCCGGTCTCTGATGAGTCGTAGCCGGATGGGGGCGTGGGCATGCCGGATGGCGTTGGTGACCAGTTCGCTCACCACCACTTCGGTGGCGAAGAGCACGTCGTGCAGCCCCCAGGCGGCGAGTCTGCGCGCGGCCCATGCCCGGGCCTCGCCCACCGCCGCGGGGTCGGCCGGTACGTCCAGGACCGCTACCTGATCCGCGCTCAGGGCGCGCGTCCGGGCGACGAGCAGCGCGACGTCATCCAGAGGATGAGGGGGGAGCACCTCGTCGAGCACGATGTCGCACAGTTCTTCCGCCGAGATCGCGGGAGTGGCAAGCGTGCGGCAGAACCGCTTGAGCGCCTCGTCCATGTCGCGTTCGCGGTAGTTGATCAGGCCGTCGGTGTAGAGGGCGAGTGTGCTCCCTTCGGCCAGCTCCACCTCGACCGATTCGAAGGGAAGGCTTCCCAGCCCGAGTGGTGGCCCGGCGGGCAGGTCCAGGAGTCCGGCCGTGCCGTCCGGGGTGACCACGACGGGAGGCGGATGTCCCGCCCGGGCGATGCAGCAGCGCCGGGAGACGGGGTCGTAGATCGCGTAGAGGCACGTGGCGGCGAGGCCGGCGGCCTCGATCTGGGCGTCGTCACCGCCGCCGCGGGGGGTGACCAGGTCGTCCAGGCGTGTGAGTAGCTCGTCCGGGGGCAGGTCGACGTCGGCGAGGCTGCGCACTGCGGTGCGCAGGCGGCCCATGGTTGCGGCGGCGGAGATTCCATGGCCGACGACGTCGCCGACGACCAGGGCCACTCGTGCGCCGGACAGCGGGATGACGTCGAACCAGTCGCCGCCGACGCTCGTCCTGCCGCCCGAGGGCAGGTAGCGGGAGGCGATCTCCACGGCTGCCTGCCGCGGGAGCCGCCGCGGGAGCAGGCTGTGCTGGAGCGTGAGTGCAGCGGTGCGCTCGCGGGAGAAGCGGCGGGCGTTGTCCAGGCAGACGGCGGCCAGCGCAACGAGCTTTTCGGCCAGGAGGCGGTCTTCGTCGGTGAAGAGCTCCGTGCTGCGCCTGAAGAAGATGGTCACGCCGAGGATCGTGCCTCGGGCGGACACGGGCACGGGCATGACAGTCGTGAACTTGTAGGTCCGGAAGCGTTCGGCCCGTATCGGATCCACGGCGAGCCATGACTGCATGATGGGATCGGTGGTGCGGTGCAGGGCCGAGCGGCCGGTCGCCATGCAGAGGACGGGGGGCGAGTGCGGGGGGTAGAAGTCCACTTCTCCCGGCTGGCGGACAGCCTCGGGATTTCCTTCGATGATCGACCGGTTCGCCATGCGGCGCAGCGCCACCGTGCCGGTGAAGGGCCCGGGCTCGTCGCCGTTGAGCACAGTGTCGAGGAGGTCGACGGTGACCCAGTCGGCAAGCCGGGGGACGGCCGCGTCGGCAAGCTCCTGGGCGGTGCGCATGAGGTCGAGTGTGGTTCCGATGCCGGTGCTGGCCTCGTTGAGCAGGTTCAGCCGCTCGCGGGCCCGGTGCTGCTCGGTGATGTCGTCCACCGTCGTGCAGACGCCGCATACACGTCCTCGCCGGTCGTGCAGGAGTGAGGCGGAGGTGGCGAAGACGTGGTCCTGCTCGGCATCGGCGGCCGTTTGCCCGCAGATCTCGCGGTCGTGGACCGGCTCACCGGTGTCGAACATCCGGCGCATCTGGCGTTCCCAGGCGGTGGCGTCAGCGCCGCGAATCATCCACGAGAAGGGCTTACCCCGGCTGTCCGCCTGCGACAGGCCGGTCAGGCGGGCCATCTCGGCATTCTGCGCCAGGCAGCGCAGCTCGGAGTCATAGACCGCCACCGCGATCGGCGAGTGGGTGAGCAGCCAGTCCAGCATGGCCTGTTCCTCTGCAGAGGAGAGGAACCGCTCCGGCATCGCCATCAGGGGTCACCGCCCGGCCAGTAGACTCCCCGATGACCGCGGGTGGTGAGAAGACACCGCTCCTCGGTGGTCACGGTCGCGCGGGGCCTGTCCGACCCGGCCCGCACCCCTGTGCGGGAACGAGCGTCGCGGGTGTCCATACCGTCCCTTCCGCTCGGACGGAGCTCGTCAGCGCTCAGAGCTGATCACCGGCACTGTACAGACAAGTATGCGCGCCCTGAGCAGGGAACCGACTCGGAATCACCGAGCCGCCGGCACCGCCGTCGGCAGATCCGCAACCACTGTTGACCGAGCGCGGCCATACCATCCCGCCGTCAACGGCCAGGTTCCGCTCATGGGCCGATGCAGGCGCGTTTCTCGCGACAGTCAACGACCGAACGAAGATCAAACCAGCATGTTGATTCTCTGCAAGACCTAACGCTCGTGCACGGTCAGCGGTGTGACGTCGAGGGGTGCGTTCTGCGTGCTGCAGAAAACCGGCTCGCTGCGGCAGCGGCCCGCCGGAGGGGCAGCCGGCGTGCAGGTGGACGTGTGCCCGAGCAGCCGGGCGGGCGGCGTGCCGGAGCAGAGCTTCCCGGTGAACAGCCATCTCCCAGGTGTCATGGGGTAGCGGATATGCGGCCGTCTTGGTCCGGTCACCTCGATTCTCGCGAAGGTCCACTTGCGTCTTCTCTCGGTGGCTGTCCGTGGATGTCCGAGGACGGTCAGGGGCGAGGCCATCGGGCTCTGCGTTCAGCTCACAACGCTGATCAGCAGGGGATCAATGGGTGGACAGCCCTGTTCCGGGCGAGCGGAGGACAGGTATCGGCCTTGGCCCCCCTGGGGCCAGGACCAGATGGTGTCACGCCTCGATCCGGCCGAGCTGCATCGAACGCGGATGGCGTTCGCGCCATCGTGCGTAAGCCGGAGCGGAGGTGCAAGTGGCCAGGTAGCCTTCGCCGACCCTGCGGACGATCTCATCGCCGTGTGCGGCCAGCGGGCCGTCGCGGTGCCAGGCCAGCACATGGCGGTACCAGAGTGGATCCCCGGCGAGAGGGCGGACCGCCACACCGGGCACCTCGATGAAGGTCGCCTGGCAGAGACTGACGGCCAGACCCGTCCGCACGATCTCGATCAGCTGACGGCCTTCCGCCTCGTAGGGGGTACGGGGCTCGATGCCCATCAGGGAGAAGACGGAGGCCCAGTACTCCCGGGTGCGGTCACTGTCCGGGTGAGGCATGGCCCAGTCGTCCTCGACGAGCTCGGTCAGGCTCGCCTCCTCTCGTCCTGCCAGCGGGTGGCCGGCTGGCAGCAGGGCGAAGACCGGCTCGGTGACGACCGGACGCAGGACGACTCCGTCGCGAGGCGAGAGCTCCTGGCCGGGATTGTCGCCGAGGACGGCCGCATCCAGACGTCCTGCGACGAGGTCGTCGAGGAGCGGCGTGGCGGAGTACTGGCACCGGGCCGTCACCTCCGCCCCGGGGATCAACTCGCGTACTGCCACGATGAGATCGGCCAGGAGCGGGGCGCCCACCGATCCGACGCGGATGCGATCGTGTGCCGCGGCGGCGCGGGCGGTGTCGGCCAGCAGACCGTCGATCCCCGGCAGGATGGCCCGGGCCCGGGACAGCACCAGCTCGCCGAACGCGGTCGGCACGGCACCGGCCTGCCCGCGTTCGAAGATCGACCCGCCCAGCATGGCCTCGATGCGCCGCAGTTGGGCGCTGAGTCCGGGCTGGGTCATGCGCAGCGATGCGGCGGCCCGGGTGAGACTTCCGGCGTCCGCGATCGCGCAGATCACTCGCAAATGCCGTACCTCCAGATTCATGGCGCGGATGGTAGGGAGGGGCGGGAGCTTTCGAACAGCGCCGGGACGTCAGAACTTATGTGAAATGTCACACGTGACCTGGCGGGCGCGGGGTGGCTGTCGGGGCCGGACCGGGCTGCCCTGAGCAGACTCTTGGCAGCGGCTGTGCAATGTGAAATATTACTGCCCATGTCCACGAGAAACTCCTCGGACGTCATCGTCGTCGGCGCAGGTGTGGTCGGTGCGGCCTGTGCCTACTACGCCGCGCAGGCCGGTCTTTCGGTCACCGTGGTCGACCGCGGTCCCGTCGCGGGCGGGACCACGGGTGCGGGCGAGGGGAACCTGCTGGTCTCCGACAAGGAGCCGGGGCCGGAGCTGGAATTTGCGCTGCTGTCCACGCGGTTGTGGCGCCAACTGGCCGAACCGCTCCCGTTGGAGATCGAGTACGAGGCCAAGGGCGGCCTGGTCGTCGCCTCCGACGGGGCGGGGATGGACGCACTGCGGGAGTTCGCGGCGCGGCAGGTGAAGGCGGGTGTCGCGGCGGAGGAGGTGCCGGCCGACCGTCTGCGCGACCTCGAACCGCATCTGGCTCCCGGCTTGGCGGGCGGTTTCCACTATCCGCAGGACGCCCAGGTCCAGCCCGCCCTGGCCGCGGCGCATCTGCTGCGCGCCGGCGGCGAGCGGGTGCGGCTGCGCCTCGGTGAGGAGGTCACCGGCCTGCTGACGGGAGCGGGCGGCGAGGTGAGGGGGGTGCGGACGTCGGCCGGTGCCGTGCACGCCCCGTACGTGGTGAACGCGGCCGGTGCCTGGGGCGGCGAGCTGGCCCGGCGCGCGGGCGCGGATCTGCCGGTGCTGCCCCGCCGCGGTTTCGTCCTCGTCACCGAACCGCTGCCGCGCGTGGTGCGGCGCAAGGTGTACGCGGCGGACTACGTCGCCGATGTGGCGAGCGGTTCGGCGGCGCTGCAGACCTCGGCCGTGGTGGAGGGCACCCCGGCGGGCCCGGTGCTGATCGGCGCGAGCCGCGAGCGGGTCGGCTTCGACCGCACGCTGTCGGTGGAGGCGCTGCGCCGCCTGGCGGCTGGGGCCACCGCGTTGTTCCCGGTGCTGTCCGGGGTGCGGGCGATCCGGACGTACGCGGGCTTCCGCCCGTATCTGCCCGATCACCTGCCGGCGATCGGCCCCGATCCGCGCGTGTCCGGGCTGCTGCACGCCTGCGGCCACGAGGGTGCGGGGATAGGGCTCGCTCCGGCCACCGCACTGGTCATCGCCCGACTGCTGACCGGCGGTGAACCGCCGCTGGACGTGGGCCCGTTCCATCCCGGCCGCTTCGCCTCGACCACCTGACCGGCGTCCGCTTGTCCGAAAGGAGACCCCAGTGGCCCGTACCCCCGCCGAACTGGCCGGAGCGCAACCCGGTCCGCCGTTCGAGATCACCGTCGACGGCCGGACCGTCACCGCCGTGCCCGGTCAGTCGATCGCCGCCGCACTGTGGGGCGCGGGCGTTCTCGCCTGGCGCACGACGCGGGGCGCCGGCCGCCGGCGCGGCGCGTTCTGCGGCATCGGGCAGTGCTACGACTGCCTGGCCACCGTCAACGGGCGGCCCAACAGGCGAGCCTGCCTGGTGCCCGCGCGGCCCGGCGACACCGTCACCACCCAGGAGGGACACGGCCATGCCGGACTCAGCGTGTGAACCGTACGACCTGGCGGTGATCGGCGCGGGCTGCGCCGGCCTCGCCGGTGCCGTCGCCGCCCGCGAACTGGGCTTGTCCGTCGCCCTGTTGGACGCGTCCGCGCAGGTCGGCGGCCAGTACTTCCGGCACCCCGCCGCGGCCCTCAAGGCGGCCCGGCCCGAGGCCCTGCACCACCAGTGGTCCGCCTTCGCCGACCTGCGCCGCCGAGGGGAGCAGAGCGGCGTCGAGCACCTCGTCGGCCACCACGTGTGGACCGTGGCCCGCGACGGCGAGGAGTCGTGGACGGTGCACGCCGTCACCGGTTCCGACGGCGACGGCGAGCGCCCGATGCGCGTGCGGGCCCGCGCGATCCTACTGGCGACCGGCGCGTACGAGCGGCACCTGCCCTTCCCCGGCTGGACCCTGCCCGCGGTGGTGGCCGCCGGGGGCGCGCAGGCGATGCTGAAGTCGGGGCTCGTGCTGCCCGGCAGGCGGATCGTCGTCGCGGGCAGCGGACCGCTGCTGCTCGCCGTCGCCTCCTGCCTCGCCGCGGCCGGAGCGCGCGTCCCCGCCGTCGTCGAAGCATCCGGCTACCTCCGCTACGCCCGCCACCCGCGCGCCCTCGCCGCCAACCTGCACAAACTCACCGAGGCCGCGGTCCACGCCATGGCGCTGCTGCGCCACCGGGTGCGGCTGCGTACCCGCAGCGCGGTCACCGAGGTGCACGGCACGGACCGGGTGGAGGCCGTGACCGTCTCCCGGCTCGACCCGCAGTGGCGGCCCGTGCGGGGGACGGGCCGCCTGATCGCCTGCGACGCGCTCGCCGTCGGACACGGGCTGATCCCGCAGATCGAGCTGGCCACCGCTCTCGGGTGCGCGACCCGGCGTACGTCCGAGGGAACACACGCCCTCGTGCTGGACGGCCTGCAGCAGACCTCGGTGCCCGGCATCTGGGCGGCGGGTGAGACCGGCGGAGTCGGCGGCTGGCAACTCGCCCGAGCCGAGGGCGAACTGGCCGGTATCGCGGTGGCCGCCCGGCTGCGGAACGAGCCCGCCCTGCTCGGCGGCGGGCGCGTGCGCAAGCTGCGCGGCCGCCGTGACCGGATGCGTGCCTTCGCCGACGCCATGGCCGCCGCCCACGCACCCGGTCGCGGTTGGACCGGCTGGCTCACCGACGACACCGACGTGTGCCGCTGCGAGGAGGTGACCGCCGGCCGCGTCCGTGAGGCCGTCACCGACTTCGGCGCCCGTGACGCCCGTACCGTCAAGCTCCTCACCCGGGCGGGCATGGGGTGGTGTCAGGGCCGCGTGTGCGGGGCCGCCGTGGCCTGCCTGTCGGCGGGCGGCAGCGAGGGCATACCGCCCTCCCCCGAGCGCCGGCCGCTCGCCGTGCCCGTACCGCTCGGGGTGCTCGGCTCGCTCGATGAACCCGACGACTGACTCCGCACGGCTCCCGGCAGATTGCCGGAGCAGCGGCCCCCCAATAAAATGTCACACACTACAGAAGGGGTTGCTCGACATGACCTCCGCTTCCTGGAATGCCGGCCGTCCCTGGCGCGGCATCATGGTCGCCACCGCGCTCCCGCTGCGCGAAGACCTCTCCGTCGACTACGACGCCTACGCCGAGCACGTCCGCTGGCTCATCGACAACGGCTGCGACGGCGTGGTCCCCAACGGCTCCCTCGGCGAGTACCAGACCCTCACCGCCGAGGAGCGCGCCCGCGTCGTCCGGACCGCCGTCGAAGCCGCGGGCGACGGGGCCAGGGTGATGCCCGGAGTCGCCGCCTACGGCAGCGCAGAGGCCCGCCGCTGGGCCGAGCAGGCGGCCGAAGCGGGCTGCGGCTCCGTGCTGCTGCTGCCGCCGAACGCCTACCGCGCCGACGAACGCGCCGTACGCGCCCACTACGCGCAGGTCGCCGGGGCAGGGGTGCCGGTAGTCGCGTACAACAACCCGATCGACACCAAGGTGGACCTGTCCCCGGCCCTCCTCGCCCGGCTCCACGACGACGGCAGCGTGGTCGCCGTCAAGGAGTTCACCGGTGATGTGCGCAGGGCGTACGAGATCGCCGAACTCGCCCCCGAACTCGACGTGCTGATCGGTGCGGACGACGTCCTCCTGGAGCTGGCGCTCGCCGGTGCCGTCGGCTGGATCGCGGGGTACCCGAACGCCTTCCCCGCCACCTGCGCCCAGCTCTACCATGCCGCTGTCGCCGGGGACCTGGAGATGGCACTGCCCCTCTACAGGTCGCTCCACCCGCTCCTGCGGTGGGACTCCAGGACGGAGTTCGTACAGTCGATCAAGCTTTCCATGGACATCGCCGGCCGCTACGGCGGCCCGACCCGCCCGCCGCGCTCCCCGCTCACCGGGGAGATCGAGGCGGGGGTGCTCGCGGCCACCGAGAAGGCCATCGCCCAGGGTCACCACTGACCGGCCCTCGCCGACCCGTGAAAGGACGTCCGTGCGCACCCGTCACGTCTTCCATGCCGTCGACTCGCACACCGAGGGCATGC